>DBGAZC010000117.1:0-3327 GCA_048472015.1 Collinsella sp. | reverse complement strand
GCAGCAGGGGAGCCCTGGGTGGCGTGTGCCCAGTCGCACACATAGAGCTGGCCGTCGTCGCCGACGATGACGTTGGAGGGGTTGAAGTCGCCGTGGCAGACCTTGAACTCCTTGGTCATGCCGTCCAGACGCTCCTGAAGGTTGTAGCGCGTGGTGGCATTGAGCTGATCGAGGCTGTCGATCATGCGGGCGAACTTGTCGCGCTGACGGTTGAGCAGCGGGGAGGTGTAGCCGTGGATCTCGATCTGGAGGTCGACGAACATCTCGAGGTACTCACCAAAGCGCTGGGGCTCGGCAGTCATCTTCTCGGCAAGGGTGGTGCCCGGAACCTTCTCGGTCACGAGAGCCCAGCCGTTGGCGTTCTCGAGCTGAGAAACCTCGAGAGCCTTGGGGCTGCGGATGCCGCACTCATTGATGCGGGCAAGATTCAAAGCCTCGTTGAACACGTCGGAGACGGGCTTGGTCTCGTTAAAGACCTTGACGATCTTGTCGCCCAGGTCGTAAACGACCTTGTTGCCGCGACGGACGAGCTCGGTCTTGGAATCGGGGAGCAGCATGATTGCATCCTTTCAACGATGCGATAGAAGCAACGGCGGGGGCGTGCGTACACCCGTGCACCCCCGCCGCAAATAACCGTGCTAAAAACTAGCAGACGGCGTAGTCCTGGGGCTCGCGGCCGTAGTAGGCGTCCAGGTAGAGCTCCTTGATCTCGCTCATGAGCGGGTAGCGCGGGTTAGCGCCGGTGCACTGGTCGTTGAATGCCTGCTCGGTCATCTCGTCGAGGGTGTCGAGGAAGTACTGCTCGTCAACACCGTAGTCGGCGATGGTCTTCTTGACACCGATGAAGTCCTTGAGCTCCTCGAGCTTCGTGATGAAGTTCTCGAAGACCTCCTTGTCGTCCTTGCCCTCGATGCCGCAGTACTTGGCCATCTCGGCGTAGTTGTGCAGCGCGTTGGGGTAAGGATACTGGGAGAAGGTACCCATCTTGACGGGAGCCTCGGCGGCGTTGTAGCGCATAACGCGGGTCAGGATGACGGCGTTTGCGAGGCCGTGGGGCAGGTGATGGAAAGCGCCGAGCTTGTGGGCCATGGAGTGGTTGAGGCCCAGGAAGGCGTTGGCGAAG
This sequence comes from Collinsella sp., assembly GCA_048472015.1. Lineage (GTDB taxonomy): Bacteria > Actinomycetota > Coriobacteriia > Coriobacteriales > Coriobacteriaceae > Collinsella. Next base: position 2,204 of record DBGAZC010000117.1, on the reverse strand, counting down.
GCCATACCGGCCATGCAGGAGGCGTTGTGCATCTCCTCGCGGGCATGCGGGTCCTTGGCACCGTTCGTGAAGCTGGAGGGCAGGTTCTCGAAGACGAGCTTAGCAGCGCGCTCGGAGAGGCCCTTAGTGTAGTCGGAAGCCATGATGGAGACGTAGGACTCGATGGCGTGGGTCATGACATCGATGCCGGAGGCAGCGGTCAGGCCGCGCGGGGCGGTCATGCAGTTGTCGGCGTCGACGATAGCCATGTTGGGGAGCAGCGCGTAGTCGGCGAGCGGCCACTTGATGCCGGTCTCCTTGTCGGTGATGATGGCGAACGGCGTGCACTCGGAGCCGGTACCCGAAGAGGTCGGGACGGCGACGAAGTAGGCCTTCTTGCCCATCTCGGGGAAGGTGAAGATACGCTTGCGGATGTCCATGAAGTCCATGGCCATGTCCTCAAACTTGCACTCGGGGTGCTCGTACATCATCCACATGATCTTGCCGGCGTCCATAGCGGAGCCACCGCCGACGGCGATGATGACGTCCGGCTCAAAGAGAGCCATCTGCTTGGCGCCGCGACGTGCGCACTGCAGCGACGGATCGGGCTCGACGTCGTAGAAGCAGTCGTGAGCGATGCCCATCTCGTCGAGCTTGGCCTCGATGGCGCGGGTGTTGCCATTCTTGAAGAGGAACTGGTCGGTGACGATGAAGGCGCGCTTCTTGCCCATGACGGTACCGAGCTCGTCGAGGGCAACGGGCGTGGAACCCTTCTTGAAGTAGACCTTCTCGGGAGCGCGGAACCACAGCATGTTCTCACGGCGCTCGGCCACAGTCTTAACGTTGATCAAGTGCTTCACCCCAACGTTCTCGGAGACGGAGTTGCCGCCCCAGGAGCCGCAGCCCAGGGTCAGAGACGGCTTCATGCCAAAGTTGTACAGGTCACCGATGCCGCCGTGCGAGGACGGGGTGTTGATGACGATACGGCAGGCCTTCATGACGTGCTCGAACAGGCTGATCTTCTCGGCCTGGGCGGGGTGCACGTACAGAGAGGCGGTGTGGCCCGGGCCACCGGCGAGCACCAGGTGCTCGGCCTTGTCGACGGCCTCCTGGAAGTCCTTGGCGTGGTACATGGCCAGGACCGGGGAGAGCTTCTCGTGGGAGAACTCCTCCTTGGCGGGGTCGGTGGAGGTGACCTCGGCGATCAGGATCTTGGTCTTGGCGGGAACCTCGATGCCGGCGAGCTCGGCGATCTTGGCGGCAGCCATGCCGGGGATTCGGTGATCGAGAGCGCCGTTCTTGAACATGGCGGCACGCAGGGCCTCCATCTCGGCACCCTGCTTGACGAAGTAGCAGCCGCGCTTCTGGAACTCGGCCTTGACCTGGTCGTAGATGGTGTCGATGACGGTCACGGACTGCTCGGAAGCGCAGATCATGCCGTTGTCGAAGGTCTTGGAGTGGATGATGGAGTTGACTGCGAGCAGAACGTCGGCGGTGTCGTCGATGACGACCGGGGTGTTACCGGCGCCAACGCCCAGGGCGGGCTTGCCCGAGGAGTAGGCGGCCTTGACCATGCCCGGGCCACCGGTGGCGAGGATGATGTCGACGTCGCGCATGACCATGTTGGTCAGCTCGATGGAGGGGACATCGACCCAGCCGATGATGCCCTCGGGGGCACCAGCCTTGACGGCGGCGTCAAGCACGAGCTTGGCGGCGGCGATGGTGCACTTGGCGGCAGCCGGGTGCGGGGAGATGATGATGGCGTTGCGGGTCTTCAGGCTGATCAGCGTCTTGAAGATTGCGGTGGAGGTGGGGTTGGTCGTCGGGATGACGGCGCCCACGATGCCGATGGGCTCGGCGATCTTGGTGATGCCGTAAGCCTCGTCGCGCTCCAGGACACCACAGGTCTTGGTGTTCTTGTAAGCGTTGTAGATGTACTCTGCGGCGTAGTGGTTCTTGATGACCTTGTCCTCAAGAACGCCGCGGCCGGTCTCCTCGATGGCCATTTTCGCCAACGGGATACGAGCCTTGTTGGCGGCCATGGCGGCCTCATAGAAGATCTTGTCGACCTGCTCCTGCGTGTACGTAGCAAAAAGCGCCTGGGCCTCTCGCATCTGAGCGAGCTTAGCCTCAAGCGCCTCTACGTTGTCCACAATTGCGGGAGTAGTGTTTTCCGGTGACTTTTTCACCATTTGTGTCTCCTTGCGATCGGAGATTTACCCTAC
>DBGAZC010000116.1:0-17419 GCA_048472015.1 Collinsella sp. | reverse complement strand
ACCTTGGCCTGAAGGAGGCCAAGGAGGTCGTCGAGGGCGCTCCCAAGGCTGTTCTCGAGGGTGCCAAGAAGGAGGACGCCGAGGCTGCCAAGGAGAAGCTCGAGGCTGCTGGCGCTGCTGTCACCCTCAAGTAATCAGGCTTTCTCGCCAGATTTCTTTGCAGACGGGGTTCGCATTGCGAACCCCGTCTTTTTCGTTTTGATCCCTCTATTTTGTTGGCTCGGCATACAAATTGCTGCCGCTTGCGGTGCTTTGGCGTTGCTACCGTTGGGCGATAAAATTGCACCATTCGAGCAATAATTTGCGTTGACCTGCTGAAGAATGGCGCTTGCCTACATTAACGTTAATTAACGGCGGTAAGATAAACCGGTATCGCAATTTGGTCTGCAGCCGCCGTGCCGCACACACAGGGCGCATCCTGCGCCTGCGAAAGGATCCTTGAATAACATGAAGGCAATCATCCCCGCCGCCGGTCTTGGCACGCGTTTTCTGCCTGGCACCAAGTGCACGCCTAAAGAGATGCTGCCGGTGCTCGACAAACCGGTCATCCAGTACGTCGTTGAGGAGGCGCTCGACCCCGATGAGGTCGACGATGCTATTATCGTCACCTCTCCTGGCAAGCCCGAGTTGCTGAGCTACTTCCAGCCCGATCGCTCGCTCGAGAACCTGCTTCGCGAGCGTGGCAAGGACGCCTACGCCGACGCCGTCGCCCATGCTGGTGGTATGCCGGTCGACTTCCGTTATCAGTACGAGCCCAAGGGCCTTGGCCACGCCATTCGCTCTGCCGCCGACGCTGTGGCAGGGGAGAACTTCCTGGTTCTTCTGGGCGATTACGTTGTGCCCAACCGTGACATCTGCGACAAGATGCTTGCCGTCTCCAAGGAACACGGTGGCGCTTCTGTTATCGCCGTTGCCGCGTGCGCTCCCGAGGAGGTCAGCCGCTATGGCGTTATCGCCGGCGATCGCGTGGGCGCTCTCGAGGGCTTCGAGAATGCCGCCGACGACGAGCCCGGTGCCGTTTGGCGTATCGGCGGCCTGGTCGAGAAGCCCGCTCCCGAGGCGGCTCCGTCCAACCTGTACATCGTCGGTCGCTACCTGCTGAGCCCGTTGGTCATGGATCTGCTGGCCGATCAGCAGGCCGGTAAGGGCGGCGAGATCCAGCTGACCGACGCTATGGCCCGCTCGCTCGACCGCGAGGCCATGTATGCCGTCGTCATCGACCCGCTGTCGGGCTACGATACCGGTACCCCGTCTGGCTGGATGGCTACCAACGCCCTCATGGCTGCAAGCGATCCTCGCTTTGCCGGCGCCTTCTGGGATGCCATCGACGAGCGCGGCGGTTTGATGCGCAAATAAGCCTTTCGGGCATCGACATTTACGGGTGCGGACTTCGGTTCGCGCCCGTTTTTTTATAAGAGCTGCGATTGCCAGCCCTCTGTTCACAGAAAATATATGAACAGGTGTTCGATACATATACATTTACCTGCGCATTTTCTGTCGAAAAACTTTGCTACTCCAAAAACTCAATCGCGTCAAGGCTTTTCTTGCTCAACGGTCGGTACCTGATAAACTATTAGGTTGCGATAACTGGCGAAGCTATGCCTCGCCAATCCACCGAGCATTTCCGTGAAGGAGGAAAAACCTGGTGACCTACGCATACACTGCCACTGAGCGCAAGCGCGTCAGCTTCGGGAAAATCCCGGAGGCCATGGAGCTCCCCAACCTTATCTCTGTTCAGAGGGAATCCTTTGAGCGTTTTAAGGACGAGGGCCTTCGTGAGGCGTTCAAGGAATCCAGCCCCATCCAGAGTCAGAACCATGTTCTCGAGGTTACCTTCGGCGAGCATCAGTTCGGCGACCCCGCGCACACCGTCGAGGAGTGCCGCGAGAAGGACATGACCTATCAGGCCCCGCTTCTGACTGACGTCCGTCTCACCAACAAGGAGACCGGCGAGATCAAGGAGCAGCTCGTCTTTATGGGCGACTTCCCCATGATGACCGATCAGGGCACCTTCATCATCAACGGTACCGAGCGTATCGTCGTCTCGCAGCTCGTCCGCTCCCCGGGCGTGTACTACAGCTCCGAGATGGATTCGGGCAAGCAGATCTACAAGGCTCAGATCATCCCGTCCCGCGGTGCCTGGCTCGAGTTTGAGGTCGACAAGCGCGACCAGCTCATGGTCTCCATCGACCGTAAGCGCAAGCAGAGCGCCACGATGTTCCTGCGCGCCCTTGGCATCGCCGTCACCAACGACGATATCATCGAGCTGCTCGGCAACTCCGATGTGATCAAGCGCACCCTCGAGCGCGATACCGCCCTCACTCGCGAGGACGCCCTCATCGAGATTTACCGTCGTCTGCGCCCGGGCGAGCCTCCCACCGTGGATGCTTCCCGCAGCCTGCTCGAGGGCCTGCTCTTCAACCCGCAGCGCTACGATCTGGCCCGCGTCGGTCGTTACAAGGTCAACAAGAAGCTCAACCTCACCACCGAGGAAGAGGTCACGGTGCTCACCGACGAGGACATCGTCGCTACGCTTCGCTACCTGCTGTCCCTCGCTGCCGGCGAGCAGGGCTTCAAGGTCGACGACATCGACCACTTTGGCAACCGCCGCATTCGCACCGTCGGCGAGCTCGTCGCCAACCAGTTCCGTATCGGCATGAGCCGTATGGAGCGCGTCGTCCGTGAGCGCATGAGCTCCCAGGACATCGACGAGATCACCCCGCAGTCGCTCATCAACATCCGTCCGATCGTGGCCTCTATCAAGGAGTTCTTCGGTTCCTCGCAGCTCTCGCAGTTCATGGACCAGGCGAACCCCCTGACCGGTCTGACTCACAAGCGCCGTCTGTCCGCACTCGGCCCTGGCGGCCTTGCCGGCCACAAGTCGGGCTCCAGCCGCCGCACCAACGTGCCGACGGCCGTCCGCGACGTTCACAACTCGCACTACAGCCGCATGTGCCCGATCGAGACCCCCGAAGGCCCCAACATCGGCCTGATCGGCTCGCTCGCCCTCTACGCCCGCGTCAACGAGTATGGCTTCATCGAGGCCCCGTTCCGTCGTGTCGAGAACGGCGTTGCCACCGACCAGATCGACTGGATGACCGCTGACGAGGAAGAGAAGCACGTCATCGCGCCGGCCAACACGCCGCTCGATCCCAAGACCAACGAGTTCATCACGACCGATGCCGAGGGCAAGATCGTCCGTCCGCATACCGTGATCGCCCGTACCCGCGACTTCGACGGCTCCTTCGGCGCTCCCGCCGACGTGCCTGTCGAGGACGTCGACTACATGGACGTCTCGCCGCGTCAGATGCTCTCCGTCGCAGCCACGCTGATTCCGTTCCTCGAGCACGACGACGCCAAGCGTACGCTCATGGGCGCCAACATGCAGCGTCAGGCCGTGCCGCTGGTTCACCCCGCCGCTCCCTATGTCGGTACCGGCATGGAGCGTCGCGCCGCCCTGGACTCTGGCGAGGTTACCCTGGCCAAGAACGCCGGCGAAGTCATCTATGCCGACGCCTCCAAGATTATCGTCAAGCACGCCGGCGGCATGGACGAGTATCACCTGGCCAAGTACCAGCGCTCCAACCAGTCCACCTGCATCAACCACCGTCCACTCGTGCGCGTCGGTGACACCGTTGAGCAGGGCGAGCCTCTGGCCGACGGTCCTTCGACCGATCATGGCGAGCTCGCACTGGGCCAGAACCTCACCGTGGCATACATGCCGTGGGAAGGCTTCAACTACGAGGACGGTATCGTCGTGTCCGAGCGCCTGGTGGCCGAGGACCTGCTGACGACCATCAATATCACCCGTCACGAGATCGACGCCCGCGACACCAAGCTCGGCCCCGAGGAGATCACTCGCGAGATCCCGAACCTCTCCGAGGACATGCTTGCCAACCTCGACGAGGACGGCATCATCCGCATCGGCGCCGAGGTCGGCCCTGGCGACATCCTGGTCGGCAAGGTCACGCCTAAGGGCGAGAGCGCTCTGACCGCCGAGGAGCGCCTGCTGCGCGCCATCTTCGGTGCCAAGGCTCACGATGTTCGCGACACCTCCCTTAAGATGCCTCACGGCGCTTATGGCCGCGTCATCGACGTCGTCCGCTTTAGCCGCGAGAACGGCGACGACCTGGCCCCCGGCGTCAACGAGCAGGTGCGCGTCTACGTCGCCCAGCGTCGTAAGATCCAGCAGGGCGATAAGATCGCCGGTCGCCACGGCAACAAGGGCGTTATCTGTAACGTTCTGCCGGTCGAGGACATGCCCTACATGGCTGACGGTACCCCGATCGACGTTATCCTCAACCCGCTGGGCGTTCCTTCGCGTATGAACGTCGGTCAGCTGCTCGAGTGCCACCTTGGCTGGGCTGCTGCCTGCGGTTGGGATACCGAGGATGCCGACTCCGACAAGTATGTCCCCGGTCCGTTCTTCGTCTCGACGCCCGTCTTCGACGGCGCCAAGGAGGACGAGATCGCCGAGGTCATCCGTCGCGCCAACAAGAACATGCTCAACAAGGCCACCGCTGCCTTTGGCGATCACATGCGCCCCGAGTTTGTCACCCAGCTTGACGAGCGCGGCAAGACCCGCCTGTTCGACGGCCGCACCGGCGAGGAGTTCCGCGAGCCCATTACCGTGGGTACGTCCTACATCCTCAAGCTCGGCCACATGGTCGACGACAAGATCCACGCCCGTTCGACCGGCCCTTACAGCCTGGTTACCCAGCAACCGCTGGGCGGCAAGGCTCAGTTCGGCGGCCAGCGCTTCGGCGAGATGGAAGTTTGGGCACTGTACGCATACGGTGCTGCCAACGTCCTGCAGGAGATCCTGACCGTCAAGTCCGACGATACCGTGGGCCGCGTCAAGACCTACGAGTCCATCGTCAAGGGCGAGAACGTCCCGGTTCCGGGTATCCCCGAGTCCTTCAAGGTTCTCGTCAAGGAGATCCGTTCCCTCGCACTGGACATCGAGCCCATGCACGATGCCGACGAGGACGCCTCCGCCCCTGTGACCGCCGAGGAGACCTCTGCTCTCGACGACCTGGCTGCGCTCGCCGGCGTTGACACCGACGTCGAGGCCCAGGATGCCGAGACCGCCGAGGCACCCGAGGCTGTCGCCGCCACGACCACTGATAAGGAGTAGTTGACTGTGGCAGATTTCGAAGCTACTGATTTTGACTCGGTAAAGATCTCCCTTGCCTCCGCCGACCAGATCCGTTCCTGGTCGCACGGTGAGGTCAAGAAGCCGGAGACCATCAATTACCGTACCCTCAAGCCCGAGAAGGACGGCCTGTTCTGCGAGAAGATCTTCGGTCCCGCCAAGGACTGGGAGTGCTCCTGCGGCAAGTACAAGGGCATCCGCTTTAAGGGCATCGTCTGCGAGCGCTGCGGCGTCGAGGTCACCTCGGCCAAGGTTCGTCGCGAGCGCATGGGTCACATCGAGCTCGCCGCTCCCGTGTCCCACATCTGGTACTTCAAGAGCCCCACGAGCTTCCCGATGAGCCGTATGCTCGACATCAAGTCCAAGGACCTCGAGAAGGTTCTGTACTTTGCCAGCTACATCATCACCGAGGTCGACTACGAGGCTCGCGAGGCCGACGCTGACGACCTGCGCGAGGAGCTCGCCGCCGATCTGGAAGAGATCGATGCCGAGTGCGCCCGCCAGATCGAGTCCCTCAAGGAGCAGGGCAACCCCGAGAACTTTGACGAGTTCTCCGACGAGGAGCCGCTGACCCCCGAGGAGATCGCCTCTGGCATCGTCGACATCGAGGAAGAGTGCAAGGACGAGAAGCAGCTCCGCACGGACGCCTTCAACGCCTTCATGAAGCTCACCGAGCGCGACCTCATCTCCGATGAGCCGCTGTTCCGCGAGATGACCCGTTACTACTCCATGTACTTCAAGGGTGGTATGGGTGCCGAGGCCGTCCGCGACCTGCTCGCTGCCATCGACCTCCCCTCCGAGGCCGAGAAGCTCAAGGCCATCATCGCCGACGAGGATTCCCAGAAGCAGAAGCGCGAGAAGGCCGTTAAGCGCCTCGAGGTCGTTGACGCCTTCCTGAAGGGCGGCAACAGCCCCGCGAACATGATCCTGGATGTCATCCCGGTCATTCCGCCCGATCTGCGCCCGATGGTCCAGCTCGACGGCGGCCGCTTCGCCGCGTCCGACCTCAACGACCTGTATCGTCGCGTGATCAACCGTAACAACCGACTCAAGCGCCTGCTCGACCTGGACGCCCCTGCGATCATCGTGAACAACGAGAAGCGCATGCTCCAGGAGTCCGTGGACGCCCTGTTCGACAACGGCCGTCGTGGTCGCCCGGTCTCTGGCCGTGGCGGTCGCCCGCTCAAGTCGCTCGCCGAGGCCCTCAAGGGCAAGCAGGGTCGTTTCCGTCAGAACCTGCTGGGTAAGCGTGTCGACTACTCCGGCCGTTCGGTTATCGTTACCGACCCCAAGCTGCTGCTGCACCAGTGCGGTCTGCCCAAGACCATGGCGCTGGAGCTCTTCAAACCCTTCGTCATGAAGCGCCTGGTCGAGCTTGGCAAGGTCGAGAACATCAAGGGCGCCAAGCGCGCTATCGACCGCGGTGCCACCTTTGTGTGGGACATCCTCGAAGAGGTCATCGACGGCCGCGTCGTGCTGCTCAACCGTGCACCGACCCTGCACCGTCTGTCCATCCAGGCCTTTGAGCCGGTGCTGGTCGAGGGCAAGGCTATCCACCTGCACCCGCTGGTCTGCTCGCCCTTCAACGCCGACTTCGACGGCGACCAGATGTCTGTCCACGTGCCGCTGTCCAGCCAGGCTCAGGCCGAGGCCCGCGTGCTCATGCTCTCTGCGAACAACCTGCGCTCGCCGGCATCCGGCAAGCCGGTCAACATCCCCTCGCAGGACATGATCATCGGTGTGTACTACCTGACCCAGGTCCGCGACGGTCTGCCGGGCGAGAACCACGTGTTCGCCAGCTTCGACGACGCGCTGCACGCCTATGACTGCCGTTCCGAGGTCGACATGCAGGCCAAGATCCAGGTCCGCGTGTCCGCTGCCGATGCCAACGTCATCAACGAGGACGGCACCCGTATCTTCCGCGTCAAGAACGGCAAGAACGAGTTCGTCGACTACGACGTCACCAGCAACAAGACCGCTCGCTTCGAGACCTCCATCGGCCGCATTATCTTCAACCGCCAGTGCCTGCCCGAAGACTACGAGTTCATGAACTACAAGATGGTCAAGGGCGACGTGGCCAAGCTGGTTGCCGACTGCTGCGATCGTTACCCCGAGGCCAAGGTCGGCCCGATTCTCGACGCCATCAAATACTCCGGCTTCCACTACGCTACCCGCGCTGGCCTCACCATCTCGGTGTGGGACGCTCTCATCCCTGCCGAGAAGCAGGAGCTGCTCGACCGCGCCCAGGCCAACGTCGACCAGATCAACGAGTACTTCGAGGAGGGCTTCATCAACGAGACGGAGCGCCACATCGAAGTCGTTAACGAGTGGACCGCTTGTACCGACAAGGTCGCAGCGCTCATGCTCGACATGTTCGACGAGGAGAACCCGCTCTACATGATGGCCGACTCCGGCGCCCGTGGTTCTAAGACCCAGCTGCGTCAGCTCGGCGGCATGCGTGGCCTGATGGCAGACATGTCCGGCGAGACGATCGACCTTCCCATTAAGGCGAACTTCCGCGAGGGCCTGCTGCCGCTCGAGTACTTCATTTCGACCTACGGCGCCCGTAAGGGCCTGGTCGATACCGCATCCCACACTTCGGACTCTGGTTACCTGACCCGTCGTCTGGTCGACGTGGCCCAGGACGTCATCGTCCGCGAGGAGGACTGCGGTACGCACGAGGGCGTTACCTACAACCTCATCATCCCCGGCACCACCGACCTCAACACCGACCTCGTCGGCCGTTGCTTCATTGAGGACGTCGTGGCTCCCGATGGCACCGTGCTCTTTGAGCAGGACGGCTACATCGAGAAGGTCGCCGACATCCAGAAGATGGTCGATGCCGGCCTCAAGAAGGTCAAGCTTCGCGCGCTGCTCACCTGCCGCTCCAAGTACGGCGTGTGCCAGAAGTGCTACGGCTGGGATCTTTCCACCCGTCGTCCGGTCGCCATCGGTACCGCGGTCGGCATTATTGCCGCCCAGTCCATCGGCGAGCCCGGTACGCAGCTTACGATGCGTACCATTCACTCCGGCGGCGTCGCTGGCGTCGACGATATTACGCAGGGTCTGCCTACGGTCAGCCGTATGTTCGATATCGTCGGCAACGTCAACGAGAAGATCCTGGGTCGCGAGGCCGAGCTGGCTCCGTACTCCGGTCACCTCTCGATTAAGCCCGAGAAGTCCGAGTACGTGCTGACGCTCACCGACTCCGAGGACCACACCCGTGTCCTCGACGAGCGTCGCGTCCCCGCTTCGGTGCGCTTTATGCCCGAGATCGAGGACGGCTGCGAGGTTCGCGCCGGCGATCAGATCACCAAGGGCTTCGTCAACTTCCGCAACCTGCGCAAGCTGACCGACATCGAGTCGACGATGCACACCTTCGTCGAGAGCGTCAAGGACGTCTACACCAGCCAGGGCGTTGACCTGAACGACAAGCACATCGAGGTGCTCGCACGTCAGATGCTGCGTCGCGTTCAGATCACCAACCCCGGTGACTCCAAGTACCTGCTTGGTCAGTACGTCGACCGCTATGAGTTCGCCGACGAGGTCGAGCGCGTTGCCCGTCTGGGCGGTCAGGCCCCCGTGGCCGAGCCCGTCATCCTGGGTACGCTCAAGGTCGCGTCCAACATCGACTCCTGGCTGTCGAGCGCTTCGTTCATCCGTACCGCCGGCGTCCTTACCGAGGCTGCCATCGAGGGCAAGGTCGACCACCTGCTCGACCTTAAGTCCAACGTCATCGTCGGTAAGAAGATCCCGGCCGGTACCGGCCTCAAGCCGTACGCCAACGCCAAGCTGACGTATCGTACGGCCGACGGCTATGTCGACATCGACGGTCCGGCTTCGCCCAACGCCAAGTCGCTGCCCGAGTGGGCTCCGGTGGAGCTCAAGGACCTGGACGAGCAGCTCCCGCAGCAGCTCGACTGGGCCGGCTACGACGAGTTCGGTGGTGCTGACGGTTCGTTCACCCGCAACGGCCACACCATCTCCGCCGAGAAGGCTCGCCTGTACCTGTTCGACGACCTGGGCGTGTCGCAGCGCTGGACCAACAAGTTCAGCGAGGTCGGCATCGAGACGGTCGGCGACCTGGTCGGCAAGTCCGAGGAGGATCTGCTGCGCATCGATGGTATCGGTGCCAAGGCGATCGAGGAGCTCCGTGACGGCCTGGAGGCCCACGACCTGCTCTACATCCTCGAGAACAACGACGACGTTGCCGACGAGGAAGACCTCTCGCAGCTGCTGCAGATGGTCTTTAGCCCCGACGGTCCGGACGATATCCTGCTGGGTACCTCCGCTCCGACGCATCACGCCGACGCCGACGAGGAGCTCCTGGGCGCCCCGATCGACGACAAGAAGGCTCCCGCCAACGGTGCCATCAACGAGGACATGGCTTCTCTCGATGAGCTGCTCAACCAGCTCGTGGACACCGACGACGCCGAAGAGGCCAAGGACAACGACGAGGAGTAACTAGTTCCGCCGTTCTAACGAACGGCGGCGATCTCCGTCGCTGCGCGGCCCCCAGAGCTACAATCTGTCATTCAAAAGGCAGGGCATGACCAAAAGGTCAATGCCCTGCCTTTTTCATGCCACCTTGTACGCTCTGGGGGCCGCTCGCTTGCGTATGCTCAACCTGTTGCGTTCCGTCGATCCCTTGCCAATAAGGGGCAGGGTTTTTTTGGTAGGTTATTCCTGCTTGAATTTGAAACATTTCGTTCGGTCAAAGCGTATCTATGGTGAGGGCCTCAGCAAGAAACATCAGCATCACCGGGAGGTGATTATGGAAGAACAAGCATTTAGACAGGCGGTCGAGGATCACCGTGATGTCGTGTTTCGAATCGCATTGACGTATCTGCGCGATCGTGCCGATGCCGACGATGTCGCTCAAGACGTCTTTCTGAAGTTACTCAAAAGCGATGCCCAATTTGAAAGCTGGGAACATCTTCGTCGATGGCTTATCCGGGTCACGATCAATGAATGCAAATCTCTCTTTCGAAAGCCATGGAGGCGTGTGGAGGATATTGAGAACCTGGCCGATTCGCTTTCGACGGCGCAGGAGGAGACCAAGGCGGTCCTGTCAGACGTTATGCGACTTCCGGAACGATTCCGTGTTCCCATCATGCTCTATTACTATCTGGGCTTTTCGACCTCAGAGATTGCCGAGTTATTGCATGTGCCAGCCGCGACTGTTCGAACGCGTTTGGCTCGCGGCAGATCGAAGCTCAAGTTCATCCTAGAGGAGGGCGACCGTGAAATCCAATCAAATCAAGCAGGCCTTCGAGTCCGTCCAAGCCGATAGCGATCTTGCTGACCGTGTTCTTTATGCCGCTGCTGGTGAGCCGCTTCGCCGAAAGGGTCACGCGAAGCCTCTGTATGTTGCCGTGATCGGATGCCTTGCCGGAGTGCTGGCGACCGGAGGGGTCGCCTACGCCGTCGTCAATTCCAGCTATTTTGCCTCTGCCTGGGGAAACCACGGCAACGGGGATTCCATTACCTGGACCAACGGCGGCTCATCGGGAACTAAATATACCTACACCAGAGAGTTTGGCGATGGCATCGCGCCCCAAAGCCTGGAAGGCGCAGTCCAGGAGGTTAATCTGTCCGTCGAGGGCAACGGCTATACGCTTGATATCCATGAGATGGCAATCGACCAAAACGGCTGCGGAGCCGTGACGTTTACGTTGTCCAATCCAAATGGAGTTAACTACTACAAGCCAGCAGCAGAGATTGGCGAACTTGTTCTCTATGGTGAAGAAGAGCAGGGCATCGGCACGCCCGATATGAAGTTCGGCGAGGAATGGCCTGACACACGCAGCACAATTGATAAGGACACATCAAGCGATACTGTCATTAATGGCACGATGTACTTTGCCGCTATGGATCGCGAGCGAGATTTGCAACATGCTGTCACCTGGAATATCCATTGGACCGAGGGTGAAGGTGAGAGTGCGAGGCGGTTTGAGGCGTCGACACCCGAGTTCAATATTGGAGCGTGCGTCGATACAAAGGAACTCCGCTCCGGTGACTCGCCTCTTGAGATTAGCCCGTTTTCCATCCAGACGCACATCGATGATTTGGGCTATGAAGCAGTTGATAATAAGCTGACCGTCAGCTACAAGGATGGATCGGAGCAGATTATCGAAGATGACGACGCAGGGGTGTTCAACTTATATTTTTCTTATGCGCGCAATAGCGGAGAGAACATCTGGGTGCCAACGAAGTTGATTGATGTCGATCAAGTGGTCTCAGTAACGCTTGAGGGCACGAGGTGCACGTCAACAGGAGAGACCGAAACGAAAGAGCCCTTTACCATCGTCTATTCGTAAGATTTGGGGTCGCTTCCTACTAGGGGAAGCGGCCTCTTTTGCGGTAAATGGGCGGTTAAAGCGAGCGGTATTCGTCTGAATTTCGGAAGTATGCGGCAAAATCTTGATAGGCCGCCCGGGCCGGGGATCCACCACCGCGCACAGGAGGGGATTCCTTTTGTGTAGGCTTTGCGGAAATATGGCTATTTTGGGATACGCCCGGCGGCGTGGTCTGTTGACGGCACAGCTAACGCCACGTATCCTATCGAACTGCGTGTTTCGTAGGGGGATGCTGACCCCTCGATTCAAGCCGTTGCACTTTACAGAAAGCTGGAATCATTCGAGAAGGAGTACGCTTTGCCTACTATTAACCAGCTGGTTCGCCAGGGCCGTCGTTCCGTGCCCAAGAAGTCCAAGAACGCTGCTCTGCAGCACAACTCCCAGAAGCGCGGCGTGTGCACCCGCGTCTTCACCACGAGCCCCAAGAAGCCGAACTCGGCTCTTCGTAAGGTTGCCCGTGTTCGCCTCGTCAACGGCATCGAAGTTACTGCTTACATCCCGGGTGAGGGCCACAACCTGCAGGAGCACTCCATCGTGCTCGTCCGCGGCGGTCGTGTCCGTGACCTCCCTGGTGTCCGTTATCACGTCATCCGTGGCGCCTACGACGCTGCTCCGGTCCAGAACCGTATGCAGGCCCGTTCCAAGTACGGTGCTAAGCGCCCCAAGGCTAAATAAGCCAGATAACGTTTTGATACTTTCGCCGTGTGCCGCCTAAGGGCCGCACGGTAGACACTTAAGGAGATTTCACATGCCGCGTCGTGCAGCAGCTAATCGTCGTGAGGTTCAGCCTGACGCCGTTTACAACAACCGCCTGGTGACTCAGCTCATCAACAAGGTCCTTCTTGACGGCAAGAAGGCCACCGCTGAGCGCATCGTTTACACCGCTTTCGAGATCGTTGCCGAGAAGTCCGAGGGTGGCGACGCTCTCGCTACCTTCAAGAAGGCTATGGACAACGTCAAGCCCACGCTCGAGGTTAAGCCCAAGCGTGTCGGTGGCGCTACCTATCAGGTCCCGATGGAGGTCAACTCCCGTCGTTCCACCGCTCTGGGCATCCGCTGGATCGTCAACTTCTCCCGCGCTCGCAAGGAGAAGACCATGGCCGAGCGTCTCGCCAACGAGATCCTCGACGCTTCCAACGGCCTGGGCGCTTCCGTCAAGAAGCGTGAGGACGTCTTCAAGATGGCCGAGGCCAACCGCGCGTTCTCTCACTATCGTTGGTAAGTTAAGGTAAGGAACTAACATGGCTAAGCCTAAGTACAAGCTTTCCGATACCCGTAACATCGGCATCATGGCTCACATCGATGCCGGTAAGACCACCACGACCGAGCGTATTCTTTACTACACCGGTAAGACCCACAAGATCGGTGAGGTCCATGAGGGCGCTGCCACCATGGACTGGATGGTTCAGGAGCAGGAGCGCGGCGTAACCATTACCTCCGCTGCTACCACCTGCTTCTGGAACAAGGACGGTAAGGACTACCGCATCCAGATCATCGACACCCCGGGCCACGTTGACTTCACCGCCGAGGTCGAGCGCTGCCTGCGCGTCCTCGATGGCGCTGTCGCCGTCTTCGACGCTGTTGCCGGCGTTCAGCCCCAGTCTGAGACCGTTTGGCGTCAGGCTTCTACCTTCAACGTCCCCCGCATCGCCTTCATCAACAAGTATGACCGCGTGGGCGCTGACTTCTTCAACGCTATCGAGACCATGAAGGATCGTCTCGACGCCAACGCCGTGGCCGCTCAGGTCCCGATGGGCGCCGAGGACAACTTCTGGGGCGTCATCGACCTGGTCACCATGACTGCATGGGACTTCAAGGCCGACGAGAAGGGCATGACCTACCCCGAGCCGATGGACGAGATCCCGGCTGAGTTCGCTGACATCGCTGCTACCAAGCGCGAGGAGCTCCTCGACGCTGCTGCCAGCTTTGACGACGAGCTCATGGAGAAGATCCTCATGGAGGAGGACTTCACCGTCGAGGAGCTCAAGGCCGCTCTGCGCAAGGGTGTTCTGGCCAACGAGCTCAACCTCGTCTTCGTGGGCTCCGCCTACAAGAACAAGGGCGTTCAGGAGCTGCTCGACGCTGTCGTCGACTACCTGCCCAGCCCGCTCGACGTTGAGGCCGTCACCGGTACCGATCCGGATACCGGCGAGGAGATCCAGCGTCATCCTTCCTTCGACGAGCCCTTCTCCGGCCTGGTCTTCAAGATCATGACCGACCCGTTCGTCGGTAAGCTTACCTATGTCCGCGTTTACTCCGGCCGCGCCGAGTCCGGCTCCTACGTGGTCAACGCTTCCAACGGTCAGCGCGAGCGCCTCGGCCGCATCCTCGAGATGAACGCCGCCGAGCGTATCGACCGTGACGACGCCGCCGCCGGCGACATTGTCGCTTGCGTCGGCTTCAAGAACTCCACCACTGGTGACACCCTGTGCGAAGAGGGCAAGGAGATCGTCCTCGAGAAGATCGAGTTCGCTAAGCCCGTTATCGACGTTGCCATCGAGCCCAAGACCAAGGCCGAGCAGGACAAGATGTCCCTGGCTCTGACCAAGCTCGCCGAGGAGGACCCGACCTTCCAGGTGTCCACCAACCACGAGACCGGCCAGACCATCATCGCCGGCATGGGCGAGCTGCACCTCGAGATCATCGTCGACCGTCTGCTCCGCGAGTTCAAGGTTGACGCTAACGTCGGTAAGCCCCAGGTTGCCTACCGCGAGACCGCTGGTCACGACGTCGAGAAGGCTGAGGGTAAGTTCGTCCGTCAGTCCGGCGGTCGCGGTCAGTACGGCCACGCCGTCATCAAGCTCGAGAAGATGGAGGAGGGCTTCGGCTACGAGTTCGTCAACGCTATCGTCGGCGGCGTCGTGCCCAAGGAGTACATCCCGTCCATCGACAAGGGCATCCAGGAGGCCCTGAACACCGGTGTTATCGCCGGCTTCCCGGTCCTCGACGTTAAGGTCACCCTGTTCGACGGTTCTTACCACGAGGTCGACTCCTCCGAGGCCGCCTTCAAGATCGCCGGTTCCATGGCTATCAAGGACGCCCTCAAGAAGTCCGATCCGCAGCTGCTCGAGCCGATCATGGCTGTCGAGGTCGAGACCCCCGAGCAGTACATGGGCGACGTTATGGGCAACCTCTCCGGTCGCCGCGGCAAGATCGAGGGCATGGAGGATCGCAAGAACAGCAAGCTCATCCGTGCCAAGGTGCCGCTGGGCGAGATGTTCGGTTACGCTACCGACCTTCGCTCCCAGACCCAGGGCCGTGCATCCTACACGATGCAGTTCGACTCTTATGAGCCCGCGCCCAAGTCCATTGTGGACGAGGTCATGAGCAAGAACGCCTAAGTTCGAGCTCCCTGTTACGTAATCCGCGAGAACATCTCTCGCACTCTTTGGAGGTTTAAGTTGGCTACCCAGAAGATCCGCATTCGCCTCAAGGGCTATGATCACGAGGTCGTCGATCAGTCCGCGAAGCTCATCGTTGAGACCGCTCAGAAGACCGGCGCTCGCGTTTCCGGTCCTGTCCCCCTGCCCACCGAGCGCAACCTGTACACGGTTATCCGCTCGCCGCACGTGAACAAGGACTCCCGTGAGCAGTTCGAGATGCGCACCCACAAGCGCCTCATCGACATCCTCGACCCCACCTCGGGCACCGTTGATTCGCTCATGCGTCTCGACCTCCCCGCTGGCGTCGACATCGACATCAAGCTCTAAGCGATATCGCTCATAGCTTAAAGAGCCCCGCTGCCATTACGGTAGCGGGGCTCTTTTGTTTGAATGATGGTTTGGACTGCCGGGTAATGCTGCCGAGCCGACGGCTGCGGCGACCTATTCGCTCAAGGGGCGCAGCGATGCCTCCTCAAAATGGAAGGATTGCAAGCCGCCTTCCGTTTCGATACACGCGCGACCAAAGGCATCGACGGTTTTAAAGATGCCTCGTGCCAGCTCGTCTCCAGCGGGGGAGCGGGCGATAACGTGCTTCCCGATCCAATTGAGGTGAGCGATATATTCGTCGTGGACGGGCGCGAGCGGACCGGCGTCTTCTTCCTTGGCGTTGAGGCGCTCTGCCCAGGTATCTACAGCGTCTATAACTGCGTGATAGACCTCATCGAGGAGCATGTCGACGGCGGGAACGCTCTCGTTGAGGTCCGAGAGGCCAATTGCCGCCAGGCCGCCATCGGGCACCTCTTGGGGCGTGTAGTTTACGTTGACACCAATGCCGCAGACGGCGAAAGGTTTGCCTTCGTTATCGCGTGCGGCCTCGACCAGAATGCCGCCGAGTTTGCGTCCACTCGCGACCAGGTCGTTGGGCCATTTGAGGCCAATCTCGTTTGCAAGACCCTGCTTTTCGAGTGCTTCGAGCACCGCTAGGCCGCTGACGGCGGCAAGACCAGAGTACTTTGCGGGATTAACGCATGGACGCAGGACAATCGAAAGCAATAGGTTGCCGGCGGTTGAATCCCACTTGTGGCCGCGCCGGCCGCGTCCTGCCGTTTGCGTGCGGGCGGCAAGTCCTGTGCCGTGCGGCGCACCCTGTTTTCCTGCCTCGAGCAGGTCATCGTTGGTCGATCCGGTTACGTCGACAATCGTTAATTGGGCATCCATAGCGGCTGCTACCTCCTTATTGAATAAGTGAATGACGCAATGGTGTCGAGAGATAGACACAATGTGAAGCCTTTGTCGCATTTGGACAATTTAATGTTAACACGTCAACAAAGACTGAAATGCGTTATCCTCTCTTGGTCGATGTAAACACGTCAACAATTCAAAGGAGGTTAGTGATGGGTTTCACGATTCTTGGAACAGGTTCGGCACTTCCTGAGCGCAGTGTTTCCAATGACGAGCTGTCTGAGTTCCTCGATACCTCGAATGAGTGGATTTTTACTCGCACAGGTATCAAGAGCCGCCACGTCTGCACCACCGAGTCACTTGACGACCTTGCCGTAGCGGCGAGCGAGCGGGCACTCCAGGTGTCCGGAATCGACGCCAGCCAGCTGGATCTGATCGTCTGCTCGACGACGACGGGTGACCACCTTGTTCCCGCTGAGGCGTGTGCCGTTGCTGAGCGACTAGGCGCGACGTGCCCTGCCTTCGATGTCTCGGCGGCTTGTGCCGGCTTCGTATTTGCGCTCGATGTCGCCGAGGGCTATATCGCCCGCAGCCGTGCCGAGCGCGTGCTTGTTGTTGCTGCCGA
Source organism: Collinsella sp. (assembly GCA_048472015.1). Lineage (GTDB taxonomy): Bacteria > Actinomycetota > Coriobacteriia > Coriobacteriales > Coriobacteriaceae > Collinsella. The sequence continues at coordinate 715 of DBGAZC010000116.1, read as the reverse complement.
GCAGATGACGCGCGCGCTCGACTGGACCGACCGTGCCACCTGCGTGCTTTTTGGCGATGGGGCAGGCGCCGCAGTGATTGAAGCTGGGGGAGACAACCCCCTTGCCGTTGAGCTTTTGACGGCGCCCGACGTCGAGACGTTGCGCGTTCCCGGTCTGGTCGGTACCTCGCCGTTTAAGGCTTCTGCAGATAGCGCGAGCGTGCTGTCCATGAATGGCCGCCGCGTGTTCAAGTTCGGCGTCAACGCCATCTGCGACACGGTCCATAATCTTGCGATCGATGCGGGCATTTTGGTCGAAGACATCGATCATTTTGTATTCCATCAGGCTAACGAACGAATCCTGAGCCAGGCGGTCAAGCGCCTGGGCGTGCCGGACGAGCGCGTGGTTCGCACGTTGCGCGAGACCGGCAACATTTCGAGCGCATGCATTCCCTTTGCGCTTGACCGGCTGGCACGTACCGACGCACTGACTGCGGGCGACACCATCGCCCTCGTTGGATTTGGCGCCGGTTTGGATATAGGTGGCTATCTACTTCGCTGGAAGTAGTCGCACATAGGAAATAAAAACGCCCCTAGGGCACAAACAAAGGAGAACTACCATGGCAGATCAGAAGACCTTCGAGCGCGTTTGCGACGTTATCCGCGAGACCGCTGGCCTTGACGACGTCGAGATGAAGCCCGAGTCCACGCTCGAGGAGATTGGCCTCGACAGCCT
>DBGAZC010000115.1:0-3816 GCA_048472015.1 Collinsella sp. | reverse complement strand
GTTGTCCGCATCGCCAAACACGCAGATGTCCTGGAGCTCCATGTCGTTGAGCTCCGCCACGCGCACAAGGCCGCGCGTCTTGGACACGCGCGGATCCATGAACTCGTAGAGCCGCTGCGTGGTTTGCAGAGCCGCCGCCTTGACGGTGTCGTCGGCAAACGTCGATGCTCGCTCAATCACCCGCGGCATTACCTCGGGCGCCATGGTAAACATCACCTTGGGCTGCGGCTCGCGCAAGAACTCGGCAAAATCGACCACCTTGTAGGGCACGCCGTCGACGCGCGACAGGTGCTCGACGCACGCGTTGCTCTCGGGCACGTAGAACACGCCGTCTCGGGGGCAGACGGGCGTTGCCGGAAGGTCCGCCATGTGCTCGCAGATGCGCGCGATGGTCTCACCCGGCAGCGGATAGCTCAGCTCGTTGATGTCGTGCGCACGGTCGATGACCTCGGCGCCACCGCAGCCCACCATCACGTCTACCAGGCCTTCGATGCCCCAGAGCTCGTACATGGCCTCGGTCGCGTGGGCGTCGCGCCCGGTGCACAAGCCAAAGAGCACGCCGCGCTCGCGCAGGGCGCGGATCGCCGCCACGGTGCGCGGGGACACCGTGTGCTGGCTCGTGAGCAGCGTGCCGTCGATATCGCAGAACACGGCTTTGATGTGGCTGAAGGTGGTGTCCATGGGGGCCTTTCTGAGTTGTGCGGCGGTGTGGGGTGTATTCGTGAACGGCGTACATGGTATACCAAGGCACGGGCCGTTGGGGCCCGATCACCACAAAGGCGTCTGGCCCCTTTGTGGTGGCCGGACCCGAAGGGTGTCCCGGCCCGGAGCGCAAACCATCACAACATTCGACGTTTTTCGGCAAAATCGCGATTTTCATCAAATGTTGTGATGGTTTTTACTGCCTTGCGGCACGATCAAAATGCCTGCGACCAAACAGCAGCAACGTCGCAGGGACCGCCGTCACGACCATGCCTGCTCCGATGAGCGTCTGCTGCACGCCAAATGTCGCCGCCAGCCACGGGGCAATCGCCAGCGGTGCCACGCCGGCGAACATATTGCCAAAGCCCATGACCGAGTTCACACGGCCGAGTTGCTCGAGCGGCGCCGTCGTTTGCACGATGGTGTTGTGGAGCGGGTTGACGACACCCCAAGCTATGCCCAGGGCGACCTGGCCGACGAGGGCCACGCCCACGTACGGTGTCCCCACATAGAGCAGACTTCCCAGGCCCACGGACATGAGCGCCACGAGCAGTGTTTTAAGGTTGACGAAACGCGGCGGCATCCGGAGCGCGACCATGGCGCCCAGCACCGCGCCGACACCGCAGGCCGACGAGAGCCAGCCCATCCACTCAACACCGACGCGTAGGACATCGCGATAGAAAAACGACTCGAGCGGATCGAAGGCTCCGTAGCCAAAGTTCGAAAGAAAAATGATGCAGAAAAGTAGCGCGAGGACGCTGTTGGTGAAGACTGTCTTGATACTGGCTGCGAAGGTGGCGCGGGCGGACGTGCTGGGGCTGGAGCTTTGTCCCGCACGCTCCCCTTCCTCTGCCGAATCGGCATCCGCATCCCCGGCGACATGGCTGGTCTGCGGCCTAAAGCCCCAGCCGACGACGAACGCCAGCACGGTAAAGAGCATCATGAGCACGAACACCGCGCGCGACGACGCAGCCGCCGCGACAAAGCCGCCCAGCGTGGGTCCGACGATAATGCTCACGTTTGAGAACATGGCAATGGCGGAGTTGATGTCTTTGAGCTCGACGGGGTCATTGGTGAGGTAGGCCGGATAGGATGTGGCAATGGGCTGGGCGAATCCCATCGTAAAGCCCAGAAACACCGCGCCGAGCAGGACGACGCCGGTCGCGCTACCAAAGGCGATGATTGCCGTGCCAGTTGCGAGAGCGCCGACGATGCTCAGCAAGAAATGGCGGCGCGGACCCCATGCGTCGAGCGCAGCGCCGCCCGCAAAGGATCCCAGGATCACAAATACATTCATAAACAGGACGGCCAGCGATGTCGCGACGACCGTAGCGTCGTCCGCATAGGTGAGCGTTCCGATGACGCCGATAAAGTAGCTGGTCTGAAAACCGGTGTAGATGAGAAAGCGCATCGCCACCAGGCGCTTAGCCTGCGCGGACAGCGAAGGTTGAGATTTTGAGAGAAGAGATGCGAGCATGGAGACTCCTTGTTTCATACGAATACGGGCGGTGGGCATTCGCCACCGTCTGTCAAATCAATCTATCCGCATGAAACCCCTTCTCTCCGTTTTTCGCCCGTCATGAACTACTTGGCAGATTGTAAAGCATGTCTCACACATCTACCAAAGCAAAAACCACCACAAAGGTATCTGGCCCCTTTGTGGCGGAAATGACGTTTGCCCAGATAAAACCTGCCAAAATGAACCTGTCCCTTTTTGGCAGGTTTTAGGCCAGATGGTCTTGGATCAGGTCGCAGATGGCTCGGGCGTCGTTGATGTTGATGGCTCGGGTCGCAAAGCCGGCGTCAAAAGCCTGGCGTGCCAGGGCCTCGTTGCAGGCTAGGGCCAGTGTGCGGCCGTCGACCAGATCGAGCGAGCTCTTGCCACGCAGACGGTCGACGCCGGAACGCACGACCACGATATTGTCGAAGCCCTCGGTCTTGTAGCCCTCGATGATCACCACATCGACGTCGTTGTAACGCGACAGCAGCTCGCGCGCGGGCATCTCGTCCTCCTCGCGCGTGTCGGCGTACTCCGCCCAGCGCGTGGCGCAGATGAGGCCCACGTGCTTGGAGCCTGCCTGGTGATGACGCCAGGTATCCTTGGCAGGCACGTCGATGTCGAAGCCGTGATGCCCATGATGTTTGAGCGAACCCACGCGCAGGCCGCGACGGGTAAGCTCGGCGATGACCTTCTCGACGAGCGTGGTCTTGCCCGAGTTCTGGTAACCGATAAACGCGATCGCGGGGACGGCCGGTGCCGGAGCTGCGGGCGCGACGGCGACGGGTGCGCTCGCGGGCGCGGCACCGTCAGCGGCCACGGCCTCAACGGCAGCGGCCTGACGCTCCGCACGGTCCCACACGCCCGAGCGGCCACCTTCCTTGTGCAGCAGACGCACATCGACGATCTCCATGCCACGGTCGACGGCCTTACACATGTCGTAGATGGTCAGACACGCGGCGCTCGCGCCGGTCAGCGCCTCCATCTCGATGCCCGTCTTACCCGTCACACCTGCCGTGACCAGCACATGAAAGCCGACCTGCCCGTCGGGACGTGCCGGCGCCCAGCCCTCGGGCACGTCCTCGGCAGACGTTCCTGCCGGAGCGATGGGCTCGATATCGCACTTGCTCTTGGTAATGAGCAGCGGATGGCACATGGGAATGATGTCGCTCGTGCGTTTGATGGCCATGATGCCCGCGACACGCGCGCAGGCGAGCACGTCGCCCTTCTTGGCGCGGTCCTGCAGCACCATGGCCTGCGTCTCGGGATGCATGAGGATGGTACCCTCGGCGATGGCGGTGCGGTGCGTCTCGGCCTTGTCGGATACGTCGACCATGCGCACCTCGCCCTTGGCATCCACGTGCGTCAGCTCGTCGCGGCGCGCGTCGCGGGCGGACTCGGCGAGCGCATCGGTGGTCACCGTTGCGTCCTGCGCGGTCGCGGACACAGCGTCTTTGCCGGCAGACGAGGCTTTGTGGGCAGACATCGCGGCCCTGCGAGCGGCCTTGGTGGCATCGGCGTACCTGCTCTTGGCCATATGATCATCCTCCGATTTGGGACATAAATCGTTGCGTGCCCTCAATTATCGCGTGTTCCTGCGGTTTGTGGGCCACGGC
>DBGAZC010000114.1:0-3835 GCA_048472015.1 Collinsella sp. | reverse complement strand
GATAATACGTGCAAGCTTTTCGGCCTCGACGGGACGATCGCTGTAGTTGCGGCAGCTGCGGCGGTGAATGAGTGCTTCGATAGTCTCCATGGTGTCTCCTTGCGGTGGCGTTGCAGATGCCCCGTTCATACCCGTCGGGCTCAAACGATAGACGGTCAATTGCCCGGCCAAAAGGATAGATTCCAATTGGGAAAGTAGGTTTGCATAAAAGTACCTTCAGAATGTGACAAACAAATGGGATGGTTAAACGTTTTATCCCGTCTACCCTGCGGTTTTTTACCACTTGCCTAAATGACGAACGCATAACCTCTGATAAGGGTTTTACTAAAGGAGTACCAACGTTTATCAATGCGCCGTGGTGGCGCCGGGCCAGGAGGTAACATCATGTTCCAGGCTGGAGATGTCGTCGAGACCGATTTCGAAGGATTTCTGAAGCTGCTGCGTTCCAAGACGCGCGCTTTCGTGTCGATCAACGATCACGAGTACTACATCACGCACACCGATGGCTATTGGCGTGTTCAGGATTGCGAGGCCCTCAACGACAAGGGCCACTTTACTGACTGTTCTGAGTTGGTCAACACGGTCTGCGAGGTCGTCGAGCTGCCGTGGATTGCCGGCAAGAGCCTGCATGACAGCTTCTCGGGCGCTACGGTCTATGAGGCCGTCGCCGCTTAACAGGCAATAAAACCCGATTTTCACGTGACCGCTGGCGCCGCCCCCGCGCCGGCGGTCTTTTTCTGCCGATAGGCCATAAAAATGCACGCATTTGCGGAGAGCCTGTTGACGATAGTCAAAACTCGGACTAATCTAGAGACACATAATTGGTCAAAAATCGGACAATTGAATGGTGGGATAGATGAATAGTGCGGTTACGCTGGTCGACTTCGATCGGTTGCTCAATGGACTCGACCATATCTATTCGGAGTTCTCGCGCGCCTGCGGCCTTTCGGACTGCGCCTACTGGATGCTCGTCGACACGAGTGCAGCGGGCGGAAGCGTTGCCGTGAGTCGGCTGACGAGTGAATGGTTCTACAGCAAACAGACCATCAATTCGGCGATTAAAACGCTTAGGGCGCGAGGGCTTGCGACGTTGGAGTTTGCCGAGGGCAGTCGTAAAAACAAGGTTGTACGACTGACCGAAGAAGGCGTGCGGTTTGCCAAGCGCTACGCGTTGCCGGCGCAAAAAGCCGAGCAACAGGCATTCGAGGCGCTCGAGCCGTGGGAACAGTGCGAGATCATGCGCTTGGTCGGTAAGTTCTCCCATGTTCTTAACGAAGAGTGCGAGGCATTTAAACGGCAAGTGGCCGCCGAGAACGAGACTGACGATAAGGGCGAGGGGGACGCATGCGACTCTTAATGAGGTTTATGAGGCCGTACCGCGGTCTGATTGCGGTGACGCTGTTTGCGGTGCTGATAGATAACGTCGGTACGCTGTTGGTTCCCACGATGCTGGCGAACATGGTCAACACCGGTATTACCACGGGTGATGTCGACTATATATTACGCAACGGCCTGTACATGCTTATCGCGACCGGCATGGCCAGCGGCGGCACGGTGCTGGGCTGCTATCTTTCGGCGCGCCTGGCCGCCAACGTGGCCTGCGATATCCGCAATGCCGTGTACGACAAGTCGCTCGAGCTGTCCGCCAGCGACTTTGAGCGCTTTGGCACGGGTTCGATGATCACGCGCTCGCTCAACGACATCAACGTGATTCAGCAAGCTGTCCTTCAGACGATTCAGCTGGTGCTGCCGGTGCCGTTCTTGGCCGTGGCAGGCATCATTTTTGCTTGGTTCATCGATCCCGCCATGGGTACGCTGCTGGGCGTGGTGGTTGCGATCGTGCTGGTGGCGGCGGTCTTTACCGTTGCCAACGCCGCGCCGATCTTTATGCGCCTGCAGAGCTTTATCGACCGCATGAACGTGGTGCTGCGCGAGAACATCGTGGGCGTGCGCGTCATCCGCGCATTTAACAAGGAGCGCCACGAGGAGCAGCGCCTGGACGAGGTGTTTAGCGATTACGCGGCCAATGCCATCAAGGTCAACCACCTGTTTGTGGGTCTCGACAGCTCCAGCTTCTTTTTGATGAATATCGCCGAGGTGGCGGTGCTGTGGGTGGGCGGCAACCGCGTGGGCGTCCACGCCATGCAAATCGGTAGCATCTCGGCCGTGCTGGAGTACGCGATCCTGATCCTGTTCTTTGTGATGACGGCGCAGATGGTGATTCTGACGCTCCCACGCGCCGCCGCATGCCTGAACCGTGCGCAGCAGGTGTTGGAGATTGAGCCGAGCATCGTGGACGGCAAGCGCACGCTGGACACGTGCGCGGCGGAGTCTGTTGACGGTGCCGACGCGGTGGCCGTGTTCGACCACATGTCGTTCCGTTTTGACGATGCCGACGAGGACACCCTGTGCGACCTGAGCTTTGCCTGTCGCCGTAGCCAGACCACGGCGATTGTAGGCTCGACGGGTTCGGGCAAGTCGACGGTGGCCAAGCTCTTGCTTCGCTTCCACGATGCCACGAAGGGCGCCATTCGCCTGAATGGCATCGATCTGCGCGACCTTTCGCAAGACGACATCCGCGGGCGTATCGCCTATGTGCCGCAGAAGGCATGGCTGTTCTCGGGTACGGTGGCGAGCAACCTGCGCTTTGGCAACGAAGACGCGACTGAGGCTGACATGCTCCATGCGCTGGAGGTTGCCCAGAGCACCTTTGTGCTCGACCAGCCCCAGGGGCTCGATACGCCGGTGGCCCAGGGCGGCACGAACTTCTCGGGTGGTCAGCGCCAGCGCCTGGCGATTGCCCGCGCACTCATGAAGCATTCCGATCTATATATCTTCGACGACAGTTTTTCGGCCCTGGACTTTAAGACCGATGCGGCACTGCGCCATGCGCTGCAGGACGAGACGTGCGATGCCGCGGTGCTCATCATCGCCCAGCGCATCTCGACTATTTTGCATGCCGATCAGATCGTGGTGCTCAAAGACGGCGAGATCGTGGGCCTAGGCACGCACGACGAGCTCATGGAAACCTGCGAGGTGTACCGCGCAATCGCGGAATCGCAGATGAAGGGAGGTGAGTAGCATGACCGAGGAGCTCAAGAAGCAGGGCATCGTCGATGGCGCTGCGGTTGTAGAGACAGTCGAGGAGACGGGCGTCGCGCCCGACCTGGACGAAGCCGCCAAGGCGGCGGAGCGCGAGGCTCGCCGCCAAGCGCTCTACGAGGAAAACGAACGTGCCGAGGACGAGCGCGCCCGCGCCGAGGCAGAGCGTATGCGCGACGTGGACGACGAAGACGAGGACGAGACGCCTCGGGATACCTGGGCGACGGTGCGCCGCCTGTGGAGTGAGGCTGCCGGCGACCATTGGCGCTTCTATATCGTGTTCGCGAGCATTGTGTTCTATGTCATCTTTAACACCGCCGCGCCGGCATATAGCGCCCGCGTGATCGATGAGCTGTGGGGCCACATTCAGGTGGCGTTTGCCAACGACACCACTTTCAGCATCACCTGGGAGAACTGCGGCAAGACCATTTTCGTCTACTTTATGATCTGGACTGCCGCTGCCTCGTTCTATGCGCTCCAGAGCTTTTTGATGTCGAGCGTCGCTGAGCGTCTCAATCTGCGCCTGCGCAACCGCATCGCGCAAAAGCTCAACCGTCTGCCGCTCGCCTATTTTGACGCGCATCGTCCCGGCGAGGTCGTCAGCCGCGCGACCAACGACCTGGACAAGATGTCCGAGAGCATGCAGCGCGGATTGCTGCAGCTGCTCGTGTCGATCGGCACGGTTGTTGGTGCTGTGAGCGTGATGTTCGTGTTCAGCGTGCAGCTTACGCTC
>DBGAZC010000113.1:0-4509 GCA_048472015.1 Collinsella sp. | reverse complement strand
ATGTATATGTGGACCATGACTGTCAACATGCACTTCTATTTGATAATTTCTTATATTTTGGCGACGTAAAATTGTTACACTATCATTTACATCTCCATGATTATGACTCTGGTAAACTAAGCCAAATGGATCACAAAGATAGGTTGTATTACAAACATACCCATACAAATTTAGGATTCTGCCAGTCAATCTGATTGGATCTTGTGACACATACATACCCATCTTCGGCGAGTAGTACCTGAACCTGTTGTATGCCAGTCCTGTCTCACAGTCATAATACTGTCCCTGGAACAGGAACGGCACCATTCCCTTGTTGCCTGTCTCCTCGATGACGTTCCCGTCCATGTCGAGCACCCGGCTCCACACCTCGTTGCCCTCGGCATCGTATGCCTCCGTCGGCGTTCCGAGCTGGTCGGTCAGTATCGAGTAGGACCTGCCTTCCTTTATCATTGCCATTGGCACGAAGGACTCCTCGTCGAAGAGCCATACCGTCATGTCGCGGCGTTCCGTGTCCGTGTTCCACCTGTCCTCCATGACGGAGTATTCCCTGCGCTGCTTCCACTGGTGCAGCGGCACGTTGCCGTTCCATATCCACCGCGTCACTGTCGTGCCGAAGCTCTTGGAGAGCCTGCGCCCGAGCGCGTCGTATGTGAACTCCACCTCCCTCTTGTCGGGCCGCACCACCTTTGCCAGGGAGCCGTCGGCGTTCCACCGGTATCTCCAGCGGTCCTTCTTGCCGTCAAGCCACTTTCCCGTGCCGAGGTAGCGTTCCGTCAGGTTGCCGTCACCGTCGTACTCGCAGTGCCATTCACCGTCCTGCTCCAGCCGTCCGCCACCGAGGTAGCGGCGCAGCCTCATGTCCGGGTCGGGATACAGGTTCCCCACCGGGTCGCTCTTTCTCCACTGCTCCCTGCCGTCGGGGTATTCCGCCCTGTCGAGCTGCCCCGTCGGGGTGTAGGAGTAGCGGGTCTCGCCACGCCTGCTGTCCTCCACGGACAACAGCCTGTCGGCGACTCCCCAGCGGTAGCGGCGCATATGCCGTGTGCGCGAGTCCTTGCGTGTGCGGGCATCCACCAGACGGCCTATGTCGTCGTAGGCGAACGAGCGGACGACGCCTCCCGGAAGGATGCGCTCCACCTCGAAGCCCAGCGTGTCGTGGCGGTGTGAGGATTCCCACGCGCCCGCGCCGTCGGCGTCGCTGCCGCCGGTGGCCGTGAACCCCTCAAGCTCCCCGTAGCCGTTGCGGGTGTAGCGCAGCGAGGCCCCCGTCGTGCTGTCGAGCGTGAGTATCCTGCCGGTATGGTCGTAGGTGCGGAGTATGGTGTTGCCGTCAGCCGTCTCCCGTATGGGAAGCCCCAGGGAGTTGTACGCAAACTCCACCGTGCTTTCCCCCCTCGATGCCTGCACCAGCCTGCCGGACAGCCCGTAGGCGTAGGTCTGGTCGGGGTCGCCAGCCGTGGGGTATGAGACGCGCGTCACGCGCGAGCAGGCGTCATAGCCGTATTCCCTTTCCGTCCCCGATGGCAGCGTCTCCCTGATGACACGTCCGCCCCTGTCACGCAGGTAATGACGGACGGCCCCGTCGAAACCCTTCTCGGCGGTGACGTTTCCCACAGCGTCGAGGGTGAACTCGTAGCTCTGGAGCTTCTCGTTTGTCACACGGCGCAGGCGTTCCTCCCGGTCATAGCGGAAGTTCACCACGCCCCGGTGGTCGCGACGCCTTGTCAGCTTCCACATGCCGGAGTAGCCGTACTCCACGTGCTGGACGTTGTCACGGTATTCCGTGAGGTTGTCTATCCCGTCGTAGGACAGGCGTATGTCGTTGCCGTCGAAGTCGAGCACGTGCACCACACGGCCCACAGGGTCGTATTCCCTTTTCTGCACCGCACCCTTGGGGTTGGTGACGCTCACGCACCTGCCCAGCAGGTCGTAGCCGTACAGCGAGGTGTTCCCCCGGCTGTCGGATGCCTCCGTGAGGTTGCGGAAACGGTCATAGGCGAGCTTCGTCACCACACCGTAGGGGTCTTTCACCGATGCCACCGCACCGTCGCGGTAGGTCATCCTCGTGACGGCACCTTCGGGGTTGGTGCGGCTCACCAGATTGCCGGAGCGGTCATAGCCGAACTCCCACGTGCCGCCGTCCGGTGTGGTCACGGATACGGGACGGTTGCGCAGGCCCCCCTTGCCGGGGTACACGGCGGACACGCTGCCGCCGCACGGGTCGGAGCTGTCGGTGCAGTTCCCCCAGCGGTCATATTTGTACAGGGTGCTGTTACCGAGCGGGTCTGTCTGTGCGAGGAGCTGGCGGCTGTCATCATAACGCCACAGGTGCTCCCCGCCGTTGGCATCGACCTTCTTCCACACAAGGCCGCCACGGTGGTGGTACACCGTCAGCCCGCCATGGCTGTCGAGTACCTCGGTCACTCCCTCTCGGAACGTGAGCTTATGGTCGTATATGCCGCCGTCGCCCCACGTGTGTACGCAGCGCGAACCCACGCCCGTACCGTCGTACTCGAAGTACCACGCAAGGCCGTTGCGCCATGTCTCCTTCACGATGAGCCTTCCGGCATACTCGTATGTCATCACATCTCCTGCCGCGTTGCGCTGGAGGGTCATGTTGCCGTCGGCGTCGTACTCGTAGGAGGCGAGGGTAATCTCTTTCTCCGGATCTTCCGGATGCGGGCCGTATATCTCAAGGATGCGTCCGTTCCTCGTGTCGTGTTCCACCCTCAGACGGCGGCCCGCACTGTCTGTAATGGAGTGTAGCAATCCCTCTTTCGTGTACTCGAAGCGGATGCCGAGGCCGTTGTAGTCGGTCACGCTCTCAAGCAGGCGCACGGAATCGTACTCCTTGCGGGTGAAGCGGTAGTAGAGGTCCTCGGCCATGTCCCACACGCAGTAGCAGCCGTCCTGTTCCAGACGGGCTTCCTTGCGCTCGGAGAGGATGAACGAGGGGTCTTCCGCTGTCGGCAGTGGGAAGGCCACCGGGATGCCGTCACTCATGCGGAGCGTCAGGGTGCCTTCTTCCGTGTCCGCGACGACGCCCATGTCGTAGGCGTGGTGCCACCCGTTGCCCAGAGGCCCCCGGTAGTCGCTGCGGCTGTACCATGTGCGCTCCCATGACAGAGGCACCGGGCCGTCGAGCCAGAAGTCCTCCTCGTCGGTGAAGAACGTGCCGCTGGCCACGTCCACAGGATGCCCCGTGACCGTACAGATGGCCTTGTGGAGCATGTTCTTGAGGGATTCGCTCTTTATCGTCTTGTTGACCTTGCTGTGCAGCTTGTCCGCCAGCTTCTTGGTCTTTTTCTTGTAGAAACGCCCGAACGCCCCCGTGCACTTGCGGGCGAGTGCCGCCATGGGGTTGAGAGGGACGGGAACCGGGCTGGTGAGTATCTGCCTGGCGGGGGGTATCGGGTTGATGACACCCGTGGGCAGGAACATTCCCGGAACCTTGTGCACGCTCGGTATGCCCACGTCGTTGCAGTCGAGGTGCAGGTGCGCGCCGCCGCCCGAGAAGGGCATCCCGTCGGCGAGCACCGTCAGGCTGCCCATGAAGGCGTGGCCGTTGTTCTTGGGTATCGCCGCTGAAGGGGCCGCCCAGCCTGCGCCCATGGGGATGTGCGGGATGCTCCGCGTGGGTGTGGATGCAACCGCGCGCGGGATGAAGCCGCCTATCTTGACGGTGGCACCCAGCATCCCGACGGCCATCATCAGCACGGTGTGGCCCACCTCAGCGAGCTTCGCGCTGTCGGCGTCGCCCGTCTGTTCCGCTGTCGGAGGCGGGGGGATGAATGAAGAGACCGCCGCCGCGATGAAGTCCTGCGGACGAAGGAGAACCCCGACATAAGGGTGAGGCATGGGCACGACGGGGGAAGGTGGTATCGTCACGAGGTGGATGTCCACGCCGATGACCGGGTCGAGCTGCTTGGAGATGGGCAGGCAGGCCATGCCCTTCATGCCCATGGCACCCAGCACGGGGAGCATCGCGGCCTCGCTCAGGCCGTCGGCAAGGCCGCCGATGGCGGCTGCCGCCTTGACCCCCGTGTCGAGGGCATTGACGGACGGTGACACGCCGGCGTCGGAGTTCGCCTTGACGCCTTCCGAGATACCCTTGACCTGCGCGCCTACGCCGGTCTTTAGGTTTGCACTTACGCTGTCGAAATATCCTACGTCCGCCATAATATATTTTATTCCCAGAATTTATCAAACTGGATATAATTACCGAACCAAAACTTAAATGCTTCTCGGTTTATACCATCCGAAGGTGTCCAAAAATCAACAGGATATTCCCAGTCTGAATTGTGTGACTTTTTAGGAGCAAGCCCTAAGTTTACATACTCATGGAATGGACTTTTGTGTTGTGCCGTCTCCAATATTCCGCAAAAGCCCAATGTTTGTAGAAGACATTGGGTCTGAGTTTTATTTGTATCAAATAATTGAATCTTATTAATTCTTTTGACGATATCCTTTTTTAATGTTTCTTGAGATGAGGCATCTACAAGGCTCATC
>DBGAZC010000112.1:0-2997 GCA_048472015.1 Collinsella sp. | reverse complement strand
GCCAAATGGGACCGGACCAAGAAGATCTGGTATGTACCCAGCGGCGTCAACCCCGAGCCCTTTGCCGAGTGGCTGCCCGGTGTTGACCGATCCGACCCCTCAGCGCCGTATATATATCTAGTACTGGGCAAGCGCGAGTGCTGGAAGTGTCACAAAGAGACCTCGGTCGCGGCCTTCGGCATTCCCTATCGAGCCGATAACGACGAAAGCATCGTCATCGCGCACGCGCCCAACGAAGCCGGGCACATTGCCATCGACACGGCCAACGCCAACGCACTCGCCATCGTGCCCGCTCTTGGCTGCGTGCCAGGCGAGATCCGCGACTATCTTCATAAGCGCTGCGGCTACAAGCCCGTAGGCGCGCGAGCCTCCAAAGCCCCGTCGCTCGGCAACACGTGCACCAGTTGCGACGCGCTGCAAGGCAGCCGCTATCTGTTCGAGGAGCCCTCGTCCCCGTTTGCCCTCACTGCCATCAACAAGCTGCCGGCACTGGAGTTTATACGCGTCGAAGTTGCCGGCGTCTTTGGCGTCCCGGCCACGCGCACCGACTTTGACCAGGCACTCTTTACCTGGGCACGCGACCATCACGCCGAGTTCCACAAGAGCCTGCTCGAGGGGATTTATTTGTAGAGGCAAAAGACACTCACAGCCAACTCCTCCGCATCACCTATCCCTCGTCGCCGGCGTCGTACACGATATCGAGGCCACAAACAGGGCATTTCTCCGGATACACCGGCATATGAACGCCCGTACGTTTCCTCACTTCGTCGCTGAACCTGTCACGTGCATCGATGAACCGAATGTCGAGACACGGTATTTGCGAGCCGCAGCAAGGGCAGGCGACGACAAACGACCCGCAATCAACTTCTACGCCCGGAAACATATTGTTGTCGATAAGGGCACACGGCAGTTTTCCGTACTTCCCCATCGCAATATCGCCTCGCCAGCTCATACATGCCCCTTCTCGCTATACAAATCAGGAAGAGCATGCACCGGCGGGCGGGCGCGAGATTGCATCGCCACGCGATCCGATCAAACAACACGATCGTCAAAGAATGCCAAAGCCAAATACGCTAATACGGCAGAAGCCCCGCCTTTTCACGCTTCTTTTCCGAGCGATCGAACTCAATGCGATGGGCCTCAAGAAACACCGTATCGGGTCGCCACTGACGCTCATTCGGCTGCCTTAGCGTCGCACCCGCAAAGGAAGCGTAGTCGGTCTTATCCAGCAGGTACGATCCGCACAGCCGATATTCGCCGCAAACAGGCTCAAACGAAATCAGGTGAGCATCAAATAGGGAATGAAGATCGCGCCGAAGCAGAATGCCGTTGCTGGCAACCTGCGATTTGGGTCCCGAGTAATTCTCGATATGTGCAGCCTCCAGAGCTTCACTGACGCCGCAGTCCGACACCGCGCAACGGCCATCATAGGCGGCAACGAGCTGCTTGCGGAACCATTGCTGCCCCAATCGCTCGCGCCTTAACGCATAGCGGACCTTTTCGTCGTCGGTCGCACCCTGTCCGGCAAACTCAATATCGACGGGTATGTGCTTCAGATAACTCATGTCGGGCGCAAAACGAGGGTCCGGTCCGCCTTTATGAACAGGACCGTGCAGAACAAACCATCCATTTTCGGGCTCGAACCGCTCAACAAACGCAAGGCCGAGCACCTTATAGCCCACCTCGGTTGCAAATATGACTCCGACTGGGACGCCACATTCCATGCAGTTGAGCATTTTACGGTTGTAATTCTGGTCTCGAGAACCAACGGCTCCTGGCGCTTGGACCGAATACTTAATGACCCACGTACCGTCATCCAAATAGAGCGGAGGCACATCGGTGTAGAAGCTCTTTTTAGAGTTATGGACCGAAAGCGCAAAGATCTTATTGGGATCTTGCTTCACCCGATCCTGGCCCGGCCAGAAGATCCCTGAATCCCGCGTTACGGGAAAGAAGTCCGAGCCAATTCTCAAACGGTACTGATACTGAGGACTATCTTCCTTGGTGTGGTGCGGAAGGCTGGTCCAAACGCCGCCGCGCTGTTCCTCACCCAGAAACCACTCCCATGCCTCAACGTATTCGGAAGGCACGAGACTGCAGGCGCGGTCATAGCTTGGTCCATCCATCAACGGAACAGCAAGGTCAATGTCGTTCATCGCCAGCACCTACAACCATACGAACGCGAGTCATGCCCCTCAATAATATGGCCGAGAGTCAATTATTACGAGATCTCATTCCGCGATCGGCACATCGTTGATGCTCTCGGTTTGCCGCTGGCGCGCTTGTACCCCGCTACCCCACTTCCCTGTATACTGATGTAGCACGTGTTTCATCCGGGCTTGTTGGGCCGGGTCGTTCATGGGAGGTTCTTGTGGCTGTTTCGAATCCGCCTAAGGGAAGCGTTTCTTCTTCGTCCATCAAGCCGGTTACGCGCAAGGCCGTGCGTTGCCAGCGCGAGGTCGCTTGGCTTGTCACGCAGGCGGCGGGCAGGCTTGTGGCGACCACTCAGGACGTCAATGCGCCTACGCCGAGCTTTGTGTTAGCGGCGGCGCTGGATTTTGTGCGCCAATTGGAGGTTGCCGCGCAGGATGCCAACGGCCACCTCGACTACCAGAACGTTATGGCGCCCGACCTGCAAACGTTCTGCCACATGGCCAAGTTGCCTGCCGCGCCCAATGCGCTTTCGGACGCAGGCTACATGTTTACGCTCTCGGGCGCGGACCTTATCCGCGACATCTATGCATACTGCAGCGAGCTCGCCGAGCGCCACGTCTTTGACGCGGCAGAAGTCAAACCGGGAAATGTCATCAAGCTGGTTCTTAGGCTGTTCCTGATAGACGGGTTCGGGGCCATGCCGGCGTAAGCCGAGTCTTTAGCATCACCGTCGACTGGGCAACAACCGCTTTACCTTAATGGACGCCAATCGAGGGTCGATTATTGGGTCGCCTCGTCCACTAACGCATCTATCCCACGCGCTCCGACAGTCGATACTTGCGG
>DBGAZC010000111.1:0-27024 GCA_048472015.1 Collinsella sp. | reverse complement strand
TCATGGCCGCCATCAACGCCCTCTCCACGTACAACCTAAGTAACTCGCGGCTCGACCGCAGCCACCACCGCGATCTGCGCCACGTGGCGTGCGCCGTGTATGTCCGTATGGCGCGCTACTATGACACGCACCGAAAGACCGGCATCGTGGCGAGCTTATTTGGGGAGGAGACGGCCATGCCCTACACCATGTTTGCCTCGGCCGTATTCTTTGCGCCCGAGCGCCACGAGGACTGCGAATACCGCTTGGATCCCATCCATATCTACCGTTGCCAAAACGGCTTTTGGGAATGCATGCGTATCCACGGTAGTAGGCAAAAGAGCAGCAAGCTCGGTGAAATGATGCGCGCCTGCGACCAACGCCTGCGCCTGGCGCTGGACCCCGCCCATCCCCTTAAGGAAGAAAAGGTCCCCAAATATCTGGCCAAGATTATCGATGACGAGATTGTGGCATGGCTTTCGTGGGACGCCGCACACCAACCCGTCAAGATCGATATCGATCTGAGTCAGCTGGGGCACATTCGGAGCGCCGCTGCGCAAACGCGCGAAGCGCTTTTGATCGATGAAGAGCGCGAGGACGGCACACCTGTGGAAGCCGAGGCAGCGGACTCAGGGCAACCGGAAGCCGAGCCCGTAGCCGACGCGATTGTCGAGGCGGTCGCGGCACCCATTCGGCAGGACGAGACCGACGAGCCAACCATATCCACCGAACAGTTTGGTGTCGTGGCACCGCTTCTCGCGCCGACGTCCCCGCTCGCAGCGGCTGCGCCCACTGACGCCGCGAGCGAACTCGCGCCCGCCGCAACCGCGTATCTGCGCGCACTGCTCGAGCAGAACGCAGCGCAAGCGACATCGGCAGTGGCGCACTCGGGACAGAGCGAGGACATGCTCGTCGATAGCATCAACGAGGCGCTCTTTGACCTGGTGGGTGACACCGTAATTGAATTTGGCGCGGCAGGGCCACAGATTATCGAGGACTACAAAGCAGACGTGAGAGGATACCTAGACCATGAGTGATACCGCATCCGCAGCGCCCCGTGTACCCAAACGCGTCGCCGCCGTTATCCTTAACTCGCTCAAGGGCGGCGTGGTCCCGCGCATCGGCCTTCCCTACATCACCGTAGGGCGCGAGGTCGAGATCCGCGCCCTGCTCACCGACCTGAGCCTCATCGCCGACGGCGGCGCGAGCTTCCGCTTTCTGGTCGGTCGCTACGGAGCCGGCAAGAGCTTTTTGCTCCAGACCATCCGTACGCACGCCATGGGTGAGGGATTCGTCGTCGCCGATGCCGACCTATCCCCTGAGCGCCGTCTGCAGGGCGGCCAGGGACAGGGCCTTGCCACCTACCGTGAGCTCATCCGCAACATATCGACTAAAACGCGCCCCGAGGGCGGTGCGCTCAACCTTATCCTGGACCGCTGGGTCGCCTCGTGTGCCGATGCCGATGAGTCTGCCGTCAATGCCCAACTGGCCCCGCTCGAGGAAATGGTCCACGGCTTCGACTTCGCTCGCATGCTCCGCCGCTATCGCACGGCCGTATCCGAGGGCGACGAGGAAACCATGAGCCGCGTGACCAAATGGATCCGCGGCGAATACCGCACCAAGAGTGAAGCTCGTGCCGAACTGGGGTCCTCAACCATCATCAGCGATGACGACTGGTACGACTACGTCAAACTCATCGCGCGTTTTTTGGTTTGCAGCGGCTACAAGGGCATGCTGGTGCTCATCGACGAGCTCGTGAATCTGTATAAGATTCCCAACGCGATCACGCGCCAGTACAACTACGAGAAGATTCTGACCATGTACAACGACACGCTCCAGGGCAAGGCGCAGTACCTGGGCATGATCATGGGCGGCACGCCGACCTCTATCGAGGACCGCCGCCGCGGCGTCTTTTCCTACGAGGCCCTTCGGAGCCGTCTCGCTCAGGGCCGTTTTGCGCGCGATGATCTCAAAGACATGCTCGCTCCCATCATCCGCCTGCAGCCGCTCACCTACGAGGAGCTGCTGGTGCTCATCGAAAAGCTCATGCAGATCCATGCCGGCTACTTTGGCTGGACGCCCACGCTTACCGAGAACGACTTGGTAGACTTCCTCAAGATCGAGTTCGGTCGCGTGGGAGCCGACACGCATCTGACGCCGCGTGAAGTCATTCGTGACTTTATCGAGCTGCTCGACATCCTATGCCAAAACCCCAACGCCAACGTAGCCGAGCTGCTGCAAAGCGTCGGCGGCGACGCGCTGGCGCCGGCAGCCGCAACAGACGACACCGGCACCGCGGACGACGACCGCAACTTCGCCGAATTCACCATCTAACCTGCAAAAAGGGACAGGTTTATTTTGGCAGGTTTTATCTGGGCAAATGTTGAAGCAGTCATGCAGCAAGCCGTTGCCAGCCGCGCTGAGAGATTCGTTTTTGAGAGGAGGCCCCGTGAACGCCTTTGACCGCTACGCCCCGTTTATCCAAGACTTCATCTACTCCCACGATTGGGAGAGCCTGCGCTCCATTCAGGTTGCGGCGGCAGATGCCATCTTTAACACACAAGACAATGTGCTCCTAACGGCATCCACAGCTTCCGGCAAAACCGAGGCAGCCTTCTTTCCCATCCTGACCGAGTTTTGGGAGAACCCGCCCGCAAGCGTTGGCGCCCTCTACATCGGCCCCCTCAAGGCACTCATCAATGATCAGTTCGTCCGTCTCAATGACCTGTGCGAAGAAGCCGACATCCCCGTCTGGCACTGGCATGGCGACGTCTCGCAATCGCACAAGGCTAAGCTCATCAAAAAGCCGAGCGGCATCTTGCAGATTACGCCCGAGTCGCTCGAGGCACTCCTGATCCATAAGCATATGGCGATCCCGCGCATGTTCTGCGACCTGCGCTATGTGGTCATTGACGAGGTCCATTCGCTTATGCGCGGCGATCGAGGCGGGCAGACGCTCTGCCTTATTGAGCGCCTGTCGCGCATGGCAGGCGTGCAGCCCCGTCGCATTGGCCTTTCCGCTACCATCGGCGACCCCGAGCGCACGGGTGCCTTTCTCTCACAGGGAACGGGACGCGGCTGCGTTATCCCCCGTTTTGAGGAGCCACGCCGCGTGTGGCGTATCTCCATGGAGCACTTCTACAACTCGGGTCCCCAGGCGCAGCAGCGAGGATTCGAGAGCACGGGTCCTCAAGAGGCCGAAGTGCTTGCGTGCGAGCGCATTGAGGCAGCGGCACCCGCGGCACTGCCCGCCGGCGACCAAGACATGCGTCACAGCGGACAGCTCACACAAGAGGAGCGCCGTCAACGTCGTGAGCGGGCACGGGGCAAGGCCGCTCCCAAGGACCGCCGAACTTCCTCGGCCCCCGAGGGCGAAGTCGACATCCCCCGAGCACCCGAACAGGCATTACTCAACCCCACCGACACAGCACCAGACAACGCCGACCCCGGCATGGGCTATATCTTTGAGCACACGCGCGGCCGCAAGTGCCTGGTCTTTGCCAACTCGCGCGAAGAGGCGGAGGCCGTATGCTCCATGCTGCGCAGCTACTGCGAGAGCCGGCACGAGCCCGACCGTTTTCTCATCCACCACGGCAACCTTTCGGCATCGCTACGCGAGACGGCAGAAGAGCTTATGCGCGACGAGGAACAGGCACAGACGACCGTCACCACCTCCACGCTGGAGCTCGGCATTGATATCGGTCGCCTGGAGCGTGCCTTCCAGATCGACGCGCCGTTTACCGTCAGCTCCTTTTTGCAGCGAATGGGCCGCACGGGACGCCGCGATCTTCCACCCGAGATGTGGTTCGTCATGCGCGAGGAAGAGCCCGAGCCGCGCACGATGATGCCCGAGACCATTCCGTGGAAGCTCCTGCAGGGTATCGCGCTCGTACAACTCTATCGCGAGGAAAAGTGGGTCGAGCCGCCCGAGCTCGATCGACTCCCCTACAGCCTGCTCTATCACCAGACTATGTCGACCCTCGCCAGCACCGGAGAGCTCACGCCGGCCGAACTTGCCCAGCGCGTGCTCACGCTCAGCTATTTCCATCGCGTCTCGGCCGATGACTATCGCGTGTTGCTGCGCCACCTCATCAAGATCGACCATATCCAGGTCACCGAAGGCGGCGGGCTCATCGTGGGCCTCGCGGGCGAGCGCATCATTAACAACTTTAAGTTCTACGCCGTGTTCCAGGAAAACGAGGAGTTCACCGTTCGCAGTGAGTCGGCCGAGTTGGGCACGATCGTCAATCCGCCACCGCCCGGTGAGCGCATCGCCATCGCCGGACACTGCTGGATTGTCGAGGAAGTGGACTGGAAGCGTCATACCGTCTTTGCCACGCAGGTCAAAGGCCGTGTGCCAGCCTACTTTGGCGACTGCCCCGGTGACATCAATACACACGTACTCGAGCGTATGCGCAAGGCGCTCAACGAGCACGCGGCATATCCGTACCTTATGGGTAACGCGCGGGCCCGCTTGGCGCAGGCTCGCCATACGGCCAAGCTTTCGGGTGCGGGAACCAAGCCGCTCATTAACCTGGGAGGCGACACCTGGGTGCTCTTCCCCTGGCTGGGCAGCTACGCCTTTTTGGCGCTCGAACGCATGCTCAAGATTAAATGTGCCGCGGAGCTGGGCCTTCGCGGACTCGACCCGTCGCGCCCGTACTTTATGCAGTTTAAAATGAAGGCCGACGAGGAGACGTTCTTTGAGGTGCTCGCCGCCGAGGCCGAGAAGGACTTTGATCCCATCGAACTCGTCTATCCTGGCGAGGTGCCTTATTTTGACCGCTACGACGAGTTTGTTCCCGAAGAGCTCGTGCGCAAGGGCTTTGCCGAAGGCGTGCTCGACATCGAGGGTATGAAGCAGCGCGTCCTCAGCTGGCGCGACCACGCCTAAGACCAGTCTTTTTTGGGACGGGGAGACTTACTTGTCGTGAAGGACGGTGCCGAGGAAGTCGGTGTCGAAGGACACGGCTTCGGCAAAGGCGTAGTCGCCGTCGCTGGCGATGAGCAGATAATTCTCCTCGCCGCCGAACTCTGCATCGCCACATGGGACCACCCAAGCATGGTCGAACACCTCAAGCGCCGTGGCGGCACAGTCGCGCAGGAACGTCACATCGCTCCCCTCGTTTGCGCTCACGATATTGGCCACGTAGACGCCGCCGACATTTAGGCTGCCCCGCACCAAACGCAACGCCTCAACCGTCGCCAGCTCGCGTACGGGCTCGGCACCGCCAAAGCAATCGCTCACGACCACGTCGTAGCGACGATGACCCACACTCGTCACGCCCAGATACGAGCGAGCCTCAGCGGTAATCACCCGCAGGCGGTCGCCCACCGTGCGCTCCAGCTCGTCCAGGTAGAACCAACGGCGCGCCAGGCGCGTAATCTCGGCATCGTACTCAATAACGTCCATGCGCAAGCCCTCGTGCGACATCAGCGCAAACTTGGGATAGGCAAACCCGCCGCCGCCCAGCATGAGCATACGGTCGATACCATGCCCGTAAGCATCACGCATTGCGTCCTTAGCCTCAAACACGTCGTCAAACGCGCGATAGTACGCAAAGACGGGCTCCGCCCAGCGTTCGCCAACGTAACTCGCGCTTTGGTAGACGCCGCCTTGCACCAATACGCGGACTTCGTCGCCGCCCTCATCGTGCACGCGTTTCACACGCGCCAACCCATTGCGGGTTCGCGCAACCTGCAGACAGGCAGCACGAACAGCGACGGCGGCCGCACCAAGCGCTGCGGCTCCCAGAGCAACGCCGGCAACGACGCCGGCAGAAACACTCGACTTGTTCATCTAGAGCTCCTTTTGCAGATAGAGTCCGTGGTCATAAAAACCCAAATGGCGATAGTACTCGCGTGTGCCAATCGCGCTAATCACGTTGATACGCGCATAACCCGCATCCCAGGCAATCTCGCACGCACGCTCTACGAGCAAACGCCCCAACCCGTGATGCTGCGCCGCCTGGCCTTGGTCGCCCACGCGCGCCGTCATGCCATACACGTGCACCTCGCGAATCATCGCCTCGTCCGGCGTCGTCGGCAATTCGCCCGCATGCGCGGCAACAAAAGCACGATCGGGAAGCGACAGCCGCAAAAAGCCCGCGATCTTGCCCTGCGGCGTCACCCACTGCAAAAAGCGCTCGTAAGTCACCGGCGTCTCGTAAGCGACCTCATCAAGAGACAGTTCATCCAGGTCGGCACCCGCGGTACTGATCTCGCGATAGCGAATCTCGCGCACCGTCGCGCCTTCCCCACGAGCCGCCAAGCGGTTTTCGACGAGCTGGCGCAGGTTGGGCTTCTTGTTGCCCACCATGATGTCGTCGGAGCTAAAGTCGCGGATCATGCGGCTGATACGGCAGAACGCCGGCGTCACCACGATGTCATCGGCCAGCACATCGAGCAGCTCTTCCTCGGTATAGGGGCGCCACTCGCCGCGCTCATAGCAACCCACAAGACGCGAGCCCTCGATGAGCGCACACGGGTAGACCTTGACCTCGTCGGGCATAAAGGCCCCTTCGGTCATAAAGCGCTCGTAATCGCGCTTGTCCCCCTCGGGCGTGGCGCCCAGCAGGTTAAGCATAAAATGCGCGTGGATCTTAAAGCCAAACAGGCGCGCAAGCGAAAACGCCCGCTCGACCTGAGCCACCGAAATGCGACGCTCGTTGATATCGAGCAGGTGCTGGTCGAGGCTCTGGATACCCATCTGGATCTTGGTGCAGCCCAGGCGGCGGATGAGCGTGAGCGCCTGCGGCGTTACAGCATCGGGGCGCGTCTCGATAACGAGTCCCACCACGCGATGCTTCGCCGTCTCGTTGATGCGCTGCTGACGCTCGAGCTCCTCCATCGTTGCCGTCTGCCACTCAGTGACCTCGCCCCACGGCGTACCGGGACCGTACAGACGACGCACCGCACGGTTATAGCCGCCCACGGCAGCATTCACACGCCCCTGCTCGTCGGCAACGCCGGCAGCAAGCTCGACCTCGTCTGTCGCAATGCCGGCGGCCCGATAGCGCTCGCGGCGCTCTGCTACCACAGGCGGCAGGGCATCGGCGGGAGCGTCATCGAGCAGACGCCCCGCCTCGGCACGACTGATGCCCGGACGCGTCAACATGGGGTTAGCCGCCACACCAGCCACGGCATCGTCATTGAGCGCGCGGAAGAGCTCCGACATAAACCACGTCTGATACCCTTGCGGATAGTCGCTCCAGGTACCGCCGAGCACAATGAGCTCAATCTTATCGGTCGCATGCCCCATTTGCGAAAGCGCCGTCAAACGGGCACTCACCTGCAGATACGGGTCAAAGCAATTTTGCTCCGCACGGGCGCACGCCGGCTCGGCATGCAGATAGCTTTTGGGCATGCGCAGATCGTTGGGGCAAAACAGGCAATCGCCCGAGCATGGCCAGGGCTTGGTGATGACGGTAATGGTCGCCACGCCCGAGGCCGTTCGGCGCGGCTTCATACGCAGCACCTGCAGCAGTTGACGCTCCAGCTCGGCATCGACATTCCATCCATCCCAACGAGCCGGATCCTCACGTTTAACCCGCTGGTAGAACGGCAGCAGACGGCGCTTGGCCAGATCGCGCTTATCGGCACCCTCACGGCGCGCCTCGGCATGTATCAGTTTGACGAGAGACTTGTCGTCTACGGTCTCGCCGCAACGCAGAGCCTCGAGTATGTTCAAGATAATCTGTTCCATGACCCCATTGTAAAGGCAAAGGCGCCGGAGCCGACCACAGCCCCGGCGCCTCCATCAAAGAGCATGCCTATATGTACCGATCTCCCAAAACCGCATGTCACTCCGAATCAAACGACATGTCGCCCGAACCGACCTCAAAACGATACGTGGCAGACTTATCGCCGTTATCGAATTCAAGATCCAAAATGGTCTCGCCGTCGTAGTCAAGCGGAAGGAAATCGCTCTCGAAGTCGCCGCTTCCCAAGGTGAGGCTCGCCTTAAAGCCCGTCGAGTTCGGAACCGTCATCTCCACGTCACCCGAGCCCACACTCACGTCCATCGACTTCGCGGGGGCCTGGTAGAGCTCGAACGTCACATCGCCCGAACCGACCTCGGCATTCAGGGTATCGGTCACGGTGCCCGTAAACTCAACGTCTCCCGAGTCCAGCGTTACATCCAGATCATGGCACGCAATGCCCGCGACCGTCAGGTCACCCGACCCCACATTCGCCGTAATGCCCACCAGGTTATCCGCAACATCTCGCGGCAGCTCAATGGTAATTGTGCGGTCAATCGCACGCTTATCATCGTAGTCGAACTGACTGATCTTGAGCGTAGAGCCCTTGACCTCAGCAAGGTTCCGGGTAGCCGCATCAGAAGCAGACGTTGCCTTCGCAACGCGGCCGCTTTCGATAACACGCACCGGGCCGCCAGAGACACATTTAACATCGACCGTCCCCGACGTCACGTCCAAGTCGAGCGATTGGAACGTGTCTTCGTCAAAAGTCGTGCTCGAAAGCTGCTGAGGCCGAGCGGAATAGTTACCGCTATCCAAGAGATCATCGTCGTCAAACATATCGTCAAAATCAGACAAATTGCCAGATAGAATACCGGTCGTACGCACCATATCGGAATGAGCCAATAGCCGCGAAACGCCAAAAACAAGCCCGATAATCAGTACAAACGCTCCGATGCCGACGCCCAGGCGCAGCTTGGATTCATGCGAAAGCTTCATCATTCGTCACCTTCTTTGGCACATGGCTCAGCGGTGGCCGCGGTAGCCACGTCAGCATCAGGTTCCGCAGAAGTATCCTTCCCCTGGGCCCTGACCGCCACCGGTGCCGGACCAACCTGAATATCCCCGCGCGCCCAATCGCCATCGAGTGCACGCGCCACCCAGTGATAGATGGGAATCGTGAAGAAGATCAGCGCAGCAAAGGGGCCGGCACCAAACAGGAACATCAGTAAAAAGAACAGCAGCCAGCACACGGCCCAATACGGGAATGACTGGAACGGACCCTTCACCGGAGTCGGACCAGCCGCACCGGTACCCGTCACCTGAGCCGTCGCCGCATTGGCAGCCTGCGCACTCCAGCTTGCCGCCTGCGCCGCCTTGGCGGCGGCGTCACTCGCCTGTGTTGCCGCCTCGGTAGCTCGTGCCGCCGCCTCATGGGTGCGTGCGCGCTCTGCCGCCTCGGCCTCGCGCTGACGAGCGCGGTCCTCGTTCTCAAACTCGATATCGTCCTCGATCTCGTCGCTCGGATTGAGCAGCTCGTCCAGGCTCACACCATAGAGTTTGGCGAGCGAGATCAGGTTCTCGGTATCGGGCGAGCTCTCCGCGCGCTCCCATTTACTGACCGCCTGGCGCGACAGTCCCAGCTTTCGTGCCAGTCCTTCTTGACTAAAGCCTTTGCTGCGGCGAAGGTCGGCGAGCCGCTGCGCAGTTTCTACATTCATGGTTCCTCCTATGTGATGCCAGCCGTACCGCCGGACCGCTTTTGTTCTTAAGGCGCCTTGCACAGTTAAAAATCTATCCGCCACCGCCAAAAGCATGCCACCTATTCTAGTGAGATTTTTGACAACCGGCGGTTGCGGGCGCATATGAGCTGCGGAAATGTGTCCAAACAAAGCAATGACCCGTAGCTTGGTTGTCCCCGTTGCGGCGTTAACGGTAGTATGGTCGTACTGTTTATTCCGCACCGCCAACGGAGGGAGTTCCGCGCCGTGAACCGCGATTTCGCCTCATCGCTCATCCAGCTCAACAACACGTTCTATCGCGAGCACTCCGCTTCCTTTTCCGATACGCGCCAGGCCCCGTGGCCCGGCTGGGTACGCACCATGGATATCGCGCTCGAACAGCTCGACGTCGCCACGATCGAGCATCCCGTCCGCGTCTTCGATCTTGCCTGTGGCAATATGCGATTCGAGAACTTTGCCGCCGGCGGCGCACTTGCCGCCAAGGGCGTCGATGGCGCAAACCCCTCGGCAGATGCCAGCT
Organism: Collinsella sp.; assembly: GCA_048472015.1. Taxonomy (GTDB): domain Bacteria; phylum Actinomycetota; class Coriobacteriia; order Coriobacteriales; family Coriobacteriaceae; genus Collinsella. The sequence goes on along the minus strand of DBGAZC010000111.1, from coordinate 17,083 downwards.
GCCCGTTTGAGTTCTATGGTGTCGACTCGTGCCAAGACCTGGCCATCGATGCACATGGCCACGCGCTGCGCATTCCCAACCTGCACTTCCAGGAACTCGACGTGCTCGACGCCCTTATGAAGCTCAACCCCGCCGAGACGCCCGACGTGCTTTTCGACGCCCCGCTCGCCGACATCTCGGTCTGCTTTGGCTTTATGCACCATGTGCCGTCGTGCGAGTACCGTGTACGCGTGCTCGACGCCCTGGTGCGCCAGACGCGCCCGGGCGGCATCATCGCCATCAGCTTTTGGGAGTTCATGAACGACGAGCGCATGGCGCGCAAGGCTGTTCGCGCCGAAGCCCGCGCCGAGCTCACCCCGCCGTTTGAGGGTTACGATTCCGCCCAGTTTGAAGCCGGCGACCACCTCATTGGCTGGCAAAACGACCGCCACGCCTACCGCTATTGCCATCACTTTGACGATCAGCAGATCACCGACCTGGTGCGCGGCGTCCGTACGTTCTACAAGAGCGGCGAGGTCCCCGTGCGTGAGCTTGAGCGCTTCCATGCCGACGGTCGTAGCGGCGAGCTCAACCGCTATGTGATTCTCAAGCGCCTGTAGGCATCGACGACTCGCCGCCGAGCCGCACCGCATCTTCCGGGCAAACTATGCCCGCCCTTTTTCAATCCATTGACGGAACGTGCAGCTATGCGTTCCATACTTATGACCAAGGAGCCTCATGGGAGCCGTCCACGTTCGCACGCCTAAGAACTTTGTGCTCGAGGAGCGCCTGGAACGCTACGCCGATGCGATTGAGACAAACCCCGAGGCTTATGCCGGAGATTGGCGCAAGGCCTGTGCGCCCGCAGGCAGCAAGCCCTTCGAGCACCTTCACCTGGATCTTGGCTGTGGCAAGGGAACGTACCTTGTAGAGCGCGCCCACCGCGAGCCCGATGCCCTCTTTATCGGCATGGACCAGGAGCCCATCTGCATCGCCTATGCCGCGCAGAAAATCTGCGAACAGGGGCTATCCAACGCACTCGTCCTGCCCCGAGGCGCCGCATCGCTGCCACGGCTGTTTGCCGCAGGCGAGCTCGATGCCATCACCATTAACTTTCCCACGCCGCAGCCCAAGGCCAAGTACGCTAAAAAACGACTCGTCCATGTCGACCATCTGATGCTCTACCGCCCGCTCTTTGCAGCCGGCGCTACCGTCACACTGCGCACCGATAGCAAGCCGTTGCGCGATTACGCCCTGGGACAGTTTGCCGCGGCCGGCTACGATACGCTTTGGGTAAGCGACGACGTCCGCCGCGACCATCCCGAGCATCCCGAGACCGAGTACGAGCGCCGCACGCGCGAGATGGGTGCCGCCGTCTATGGCATTTGCGCTACGCCCGGCGCGGAACCCATCGAAGAGCAGCTCGCGGCGGGCCGCGCGCAGGAGCAAAGCCTTGCCTGCTACCTGCCCGAAAACCTCGATGAGCTCACCTATGTACCCCTGGGCATGGAAGAAGCCGTCGAGAACTTTAGAAACCGTGCTCGCAAAGGCAAAAAACGCCTGCCGCAGGGGTCCTAGGGGCTTCTGATGGTCGCGGCGTCGGCAAACAAGTGAAAATAGGCGCCAGCGAACGACCCTCAAACCTAAGTGAGTAGACTTTTTTTGCAATAGCCAAGCACAACCCGCATAACGAAAACTAAAACCGCAGGTAGAACCCTTGCGCAAAAGCCATGTGCTCGCGACATTGAAAAAAGTCTACTCACTTAGCTGGCGACTGCACCAAACGGCTGGGCAGAACGCCCATTTCCTGCATTTTCTCGCGCGCTGGCACCCCACGCCGCTGCTACGCCATAATAGTTGGCGGACAATCGCGAGAGAAAGCAAACACATGGCACAGACCACGACAGATACCGCCGCCAGCACCGTCTCCGGCGCCGGGGCCGCCAGCTCATTCTCGGGCGGCACGGGAACCGAAGCCGAGTTCGGCTCGCTCGGCGCGCTCTCCCCCACCTGGTGGGAGCCCGAGGATGGCAGTGAGCCCGAACCGTGGCTCACGCCCGATCAGGCCTTCGAACGCTTCTTTGAATGGACGAGCAGCCGCGGCATCGAGCTGTGGGGTCACCAAGAAGAGGCCCTCATGGACCTGGCCGCCGGCGATCACGTCATTTTGGGCACACCGACCGGATCGGGTAAATCGCTCGTCGCGCTGGGCATGCTCTTTATGGGCATGGCGCAGGGCAAGCGCTGCTATTACACGGCCCCCATCAAGGCCCTGGTCAGCGAAAAGTTCTTCGACCTGGTACAAGTACTCGGCCGCGATAACGTCGGCATGATCACCGGCGATACGCATATCAATACCAAGGCACCCGTCATCTGCTGCACGGCCGAAATCCTTGCCAACGATGCGCTACGCGAGGGCGAGGACGCCGATGTGGGCTGCGTAGCCATGGATGAGTTCCACTACTTTGCCGACCCCGACCGCGGCTGGGCATGGCAGGTGCCACTGCTCACCCTGCCCCACACGCAGTTTATGCTCATGAGTGCCACGCTCGGCGATGTCACCGCCATCGCCGCCTCGCTCGAGGAGCACACCGGCGCTGCTTGCGACCTGGTTGTCGACGCCCCGCGCCCTGTTCCGCTGAGCTACGACTATGTGACGACCTCCCTCGAGGGCACCGTCGAGCTCGCCATGCGCCGCGGAGAGGCCCCACTCTACATCGTGCACTTTAGTCAGGACGCCGCGCTTGCCACGGCACAGTCGCTTGCCAACTTTGGCATCGCTAGCAAGGAGCAGCGCGAGGCCATTAAGGAAGCTGCCAAAGGCACGAGTTTCTCCACCGCCTTCGGCAAGATTCTCAAGCGCCTGCTCGGCTGCGGCGTCGGCGTGCACCACGCCGGTATGCTGCCGCGCTATCGCCTACTGGTTGAGCGCCTGGCGCAGCAGGGCCTGCTGCCCGTCATCTGCGGCACCGACACGCTCGGCGTCGGCATCAACGTGCCCATCCACACCGTGGTGCTCACCGCGCTCACCAAGTTCGACGGTTACAAGATGCGTCGTCTGCGCGCCCGCGAGTTCCACCAGATTGCCGGTCGCGCCGGTCGCTCGGGCTTTGACACCGAGGGTATGGTAATTGCCGAGGCGCCGGAGCACGAGATCGAAAACGCCAAGCTTATGGCCAAAGCGGGCGACGACCCCAAAAAACTCCGTAAGATTAAAAAGAAAAAGGCCCCCGAGGGCTTTGTCACCTGGAACAAGCAGACCTTTGAGCGCCTGATCGAGACGCAGCCCGAGACGCTCAAGCCGCGCCTGCGCATCACGCACTCCATGGTGATTAGCGTGGTCGAGCAGGGCGGCGATGCCCGAACCCGCGTACACGACCTCATCGAGACGAGCCTGCAGACTCCCGAGGAAAAGGCTAAGCTCGAGGTTCGCGCCGACGAAATCTTCGCCACGCTCATCGATTCCGGCGTCGTCGTTCGCACCGAGGTGCCGCCCGCGCCCGACGCCCCGACTGACGCCGCGCCGGACATCGACTATGCGCTGACGGTCGATCTGCCCGAGGACTTCGCGCTCGATCAGCCGCTCTCGCCGTTCTTGCTTGCCGCGTTGGAGCTGCTCGACCCCGAGAGTGAGACCTATACCATGGATCTGATCTCGATGGTCGAGGCAACGCTCGAGGATCCCAAACAGGTGCTGCGTGCACAGGAGCGCGCCGCGCGCGACCGCGCGGTGGCAGAAATGAAGGCTGACGGCGTCGAATATGAGGAGCGCTTGGAGCGCATTCAAGACGTCACGTACGAAAAGCCGCTCGAGGATTTGCTCGACGCCGCTTTTGACAAGTACTGCCAGGAAGTGCCCTGGGCCAACGACTATCAGCTCTCTCCCAAGAGCGTTCTGCGCGATATGCTGGAAAGCACGAGCGATTTTAAGGGCTACATTCAAAAGCTCGGCATCGCCCGCTCCGAGGGCATTTTGCTGCGCTACCTGGCAGAGGCCTACCGTTCCCTCGATCGCACCGTACCGATCGAGAAGCGCGACGAGCGCCTGCGCGACATCATCTCGTGGCTGGGCTTTGTGGTGCGTTCGGTGGACTCGAGCCTGGTGGACGAGTGGGAGAACGCCGGCAACCCCGCTGCACTCGACGCCGCACCGCCGCAGGGCATCGACGAAGTCGTTGCGGACCGCCGCGGCTGCACGCTGCTGGTGCGCAACGCACTCTTCCGCCGCGTGGCCCTTGCCGCCCGCGAGCACGTTCGCGACCTGGGCGAGCTCGACGACGACTGGGGCATGAGCGAGATCCGCTGGCAAAAAGCACTCGACGTTTACCACGAGCAGCACGAAGAAATCCTCACCGACGGAGATGCCCGCAGCGCCGCGATGTTTTCCATTGACGAGTCCGACGAGAAGACCGCGCACGTATGGCACGTGCACCAGATCTTTGCCGACGAGGATGGCGACCACGATTTTGGCATCATGGGCGATGTCGATCTGGACGCCACGCAAGACGGCGGCGAGGTCATCTTCAAAAACTACCGCGTCGGCTTTATCGAGGACCTGCTCGAGAACTAGCCGACCATACTGGAACGAAACGGGGCCGCTGGCAACATCGCCAGCGGCCCCACTTTTGCACTATATGCTATGCCTTACTCGGCATCCTCGACCTCATATGAATCCGCCTCGGCAGGCTCATCGTTTGCCTCCGCCGCAGCCCCGCGCGCCTCGTCAAACGCCGCCTTCATGGTCTTGTTGCCCCACGTGAGCTTGCGAATGGTAAGATCGTCGGCCTTCTTGTTGGCTAGGCGCAGATTGTTCTCGGAGGACAGCAACGCCTCCTTGGTTTTCTGCAGATGGCTAATCGTCTTGTCGATCTCATCGATCGCCGTTTGGAACTTGCGGCTCGCGATCTCGTAGTTGCGGTCGAAATCGTTCTTGAACTTTTCCATCTTGGCTTCGAAGTTCGTGACGTCGATATTCTGCTGTTTGTACTCCGCCAGCTCCTGCTTATAGCGCAGCGAACCCATGGCGGCGTTACGAAGAAGTGTAATCATGGGAATAAAGAACTGCGGACGAATCACGTACATCTTCTCATAGCGGTAACTCACGTCGACGATACCCGCGTTATAGAGCTCGCTCTCGGGCTCCAGCAGGGTGCAGAGCACCGCATACTCGCAGCCTTTCTGGCGACGATCGTGATCGAGCTTCTTAAAGAAGTCCTCGTTCTTGTGTTTGGTCGCGGTCTCGTCGTTCTCGTTTTTCATCTCGAACATAATCGAAATGACCTCGTTGCCGCTCGCGTCGCACTCGCGGAAGATAAAGTCGCCCTTGGTACCCTCGGACGCATCGTTATCTTTCTCGAAGTACGCGTTGGGAAACGCCGTCATGCGCAGACGGTTAAACTCGGTCTCGCAGTGCTGCTCGAGCGACTCGCCCACCATCTTGGTAGACAGGCGGACCTTCATGTCCTTAAGACGCTCAATCTCTTCATCCTTGTAGCGAATCAGGTCATCGCTCGCGCGCTTGGCCTGCGCAAGCTCGAGCTCGTGTGCTGCCTTGGCTTGCTCCTCGCGAGAATCGCGCACCGCCAGCTCGCTCGTCAGCTTGGCACGTGCCTCATCGCGCTCTCGTTCCGCCGCGGCGACCGCCTCTGACAGGTTCATTTTTGCCATCAGTTCCTGCTCGCGCAGCTGGGCACGCAGGCCCTCGGCCTCTTGCTCGGACTGAGCCTTTGCGGCGGAAAACTTCTCTTGCACCTTCGCGCGATAGTCAGCAAGCGCGCGCTCGGCCTCGCTGCGAGCGGCATCGAGCTCACGCTGCGACTCTGCCGCGGCAGCGGCAAGCGCCATCTCCTGGGCCTTGTCCGCCGCGGCAAGCCTGGCCTGCAGCTCGGCAATCTGAGCGTCGCGTGCAGCTAAATCGTTTTGAGCAGCGTTGCGCGCCGCCGACTCGGCAAGCTTTGCTTCGTCGTCCTTGCGTCCAAGCTGTGCACGCAGGCTGTCAATCTCACGCTGGAGCTCGGCGTTCTCCTTCTGAGCATCGGCGCGAGCCTCAACCGCCGCTCGCTGGCTTGCGCTCTCACGCTCCGCGGCAGCACCCTCGAGCTTGGCGCGCAGCTCGGCAAGCTCGGCATCGCGCCTGGCAACCTCCTGCGCCAGTTCCTGAGCCGCGGCGTTTTTCTGCTCAACGAGCTGAGCGTTGCGCTGAGACTCCGCCTCCTGCAGAGCAGCCGTCGAGCGCGAGCGCTCAAGCTCCAGTGCCTGCTCGCCCTCGCGCTGGACTGCCTTCACACGCTCATCCAGGTCGCGCGAAAACTCAGCATCGCGCACTTGTTTGACGATATCCGCATAGCCGGACGCATCGACCTTAAAAACTTCGCCGCAATGCGGGCACTTAATCTCGTTCATAGCAGCTCCTCGATGGACGCAAATTTCAACCGACTACACTCTACCGCGCCGCACGGACAAAAAAGGCGCCGCCGCCATAATGGCAACGGCGCCAAAACCACCACAAAGCCACCTGCCCCCCCTTGTGGTGGTTTGAGGGCTACAGCCTAAAGAAGCTAAGAATCTGATCGCGGCTTACGGGCTTGTAATCGTTGGCATCGAGACCGACATCGTAGCGAAAGATAGGGCGCTCGCGATCGCGGTTGCGTGCGTTGGCGCGGTCACCCCTGCTGTGGATATGCCCATGCAGCATAATGGCGCCACGTGCCTTGCCGTTCCAGCTGAGCATGGGGTAGTGGCTCATAACCAGACGATGGCCCTTGGCATAGCCGGGAGCAATCTCCAGGTAATCGCGCACGTTTTCCCAAATCTGCGGTACGTCGGAATCTTCCCAGTCGCCGTCATGGTTACCGCGGATGAGCGTCACGTTCTGGCATTCGATACGCTCGCGCAGGCGCACCGCCTCCGCCAGGGGCAAACGATAGGTAAAGTCACCCAGAATATAGAGGCGGTCGTCCGCAGCCACGCACTCATTGATGGCATCGATGACCTTGCGGTTCATCTCCTCGACCGAGTCAAACGGCCGGTCCATGTCGTGCAAGATATTCGTATCGCCCAGGTGCAGGTCGGCGGTAAACCACATCATCGTCTATGCCCTCATTTCGCAACGTGCTCAACTCGTGCTAAGTATACAGACGTAGCGATGCGGCGGTTATCCAAAGAGCCCGCCGAACAGTCCGCGGCGGCGCTTGTCTTGCTTTTTCGAAGCGTCACCCTGAGTTTTCTTGTCCTGCCGCATCTTACGGTCCTGTTCCAGCTCATCGTCATCGAGTAGCACATCCCACTCAAACGGATCATCTGCCAGATCAAACAGGTCATCGTCATCAAACATGGCAGCCTCCATTGCCGACTAGCGAGCATCCACCACGTAGAGCCCAACGCGCACCTGATGCCACGGGCTGCGCTCGGGGGCAACCTGTTGCACACGGGCCTCAAATACGTCCTCGTGGCCGTAATACATCATCAAGGACAGTGGGCCGACCTCGTTTCCCGGAACGTAGCCAAGTTTGGTCTTGCCATAGTAAATCGCAACTGCCTCGGGGTCATGGGGATTATCGCGCTCGGCACACAGCGTCAGTTTATCGCCCGCTTTAAGATCGCCTAGGACCAAAGCGCCATCGGCATACTGAAATCCTGCAATGTGAAATGACAGAAGAACACGTGAAGGCTCGTACATAGCAACTCCCCTAACGGCCAGATAAACCGGCGCTTAACCTTATTGAGAAGTCTACGAACTCGTGCGGACACAAATTCATCCTGCCTGCGCCTTTCGACCGTTTGTCGCTACGCCATCTGATTCTAATGCACAAACATGCGCACGAACTTGTGCTTCCAGCTTGCGTAAGGAGCATAGCGGAATGGCACGTCCAGCCACGTTGCCTTGTTCACGATGCTCTTCTTGTGGCTAAACGTATCGAAGCTCTCGCGTCCATGGTACTGCCCCATACCGCTCGCACCCATGCCACCAAAGCCCATATGGCTCGTAGCCAAGTGCATAATCGTGTCGTTGACGCAGCCGCCGCCAAAGGGCACGTAACGCACAAAGCGCTGCTGAACTGCGCGATCCTGGCTAAAGATATACAGAGCCAGCGGCGTCGGACGATCCGTAATAAACGTCTCGGCCTCGTCTAGGCTCTCAAACGTCAGCACCGGCAAGATGGGGCCGAAAATCTCCTCCTGCATCACGGCGTCATCGGGGGTCACGCCGTCCAAAATCGTCGGCTCAATCTTGAGCGATGACTCGCGCGCCGTGCCTCCAAGCACAACCTTATCGGGATCGATCAGCCCACGCACGCGCGCAAAATGCTTGGCGTTGACGATATGCCCATAATCCTCGTTATCGAGCGGATGCTCGCCAAACATACGGCGGGCCTCTTCCCTGATGAGGTCCAGCAGCTCGTCGTGCACGCGCGCATCGACCAGCAGGTAGTCGGGCGCCACGCAGGTCTGCCCCACGTTGAGCCATTTACCAAAGGCGATACGCCGCGCCGCAACCTTCAAGTTTGCCGTCGCATCCACGATGCAGGGGCTCTTTCCGCCCAGCTCAAGCGTCACGGGCGTAAGGTTTTTATTTGCGCGCTCCATGACGAGTTTGCCGACCGGAACGCTACCGGTAAAGAAGATCTTGTCCCAGCACTCATCGAGCAGCGCTTCGTTTTCGGCGCGCCCGCCCTCGACAACCGTCACCAGGCACGGATCAAATGCCTCTTCACAGATTTGCTTGAGCACCGCGCTCGATGCCGGAGCATAGGCACTCGGCTTGATGACCACGGTATTGCCCGCGGCAAGGGCGCCGGCGAGCGGCTCGAGTGTTAGCAAAAACGGGTAGTTCCACGGAGCCATGATGAGTGTGACGCCATAGGGCACGGCTTGCGTTTTGCACACGCTCACGGCGTTAGCGAGATCGCACGGACGCAGGCGCGGACGACTCCATCGAGCCACGTGAGCGATCTGATGTCGAATCTCGGAAAGCGACGTACCAATCTCGCACATATAGGCCTCGTCATGCGACTTCCCCAAATCGGTCTTGAGCGCATGGGCGATATCGGCCTCGTGGGCCCGCACCGCATCGCGTAAACTCACGAGCGCGCGACGTCGAGCATCGACATCAAACGTGGCGTGCGTCTTAAAGTAGGCGCGCTGATCGCCGACGATGCGCGCAATTTCCTCGGTGTTCATGGACCCTCCTAATTCTCGTCCTCAAACATACCACCTGCAACGACTTCGTACATATGCTCGAGCTCCGAGCGGTCCATCAAAAGTGGAACGGGGTACAGGGGATTGGCCTCGGCATCGGCATGGGCCGCCATTTGCGGAATATCGGAGCGGCGAATACCCGAGACATATTTGGGGATTCCCAGGGCCTCGTTCATGCGGTCGACCCAATCGATAAAGGCCTCGGCCGCAAGACTGTCCTGCACGGTAGCCGGCGCAATGCCCGCCATGCGAGCAAGATCGGCAAGCTTGGGGGCGGCGGCGTCACCATAAGCGCGAAGCATGTGCGGCAGGATGATCGCGTTGGCCAAACCGTGCGGAATTCCGTATCGGCCGCCTAGACTGTGCGCGATGGCATGAACGTATCCAACATAGGAGCGCGTAAAGGCAACTCCCGCCTTATACGCCGCCGAAAGCATATTGCGACGCGCACGCATGTCGTCGCCATGCTCATAGGCCTCGAGCAAATTGTCGTGGATAAGCTGCACCGCCTGTCGCGCCATCTTACGCGTATAGGGCGTGGTGCTTCGCCCGATAAAGGCCTCAACGGCATGCGTCAGGGCGTCCATGCCCGTCTGCCCCGTAATGGAAGCGGGCAAGCCGCACGTAAACTCGGGGTCGTGGACTGCAAAACGCGGGATGAGCACAAAGTCGTTAATGGGGTATTTGTAGTGCGTCTCGTCATCGGTGATAACCGCCGCGAGCGTGACTTCGCTTCCCGTACCGGCGGTAGTGGGAACCGCAATAAGCAGCGGCAGGAGACGATGAATCCGCAGTAGGCCGCGCATCTTGTTGATGGGCTTGTTTGGCTGCGCAATGCGTGCGCCCACGCCCTTGGCACAGTCCATGGCCGAGCCACCGCCAAAGCCGATAATGGCCTGGCAGGCGCTCTCTCGATACAGGGACGCCGCTTCTTCCACGTTTGAAACCGTGGGGTTTGCACGCGTTTCGGCATAGACCGTAACGCCAATCCCCCTGCATGCGAGCGCCGTCTCGAGCGGTGCCGTGAGCCCCAGACGGGCAATGCCGGGATCCGTCACGATAAGGACCTTCTGGATCGAGCGCTTTTGAAGCACCGCGGGCACATCCTCGGCATGCTCTAAAATGCGCGGCTCGGTATAGGGCAGGATCGGCAATGCAATGCGAAAAACCGTCTGATATGTTCGGCACCAGGCACGACGGGCTAGATGCATAAAGGAAACTCCTTCATTTGTTGATAGGTCAACATTTGCTCGCCCGATTGTACTCAGCGGCGGTCAAAGACGGCCTGCCAATCGTTAATCAATCAACATCTTCATATCTCAAAATTGTTTTATTAAAAATCATTCCTAATAGGCTTCACATTTGGTTGCATTTATGGATAATAGAACTCGTCAAGACGCACGTCCGGAGAGGGCCCTTACGGGACCGGACGAGCGCACAATCGCCATCGATCGAAAGGATCGAATCATGAAGTTTGTTTGCCCCGTTTGCGGTTATGTGGAAGAGTTCGACGGCGACCAGCTGCCCGAGGACTTCAAGTGCCCCCAGTGCGGCGTTCCCGGTTCTCGCTTCCTGAAGCAGGAGGAGGGTCAGCTCGAGTGGGCTGCCGAGCACGTCGTGGGCGTCGCCAAGATGGAGGGCGTCTCCGAGGACATCGTTGCCGACCTGCGCGCCAACTTTGAGGGCGAGTGCTCCGAGGTCGGTATGTACCTGGCCATGGCGCGCGTCGCTCATCGCGAGGGCTATCCCGAGATCGGCCTGTACTGGGAGAAGGCTGCCCACGAGGAGGCCGAGCACGCTGCCAAGTTCGCTGAGCTCCTGGGCGAGGTCGTAACCGACTCCACCAAGAAGAACCTCGAGATGCGCGTTGAGGCCGAGAACGGCGCCACCGCCGGCAAGACCGATCTTGCTAAGCGCGCCAAGGCCGCTGGCCTCGATGCCATCCACGACACCGTGCACGAGATGGCTCGCGACGAGGCTCGCCACGGCAAGGCTTTCGCCGGCCTGCTCAAGCGCTACTTCGGCTAAGCCAGCAACCTGAGACATAACCTCTAGCTCGATGAGGCCCGGACCGCATGGTTCGGGCCTTTTTCGTGCCTCACAAACTTGTTAACTACCTGAAATAGGACCGCCTTCGGCATCGGCTTCTCGTCAAAAACTAAGTGAGTAGACTTTTTGGAACTTGCCGAGCAGACCATCCATATCACTTTATAAAGCCGCAGGTAAATGCCTTGTTGCAAAACGACCTAGTCGCCAAAGTGCCAAAAGTCTACTCACTTAGATTCGCAGCCGTCCACGATCGAGCCATTTTGTGTCTAACGGGCATCTTTCCGTCGATTACTCCCAATTTTGTCCAGTCAACGAATAGTTCAGACCTGAGTAATGTCTCAGCCCTTTGCTCATCTGAGCTTTTATCACGATATTCAGCATCGAGCATCCTGCATACGGCCTTAACGATCGCGCGGAATCTATCCTCATCCGATATCTGTCTGTGTGTCAGGAGAAGCACATCGTAGCCCATGGCCTGAAGGGCCGTCATGCGGTCAGCGTCACGCAAGCCATCCCCTGCGCGTCCGTGCGAGGCCTTTCCCTGACATTCAATGGCCACCTGTCGCCTGCCGTCCGGCGAAGACAGAAGTATGTCGATATATACACGGGACTTTCCCACAATCGCTCGAGCACTTGTGCTTAGCATCACTTCAACATTAAGCTCTATGTCGCAAAAGCCTACGCCTCCCAGGGATCGCGGCAGTGCAAGTAGCAAATACGCCTCGACCTCAAAAGGCGACGCGGCACCCAATGGAACAAGTTGCGACACCGTCCTAAATCTATTGCCGTAACGTATCCCGCAAACATCTGAACAAAAACGGTCAAGGTCTCCGCCCAAAACCAAAGCGTCTCGACGCCATAAATTTGAGGCGGTGCCGTCCTCGGACGGGCAGCGCACCCAACCGAACGTTGTCGAGATCGCGCCCGAATCAATTGCACGCGAAAGCTCCGCCTCAAGTGCCGCAGGCAGAGCGCACACCGCAAACAAGCCACACATCTCCGCCAATACCAAAAGAAGCTGAAGATCCGTCAGATGCCGCGACATGATGAATACCGTCAGAAGAGGAGACGTAATCAAAAACCCATGCTCCGTTTCCAGTACGGATTCCCTGGGAAGCTCACCAAGAAACAGCCGCTGCCTAATGCTGGCAGGACAAGTCCGTTTGTTTCTTGTCTGAACCAATGTATACAACGGAAAACCGAGCGCGACCGCAGCCGTCGGGTTGCGGGCGAGATCATATCGCTGCCGGTCTTCTTCCGGTCGTGGAAGCGGCGGACACAGAGCGCGGACCTGAGGGGGCAAACGCCAGTACCTAAAAGCCGATATGTCACAAAGTAGATCTTTCATAGGCACAGGAAAACACGAATTTCAACCCAGTCAGTCACGCATTGGCGCGAACGCGCCAAAAATGGTGCCGAACGGACTGCCAAGTTTTCAACAGCCCTCCCCAACTGGCCAAAAGCTTGCCGAGAGCTGGACGAAGTTCTGTTGAAAACCCCATTTTTTTCTCATGCAGAAGCTTTGCGCGACAAGTGAGTAGACTTTTTTGAACATCCCGAGCAGCCCGGTCATCCTGCTTTTCAAAACCGCAGGTAGATAGCTTGTTACAAAACTGCCTGGTCGCCAAAGTTCCAAAAGCCTACTCACTTAGGTTGCAGAGTGCTCCCATTAGCTGCGATTCCAAGGTATTTAGCGCTTTTGAACTCAAATCGTCATACTGAACAAGAATTTGACTTGAGTTTTCAGGGACAAATGCGCCATCGGCACACCAATAACAGTCACTGATATCGACAAAAGGGATACTCGAGCGCGTGAGGGCCCGCACAAAAGAGCTTCCGCCCGCTCCGCGCTCCGCAACCACGGTGCAGTAAAGGCCCGCGTCTGCATGTTCGATCGAGACCTCCCCTGCCGGAAACGCTTTCCGCACAAGCGACGTCAGGCCATCACGCGCCTCGCGAGCACGAACGCGCACGCGGTTCACATGTCGCTCGTAATCACCCGATTCCAGCAAACGCGCCAAAGCGACCTGGTCAACAGAGCTCACCGACGAGGCGTAGAAACCAAGGTTGCGCCTAAACCGCTCCATTAGCTCATCGGGCAACACCATATACGCCAAACGCAACGCCGATGAAAGGCTCTTCGAAAACGTGTTGGTGTAGATAACCGACTGGGCGGCATCGATCGACGCGAGCGCGGGAATCGGCTTGCCGGCAAGGCGAAACTCACAATCAAAGTCATCTTCGATGAGATACCGACCTGGTCGCTCGGCGGCCCAGCTCAGTAGCGCATAGCGACGCGCAATACTCGTCACAAGGCCGGTCGGATACTGATGAGACGGCATCAAGTGAAGGACATCGGTCCCGCTTTTCTGCAGAGTGCTCAAGTCCACGCCCTCATCATCCAACGGGATATGTCGTACTTGGCAGCCCATAGCCTGATAGATACGCGTCAGACGCAAATAGCCCGGGTCCTCAACGGCATACACCTTGTCGGCTCCAAGCAACTGAACCAACATGGTATCGAGCAGCTGGGCGCCTGCACCGATAACAATGTTGTTGGGGTCGACATTCATGCCCCTTGTCCCACGCAGATGGTGAGCAATTGCGCGTCGCAGCCGAGCGGTGCCCTGCGCCGGTGCGGGCGAAAAGATTTCGCGCTCATCTTCGGATGCCAGCGTCGCCCGTAGTGCGCTTTGCCAAAGCCGCGCCGCCTCCAAAGCGGAAGGAGAAAGTGCATCGAACAGCTCGACCTGTCCGTTGACATCATGCGCGCTGAGGCCCACAGAGACGGTATCTCGGTCGATGCCCTGCGAAGCCAAAGGCAAAACCGGTGCATCCGGAAGCTTGCAAGCGTAGTAGCCACGACGCGGCATTGAGCAAATATAGCCCTCGGCAAGTAACTGGCTATATGCATTCTCGATGGTAATGACACTGATTCCCAGATGACTGGCAAAGGCGCGCTTAGACGGAAGATGCTCCCCCGCCACAATACGTCCAGCAACAATATCATCTCGAATTTGCTGGTAAACATACTCATAAAGCGATGCTTCGCCGCGTTTTTCCAAATTGTAGTCAAGCATGAGTTTGCCACCTGACCTTATCGAGCTGTTCAATCTGGTATTAGGCTGACCTTATTATTATCTCGAAAACTGAGTATTTTGCCATACCCAGCTCCCCGATAGGATGTTCCGTCAAGCAATGCACATGCCAACCAAGGGAGCAACCATGGCAGAACAGACCAGCAAGGCCGATTGCGTCAAACTCAATCGCGAACTCGCGCAGATGCTCAAGGGCGGCGTCATCATGGACGTCACCACGCCCGAGCAGGCACGCATCGCCGAGGAGGCAGGCGCCTGCGCCGTCATGGCACTCGAGCGCATCCCGGCCGACATCCGTGCCGCAGGCGGCGTCTCGCGCATGAGCGACCCCAAGATGATCAAGGGCATCCAAGAGGCCGTCTCCATCCCTGTTATGGCCAAGTGCCGCATCGGTCACATTGTCGAGGCGCAGGTCCTGCAGGCTATCGAGATCGATTACATCGACGAGTCCGAGGTTCTCTCCCCTGCCGATGACGTCTATCACATCGACAAGACCCAGTTTGACGTGCCATTTGTCTGCGGCGCCCGCGATCTGGGCGAGGCGCTGCGCCGTGTTGCCGAGGGCGCCACTATGATTCGCACCAAGGGTGAGCCGGGTACGGGCGACGTCGTTCAGGCCGTGCGTCACATGCGCAAGATCCAAAAGCAGATCCGCGACGTTGTTGCCCTGCGCGACGACGAGCTCTTTGAGGCAGCCAAGCAACTGCAGGTTCCGGTCGAGCTGGTACGCGAGGTCCATGCCACGGGCAAGCTTCCCGTCGTGAACTTTGCCGCCGGCGGCGTAGCGACCCCGGCCGATGCCGCGCTGATGATGCAGCTGGGTGCCGAGGGCGTCTTTGTCGGCTCGGGCATCTTTAAGAGCGGCGACCCCGCCAAGCGCGCCGCTGCCATCGTCAAGGCCGTGGCAAACTTCACCGATGCCAGGCTCATCGCCGAGCTTTCGGAGGACCTGGGCGAGGCCATGGTGGGCATCAACGCCGACGAAATCGAGATTATCATGGAAGAGCGCGGGCGCTAGTCCAGCAGAAAGGATCGCACATGAGCGATTATGCAGACCAAACGGTTGCCGTGCTGGCGGTCCAAGGCGCTTTTGCCGAGCACGAGGCAAGACTATTCGAGCTTGGCGCACACTGTATTGAGCTGAGGCAGGCGGCTGATTTGAAGCAGGACTTTGACCGTCTGGTACTTCCCGGCGGCGAGTCTACCGTTCAAGGGAAGCTGCTTGATGAGTTGGGCATGCTCGAGGAGCTTCGTGCCCGTATCGCTGAAGGTATGCCCGTCCTGGGCACCTGCGCCGGCCTGATTCTACTGGCTCACGACCTTGCCGCCCATGACGATAAGGGCACGCCGCGTCTGGAAACCATGGATGTACTTGTCGAGCGCAATGCCTACGGCAGGCAGCTCGGCAGCTTTCGAACCAAGGGGCAAATAGCCGGCATCGACGGTGAAGTGCCGCTGACGTTTATCCGCGCGCCCCGCATCGTCGAGGTCCACGGCGACGCCAAGGCCTTAGCGAAAGTCGACGGTCGTATTGTCGCCGCCCGTCAGGGCAACCAGCTCGGCGTAACCTTCCACCCCGAGCTCGACGACGATACCCGCCTCCACGAACTGTTCCTACAAATGTAGGCATCGAAATCAACAAACGAAACGAGAGTGGATGATCTCCCACTTTGAGCTTGAATGCAGGCTCAAACCGGGAGATCATCCACTCTTGTTCTATGTAGTCGTTTAAGAACGTCCCCAATGACTACAAGGAGTGTCCCAAGCTGCCGGCAGAAAAGGAACGTCCCTAACTGCCGCATCCGGAGCAAGACAACGCCGCAGGCAGAGGACGGACAGCGAGCGGGTCGCATTTGAGGCAAGGTGACGTGAAACGAAAGGGCGCTGACCTTCTGGTCGCGCCCTTGAAGTTGAACGTCAGATTGTCCAAATGCGGCCCGCGCAGCGTCGGCCCGTTACGGCGTTTGGTAAAACGCCGTAACTAAAAACGGTTACCGCGGAAGCCGCCGCCGTTGCGGCCGCCGCGGTCGCCACCGCGACCGCCGCGGTCGTTACCACGGTTACCGCCGAAGCCACCACGGTTGCCGCCGCGATCGCCATAGCCACCACGGTTGCCGCCAAAGCCGCCGCGACCGCCACGGTCGCCGCCACGGTCACCAAAGCCGCCACGGCCGCCGCGATCGCCACCGCGACCGCCACGGTCACCGCCACGGCCACCGCGATCGCCAAAGCCGCCGCGACCGCCACGGTCGCCGCCACGGCCGCCACGGTCGTCACGGCCGCCGCGAGGACCGCGGTCCTCGTCCAGGCCCATGGCGACGAGCGGAGCGATAACCTTATCGAGAGCGGCCATCAGCTCGGTGGCCTCCTCATAAGAAAGCTCGGGCAGGAGCTTCTCCTTCTTGTTGGCAAGCTCGACCAGGCCCTCAGCGGCATCCTCGGCGGCGAAGACAACAATCTTGCGCATATCGCCCTCGGCGTCGTCGATGCGGCCGACCAGATCGGCAGCCTCGGCCTCGGCCATCAGGCCATCGAGCTCACGGAGGCGCATGCCCAGCAGGTCGGACATTTCCTTCTGCTCCATCTTGGGCTTGAGGTCAAGAAGCTTGATGGCGCGTTCGATGTTCGCCATGCGCTCGGCCTTGGCCTCCTCCTCCTTGGAAATAGCAAAGCGACGGCTACGCAGCAGGCGGGCGGCCTTCTGCATCTTGTCCATCAGCTCTTCGTCATCGTAATCAACGGCGGCCTCGACAACCTCG
>DBGAZC010000110.1:0-3819 GCA_048472015.1 Collinsella sp. | reverse complement strand
CACCGTCTATCGGTAACAAAAAAGCCTCCGAAGAGGCTTCTCAAATGCGATGGTGTCGGAGGCGGGACTTGAACCCGCATGACCAAAAAGCGGTCACTAGCACCTCAAGCTAGCGCGTCTGCCAATTCCGCCACTCCGACATGCTATGTTGTTGATTTGCAGTTCGTTTTGTTCGACCCGCGTGTTCAACAAGGAAGATAATAACCTATGATTCGAGAACTGTGCAAGCACTTTTTTGAAAAAAGTTTACGAATTTGTAATTGCGCAGGTAGCTCCGCATGTCCGGTCCCGAATCGGTGTTGCCTCCCGGCGCGTCCTCGGGCATGACCGATTCGGGACCTACGTCCACGTACTCCAGACACCGTTCTCAAACATGTTATGGGGCTGATGCAAATTTGGTGGCTCGGCTTTGCCGAGCCCTTATATGGGGAGGTCGGAGCTAAAGCTCCGGCCTCACTCAATTTCTTATTAGATTAAGTGAGCGATCAAGGAATCGCACCCCTCTGCAGCGGTAACACAGGGCCCGTGCTGGACTTAGTTTTCAGAACATTCCGCAGACCAGGAAACCCCCTTATCCACGGCTCCGAAGGAGCAGGATAAGGGGGTTTCCATGGTCGAGGACGTTCTGAAAACTAAGTCCAGCGCGGGCCCGGACGATAACAACCGGCTACAGGTCGATGTGCGATTCCTTGATCGGGAACGGCTCCGCGAAGTGGCACGCGCAGCAGTGGCCCGGGGCAACTTCCTTAAACTCGGGAAGCTTCTCGGAGCAGATACCCTGCGCGATCGGGCAGCGCGTGTGGAAACGGCAGCCGGTCGGCGGATCCAGCGGCGACGGCGGATCGCCAGCGAGGATGATGCGCTTGCGGGTCTTCTGGATATCTGGATCGGGCACCGGCACGGCAGACAGCAGCGACTGCGTGTACGGGTGGTGCGGCACACTGTAGAGCGTCTTCCAGTCCGAAACCTCGACCATCTTACCCAGATACATAACGGCAACACGGTCGGAGATATGCTGCACGACAGAGAGGTCGTGAGCAATGAAGAGATAAGCCGTACCGAACTTGTCCTGGAGCTCCTTAAGAAGGTTCAGAACCTGGGCCTGAATGGATACGTCAAGTGCAGAGACAGGCTCGTCACAGATGATCAGCTTGGGCTTCAGAGCGAACGCGCGGGCGATGCCGACACGCTGGCGCTGGCCGCCCGAGAACTCGTGCGGATAGCGGTTGATGTGCTCGGGGTTCAGACCGACGACGTCCAGCAGCTCGCGGACACGCTCGATACGCTCTTCCTTGGTGCCAACGCCATGAATGGTCATGGGCTCAGAAACAATCTCGCCGATGGTCATACGAGGGTTGAGCGAAGCATAGGGATCCTGGAAAATGAACTGCATCTCGCGACGCATGTCCTTGATCTCGTGCTTGCTCATCTCGGCAACGTCTTTGCCCTGGAAGAACACTTTGCCTGCCGTCGGCTTGGTCAGGCGCATGATGGTGCGGCCCGTGGTGGACTTACCGCAACCAGACTCGCCGACCAGGCCAAAGGTCTCGCCCGGATAAATCTCGAACGAAATGTCATTCACAGCAGAGACGACACGCTTGGAGAAGCGCTTGGCGAACATGCCGGACTCAGCGGGAAACTCCTTAGAGAGGTGCTCGACCTTCAGCAGCGGAGTACGCTCGTTGGTATCTGCCATTACGCCTCGCCTCCCTTCTTGGAATCCTTACGCGTACGGGACGTCTCAGGAGCGTTCTTGAGGAACTCGGGGTCACCGGAGTAGTGGCACGCAGAGTAATGACCAGACTCGGTGACAACGCGCTCGGGGCGCTGCTTGCGGCATTTATCGGTCGCATAGGGACAACGAGGCGAGAACACGCAGCCCTCGGGCAGGTTCATGAGCGAAGGCGGGTTGCCGTGAATCGGCGTCAGCGGCTTCTTCTCCTCGATGGCCTGCTCCGGGATGGAGCGGATAAGACCCCAGGTGTAGGGATGGCGGCTCTCGTAGAAGATTTCCTCAGCAGTACCGAACTCGACGGGACGGCCGGCGTACATAACCATGATCTTGTCGGCCATATCGGCAACGACGCCCAGGTCATGGGTGATCATGATAATGGCGTTGCCGTTCTTCTCCTGCATCTCCTGCATGAGCTCGATAATCTGAGCCTGAATGGTAACGTCCAGGGCCGTCGTGGGTTCGTCGGCAATCAGGATATCGGGGTCGCAGGCAAGAGCCATAGCGATCATGACGCGCTGACGCATACCGCCAGAGAACTGGTGCGGATACTCATTGACGCGCTTCTCGGGCTCGGGAATACCAACGAGGTCCAGAAGCTCGGTGGCACGCTTGAGCGCCTCCTGCTTGGAGTAACCACGGTGCAGACGAAGGCCCTCGCCCACCTGCTTGCCGATCTTATAGACCGGGTTCAAGGAGGTCATAGGATCCTGGAAGATCATCGCGATATCGTTACCGCGAATGTGCTGCATCTCTTCCTCAGTCATCTCGAGGATAGAACGACCGCGATAGCGAACGTCGCCGCCCTCAATCTTTCCCGGAGGCATCGAGATGAGGCCCATGATGGTCATGGCGGTCACGGACTTACCAGAGCCGGACTCACCGACGACGCCCAGGGTCTCGCCGCGATCGAGCGTGTAGGAGACACCGTCGACAGCGCGAACGACGCCATCCTCGGTGTGGAAATACATCTTTAGGTCATCGACCTCGAGCAGATGCTGGCCCTCGGGAACCGGCTGGTCCTTCAGGTCCACATAGTTCTTGTTCTTCTTCATCCTTATGCGTCCTTCATCTTGACGTCGAGGGCGTCGCGCAGACCGTCACCCAACAGGGTGAAGGCGAGCACCGTCGAGAGAATTGCCAGACCGGGCATGATCATCATCCACGGAGCAGTCAGAAGATACTGCTGACCGTCCTGAATCATGGAGCCCCACGAAGGCGTAGGCGGAATAACGCCCATGCCGAGGAAGGACAGAGCGGACTCGGTCAGAATGGCGCCACCAATGTTCATGGTCGCGTAGACCACGATGGAGGCGACGGAGTTCGGGAAGATGTGACGTACAACGATACGAGCATCAGATGCACCCATCGCGCGCGCAGCATCAACATAGTCGTTTTCCTTGACCGTCAAGATTGCAGAGCGGAAGACGCGCGCAATCGAAGGCCAGCCAAGAATGCCGATGGCGATAAAGACGTTCTGAAGACCACGGCCGATAACGGCGATCATGGCGACAACGAACAGCACGTACGGGAACGCCAGGAAGATGTCCGCACAGCGCATGATGATCGTATCCCAGATGCCGCCGTAGAAACCGGCCAGAGCACCCATGACCAGACCAATCAGCGTGGAGATCGCGGTGGCCATAATTCCGACGGACAGCGAAACGCGCGCACCGTAGATAACGCGGACGAGAATGTCACGACCAAGGGCGTCGGTGCCAAACGGGTGCTCGGCACACGGAGCCAGCAGCGACGTCTCGGCCATGGTGGTCGAGTCGGAAGCTGTCGGCGAACCGAGCCAGGGCTTAGCCCACAGATCTGCGGTCAGGGCAACCACAACGACGATGATGATCCAGCAGACACCGATAACGGCGAGCTTGTTCTTGCGAAGACGCTTAAAAGCGTCGCCCCACAGCGTGCGGGACTTGGCGGGAGCAGATGCGGCTTTGGTGGCGGTAGCCTGCTCCTGAGACTGAGAATCAGTTTCCTGCATGAGACGTACCTCCCTTAGGCCTTATCCGACGGACCGCCAAGGCGGATGCGCGGGTCGAGGAATGCATAGCTAATGTCGACGAGCAGGTTGATCA
>DBGAZC010000109.1:0-5829 GCA_048472015.1 Collinsella sp. | reverse complement strand
TGGGAATTCCTGGAACGGTTTCGTCAAGGCTCGCAGAATATCGGGACTGGCACGGTGATGTCCAAGCAGATGTTTCTGATTTAGAGACATGCGCTTCGAATCTTGAGATTCAAGGCCTGGCCATTACGGCGATTGACTTTGTTAACCCCTGCGCCCGTTACTCGGAGGTCTCCTTTGAGCTCGGTGACGATGCGATTCACGCTCGTTTGATCGAGCCTGTCGGTCGTGCCCGAGTATCTGAGCGCGTGCCGTTGTGCCTGATGTTCCACGACATCGATCGGCCTGTGCGCGGCTGGCATCACATGACGAGATTTGCCGCCATGGGGTATGCCGTCCTCGCGCTGGATGACGATGTTGCTGGTGCGGACGACCTGCAGCGGGGGATTTCTTCGCCCGCTTTTGTCGAGCGCGTCCGTTGGGGTTGCGCGCTGGCGAAGGTGGCGCGCAATCTTGATGGCATGGACCCCGACCGCATCTTTGCATGGGGCGAGGGTCTTGGCGGCGGAGTCGCGCTGGCGGTTTCTGCTCTGGACGAGCGGGGCCTCGCCTGCACGGCGGTTGCCAATCCGCTTCCTGGCGGCCTCGAGGCGCTGTCGTCTCGGGTGCGCGGATCGGTGCTCATGGGCACATCGCTTATGGATGCCGCGAGCGACCCCAAGGGCCAGTTTGCCGTATTCAACGGTTTTGAGTGTGACCGGAGGCATATCATCTATGCCAAATACGCTCATGAGCGTATCAATGCGTTCGAAAACGAAGTCGTCGACTTCTTTAACCAAACGTTCTACCCGTGTTCTTTGGCCTAGACGGCCTGGACACTGTCAACAAGAGTGGGTGGCATAGGGTCGCCCGCCAGACAACTAAGGAGATTCTTGTGGCAACTCAGAAATTCACCGGCGTTATCCCTCCCGTCGTTGTTCCCGATACCGAAGACCACCAGCTCGACGTTGCCTCCTTTGAGCGCAGCATCAACCGCATGATCGATGCCGGCGTCGATGGCCTGTTCTTCCTGGGCTCCTCGGGCGAGGTCGTCTTCTCCACCGACGAGCGTCGTCGTCAGATTATCGCCGAGGCCGTGCGCATCGTCGATCACCGCGTGCCTGTTCTGGTCGGTATCATCGACACCGAGACCGAGCGCATGATCGAGCACGGCAAGGTCGCCCAGGAGCTGGGCGCCGATGCCCTCGTCGCCACCTGCCCGTTCTATGCCCTGCAGGGCATGACCGAGGTCGAGGAGCACTTCCGCATCCTGCACGAGGAACTCGACCTGCCCATCTTCGCCTATGACATTCCCGTCTGCGTTCACACCAAGCTCCCCTGGAAGCTCCTCGCCAAGCTCGGCGCCGAGGGCGTCCTTGCTGGCGTCAAGGATTCCTCGGGTGATGACATCTCGTTCCGCTACCTCGTTCAGGAGAACGAGAAGAACGGCCATCCGATGAGCATTCTCACCGGTCACGAGGTTGTTGTCGACGGCGCCTACCTCGGTGGCGCCGACGGTTCCGTCCCGGGTCTCGCCAACGTTGAGCCCGAGGGCTACGTGCGTCAGTGGAAGGCCGCTCAGGCTGGTGACTGGGCTACCGTCAAGGCCGAGCAGGATCGCCTCAATGAGATTTCGCACATCTGGGATGTCACCTCGGGCGTCCAGGGCTATGCCGGTGGCGTCGGCGCCTTCAAGACCGCTATGAACCTCATGGGCATCTTCGACAGCCCGACCATGCCGCGCCCGGTGAAGGCCATGACCGGCGAGAACGTCGAGGCGATTAAGAAGGTCCTTCAGGACAACGGTCTCCTTTAAAGCTTTCCCAGGCACCCGACCTCGCCGTTCAACCGTGCGGCCATGACCCATTAGGTCAATGGCCACACGGTTTCTCGGCGATCTCGGGCATCTGGAAAACCTTTACCGCGCTGTGACGGCTAGCCTGACGGCGCATTTCCTGTAGTTGTTTTTTATCTCCTAAGGAGAGCGACATGGAGAACAAGTACGTCTGCTCTGTCGATATCGGCGGAACTAAGATCGCGACTGCCATCATGGAGTACCCGGCTGACGGCAGCGTGCCTCATCCCGTTTTTGAGGCCGAGGTTCCCACTGAGGCCCAAGAGGGCGGCGAGGCCGTCTTCCAGCGTATCGAGGCGTCCATCAAGGCTGCTCTCGAGGCGAATCCCGATGTCGAGGTCCTTGGCGTCGGCATCGGTGCCGCCGGCGTCGTCGATCCCAAGACGGGCGCCATCGCGTATGCCAACGAGATCATGCCCGGCTGGTCCGGCGTTCAGTTGGGGCCGCGTCTGCGCGAGGACCTCGGTCTTCCCGTTGCCGTCGTAGGCGACGTGCAGGCTCATGCTCTGGGCGAGGCCCACTGGGGCGTCGGCAAGGGCAAGTTCTCCGTCTTGTGTCTTGGCATCGGTACGGGCATCGGCGGCGCATATGTCGAGAACGGCCGCGTGATGCAGGGCTTCCATGGTGCTGCCGGCCATATGGGCCACATCGAGTGCTCGGCTGCCGCCGGCATTCCCTGCGCCTGCGGGCGTTCCGGCCATCTGGAGTCGGTTGCTTCGGGCACTTCCATTGGTCGAATGTACGATGAGCGTTTTGGCCGCGTCGACCCCAGCCGTCCTTCGGTCGGTCGCGATGTGAACGACCTGTGCCGTGCGGGCGACGCAAAGGCGACCGAGGTCATCCATGACGCCGGCTTTGCGCTGGGGGCCAGCTTGGGCTCGCTCGCTAACATCCTGGACCCCGAGGTCATCGTGCTTTCGGGCGGCGTGATTCACCAAGGTCCCGATTGGCGTTCGCAGACGTGGAAGGATTCGGTGCACGAGGGCTATGCCAGCCAGGCGCTCGATCCGCTTCAGAACACACCGATCCTCATCGGTTCTCTGGAGGGCGATGCTCCGCTCATCGGTGCCGCTGAGCATCTTCTTGCCTCGTTGAAGTAAAAGTATCTGCTGTAGGAGCCTCCCGAGACAACACGCCTCGGGAGGCTGTTCTAAGAAAGGTTGCAGCCTTATGACCGTCGATCCTTTGATTCAATCCCTGAAGGGCAAGCTCGTCGTGAGCGTTCAGGCGTATATGGGCGAGCCGCTTCGTACGCCCGAGACCATGGCGCAAATGTCTCGCGCTTGCGAGCTCGGCGGCGCCGCCGCCATTCGCTGCCAGGGCCTTGCCGACATTGCCGCCATTAAGGGTCGCTGTGAGGTTCCCGTCATCGGCCTGTGGAAGGATGGGCACGAGGGCGTTTACATCACGCCGACGCTGCGTCACGCTCGCGCCTGCGTTGCTGCCGGTGCCGATATCGTGGCGATCGACGCCACCGATCGTCCGCGCCCCGATGGCAAGACGGTCGAGGATACCTTCCGTCCGCTGCACGAGGAGGGCGTGCTCCTGATGGCGGATTGTGCCACCATCGAGGACATTCGTCGTGCTGTCGACATGGGCTTCGACCTGGTGTCCACCACGCTTTCTCATGGTGTTGCCGCTATCGATTGCACCATGGCCGACGGTCCCGATCTGCCGCTCCTGCGTCAGGCGACCGAGGAATTCCCCGGTCTTCCCATCATCTGCGAGGGCCGCGTGCACACGCCCGAGGAGGCCCGCGCCGCGATTGATGCGGGCGCTTGGGCAGTTGTCGTAGGCACTGCCATTACGCACCCCACGAGTATTACGAGTTGGTTCAAAGCTGCGCTTGAGGCGTAAGACGGACCTCGTATCCGCTCAGGGCGGTATACTCATTAAAGGCAATTGACCGCGCGGGATCCGGGTTGCTGGGTCCCGCGCTTGTTTTCAGGAGGCAGCACATGCAAAAGGGAGATGCCATGGATGCGGCGGAGCGCTCGGAGCGCATCCCCGATATCGTCATCATCACCGGAATGTCCGGATCGGGCCGCACACAGGCCATGCACGTGTTCGAGGACATGGGCTATTTTTGCATCGATAACCTGCCTCCGCGTCTCATCGCCCAGCTTGCCGAGCTCGTCGGCATCAATACGGGCGTGGGCAGGCATCTCGCCGTCACCTGCGATTTGCGTAGCCAGGGACTGTTTGACGAGTTGCTCGATGCGGTCGCCGCGCTCGAAGAGCGCGAGATGAGCTGCGACATCGTGTTCCTGGAGGCTTCTGACGAGGTGCTGATTCGTCGCTACAGCGAAAATCGCCGCCGTCATCCCATTGCCAAGTCGGGGGAGACTACGGCCGATGCCATTCAGCGCGAGCGCCTTCAGCTTCAGGGCGTGCGCGACCGAGCCGATATGATTATCGACACGAGCCGTCTGCGCACCTCTGCGCTGCGCAACAAGCTACGTATGGCATTTTCCGAGCTGTCCGACCAGCAGCTCATGGACGTCCACGTGTTCTCGTTTGGCTTTAAGCACGGCATGCCCGTCGAGGCGGACATTATGATCGACGTCCGCTTCCTGCCCAATCCGTTCTACGATCCCGAAATGCGCACGATGACCGGTCTCGATAAAAAGGTCTCCGATTTTGTTCTGGACCATCCCAAGACGCAGGAGTTTTGGAAGGCTTGGACACAGCTGCTCGATACGGTGATGCCGGGCTATATCGCGGAGGGCAAGCCGCAGCTTTCTATCGCCATCGGCTGCACGGGCGGCCAGCACCGCAGCGTTGCCATTGCCGAGGCCACGGCCCGTTACCTGGAAGGCGCTCAGTATCATGTGAGCATCTCCCACCGCGACCTGTCGCGCGCCAACACGAAGGCATAGGCCTGCATGTCGTTTACCGCTGAGGTGCGCGACGAGCTTGCGCGCTGCGAACCCGAATGTGAATACTGCGACTTGTCGACGCTCGCCGCCCTCACGCGCGTGAGCGGTACGCTCTCGCTTACCGGCTCTGGGCGGTATCGTTTGACGGTTGCGACTGAGACGGGAGCCGTCGCGCGCACGATGATCACGCTGACGCATCGTATCCTTAAGCTCAAAACGGAGTTCACCGTCCGTAAATCTGTATTGCATAAGGTTCGAAACTATCTCATCACCTTGCCTGATCAGCCAGACCTGGATAAGGCTCTGGTGCTGCTGGGTATCCTCGACCGTAGGGGAGGACTTGTCGCCGGCGTACCCCGACATATCGTTGCCCGTTCTTGCTGTAGACTTGCCTATATCCGCGGCGCGCTCATCGCGGGCGGCTTCGTGGCCGATCCACGCGGCGATTTTCATTTGGAGATCGCTGTGCAGGGCGAGCAATATGCCAAGGGACTTTGCGATCTGTTGGAGCAGATTGGGGTCCATGCTCGTGTTAATGCACGGCGGGGGTCATATGCCGTGTACATTAAGAGCGCCGAGGAAATCGAGCATCTATTAAAGCTGATTGGTGCCAAGCGCAGCGTTGCCGAGATTGAGGAGGCGCGCGCGGTCAAGTTGGTTAAGAACGATGTGAACCGTCGCGTGAATGCCGAGCTCGCCAACCAGACCAGAAGCGCCGGTGCTGCCCAACATCAGCTTGCGCTTATCGATGAGCTCGAGCAGTGTGGCCTTCGCGATGCGCTTCCGGATGCCTTGGCGGTCTTTTGCGACCTGCGCGAGCGCTATCCCGATCTGTCGCTGCGTGATTTGGGGGAGATGGCTGACCCTCCCTTGTCGAAGTCTGCCCTGTACCATCGCGTTTTGAGGCTTGAAAAGCTCATTGAAGCAAACAGGTAGTTTGAAGTATCGACTTATATACGGATTTAGCTGCTATTTTAGTCTTTAAAACGTTTTAACGTAAATTTGATTTTCAATTTCGAGCATTCTCGTGAAATTCAAGTCAAAAAAAAGGTATATTAGGCGAGTGGTTAGTTTGTGGGCCTCAACGGCGGGCGCTGTAGCTCGCGGGGGCCTTACGAA
>DBGAZC010000108.1:0-2144 GCA_048472015.1 Collinsella sp. | reverse complement strand
GAGTTTTCGAGTAGATAGTTTTCTCGTAACTGGTTATGGTTTATTCATAACCGTCGAAGGAAGGAAACATATGGCTCCCCCGATTGATGCCCGCGAAAAGCTTGGCACCGCACTGCGCCACGCCCTGAAACAAACACCACTGTCAAAGATCTCTGTCAGCGCACTGACACGCGCTGCTGGAGTCACCCGACAAGCGTTCTACTACCACTTCAATTCCCTGAACGACCTCAATGCTTGGGTTTTTCGCGAGGAAGTCACATCGCGACTGACCACCAGTTCGGGAGAATGGCTTGACGCCGTCGAAGCAACAATGATGTGGATGCATGAACATCGCGACGAAACCGCCGCCGCCATGAAGACGATCGAAGCCAACGACCTGTGGGCTTTCCTCGTCTCGAACGCCCAGGAACTCATCGAGTCCCGCCTGCCCGGCTCAGCCTCGGCCACCGCGCGCGACGTCGTGGCCCAGCATTTCGCCCTGGCCACCGCCGCCCACATGGCCCAGTGGATGCTCTCCGGCCTGGAAGTTAACCCTTCCCTCGCAATCGCCCGCATGCGCGTCCTTATGACCGACCAAACCACTCCCGCTCTGGCACGACTGGCCAACTAACACGTTCACCTCACCAGCCGCGCGAGGATACATACCTATACCCCGGCCTCGTCCCCATCGATGAACTGCGCCCCGAAACTTGGACGCGTTTAATGGTAGCCGTTATGCGGCTTGTTGGAGGGCCTGATCTCGGTATTCTGCCGGGGTCAGGCCCTTGAGCTTTACTTGGCGTCTTGTTGTGTTCCAGTAGGTGATGTAGGCGTTGAGGTCGGCTTTGAAGCTCTCGAAGGTTTGCCAGTCCTGGCCGCGGAAGAATTCGTCCTTGAGGTGCCCGAAGACCTGCTCGGTGGCGCCGTTGTCGATGCAGTTGCCTTTGCGTGACATGCTTTGGATGAAGCCGTTATCGGCGAGCGCGCTGATGTAGGCCTTGTGTTGGTACTGCCATCCCATGTCCGAGTGCAAGATCGGTTCGACCCCTGCTGGTTTGGCGTCCATGAGCATCTGGAGCATCTCTTGTTGTTGGGCGAGGTTGGGGTGCATGGAGATGGAGTGGGCGACGATCTCTTTGGTGGCGAAGTCGTAGACCGGAGCGAGGTAGGCCTTACCGAAGGAGAGCTTGAACTCGGTGACGTCGGTACCCATCTTCTGCCAGGGCCTATCGGCCTTGAAGTCGCGTCCGATGATGTTTGCGAAGCTTTGGCCAACGAGTCCCTTGTAGGAGTTGTACCTGTGGTAGGCCCTCTCGCGGCGTATCCCGCAGCGTAGCCCCATTTCGCGCATCATCTTCAGGACCGTCTTGTCAGCGATTCGTGCTCCTTCTTCGGCGCGTAGGCACATGGCTACCTGCCTGTGACCACACCCGTTGGGAGTCCTCGAAAAGATCTGGGCGACCTTGGGCCGCAGATGTGCCCTGGTCGCGCCCTTGGGGTGAGCCAGCGCGTAGTAGTAGCTCGACCTGGCAAGGCCGGCGGCCTCGAGGAGATCACCCACCGCGTGTCCATGCCCTGAAAGCTCGGCGACCGCTAGGGCTTTGTCCCGGTTTGGGAGCGCCTCTGCGCCTTCAGGGCAATCGATTTTTTTAGGTACGCCACCTGCGCCTCAAGCTTGCGCACGCGCTCGGCGAGTTCCTCCTCACGCGTTGGCGGCATCGCCCGCACCGACCCCTTCGGCCTGCCCTTAGGCTTGGGCCTGAGCGCCTGCGCGCCGCCCTCACGGTACAACCTGCACCACTGCTTCAACGGTGTCGCGCTCACAATACCAAAACGCACCATCGCCTCAGGCTTACTCATCCCGCCGTCAACCACCGCCCTCACTGCGGCGACCTTGGTCTCATAGTCGTATCTAGTCTGCTTTACTCCCATGGCAACAAGCCCGTCCCTCCCGATCACTCGGTACGTCTTCTGCCACTCTCTCACAGTCTCGGCAGACACACCAAGCCTCCTGGCGGTCAAACCATAGCCACATCCCCTCTCAAACATCTCCACCGCTTGCTCCCGAAGCAAACGATCATGCCTCACACGCACATCCACAGACACGAAAAGCCTCCCATTCCCTGGACTTCAATTTCGATGTCCAAGAAACGGGAGGCAGTTCA
>DBGAZC010000107.1:0-2646 GCA_048472015.1 Collinsella sp. | reverse complement strand
CACGTCATAGCCGCGGTCGAGCACGCCCTTTACCACGGGCATCTTGGCCAAGCGCTCACGCGAGTCACCGGCGGCGTAGTAGATGGCCTTCTGATCCTCGGGCATGCCCTTGGCATACTCGGCCAGGGTAATCATCTTCTGCTCCTTGGCAGACCAGAACAGCAGCAAGTCGGCAAGCTCATCGGCCTTCATGCCATAGCTCGAGTAGATGCCGTACTTAAGGCCGCGGCCAAAGTTCTCAAAGAACTTCTCGTAGGCCTCGCGATCGTTGTCACGCATGTCCTCAAGGTCGGCGGTAATCTTCTTTTCCACGCGCTTGGCGATGGCCTTGAGCTGACGGTTCTGCTGCAGCGTCTCACGCGAAATATTGAGCGTCACGTCGGCAGAGTCCACGACACCGCGCACAAAGTTGTAGTAGTCGGGCAGCAGGTCGTCGCACTTCTCCATAATCAGCACGTTGGAGCTATAGAGCGCCAGGCCCTTCTCGTAGTCCTTGCTGTACAGATCGAACGGGGCGCGACCCGGCACAAACAGCAGTGCATCGTACTCGAGCGTACCCTCGGCATGGAAGCTGATGGTGCGCGCGGGATCGTCAAAGTCATGGAACGTGGACTTGTAGAACTCGTTGTAATCCTTCTGCTCAACGTCGGAGCTTCGCTTTTTCCAGATCGGCGTCATGGAGTTGACGGTCTCAAGCTCCTGGTAGTCCTCGTACTCGGGCTTGTAATCCTCCGGCGCATCCTCGGGCTTGGGCTTTTGACGGCTCTTGGACACCATCATCTGAATCGGGTAGCGCACATAGTTGCTGTACTGCTGAATCAGGCTCTTGAGGCCCCACTCGGTCAGGAAGCGATCGTAGGACTCGGCCTCGCCGTCGGCGTCGAGCTTCTCGTTCTCACGCAGCGTCAGAATGACATCGGTACCGTGCTCGGCGCGCTCGCCGTCCTCGATGGTGTAGCCCTCAAGACCGTCCGACTCCCACACATGGGCGACATCCTCGCCGTAGGCGCGGCTCACGACCTTCACATGGCTGGCGACCATAAAGGCTGAGTAGAAGCCCACGCCAAACTGGCCGATGATGTCGACATCCGAACCCTGCTGCTCGGCGTTCTCGGTCTTAAACTCCTCAGAGCCGGAATGGGCGATGGTGCCCAGATTGCGCTCGAGCTCCTCGGCGGTCATGCCAATGCCGTTATCTGAGATGGTAATGGTGCGGGCGTCTTTATCAAAGGAGACGTGAATAGCCAGGTCGCCCTGGTCGAGCTTGACGCTCGGGTCCTGCAAGCTCTTAAAGTTGAGCTTGTCGACAGCATCGCTCGCGTTGGAGATAAGCTCGCGCAGGAAGATTTCCTTATTGGTGTAGATGGAATTGATCATAAGGTCGAGCAGTTTTTTGCTCTCGGTCTTAAATTGACGCATGTGCAGTCCTTTCGCGCTACCCCTGCCCGCAAAAACGGCCCGGTTGCCCGAGCCGCATTGCAGACCTGCTATGTTCAGACTTAGATTTTATAACCCATTAGCGCGCATATATACATACGGAATCGAAAAACTGTATGTTGGAACACCCATGCGTCGATTGCCAAGGAGTGTCCCCAACTGCCAGCAGAAAAGGAACGTCCCTATCTGTCGCCCATGCGCTTGGCCATCCAGGCATGAGGCTGGCCTTCGTCTTCGTAGTCCACCGGCGCGATCTGCGTGTAGCCCGCCTTGACGTAGAGAGGCAGCACGTACTCCTGTGCATGCAACTTTATGAGCTTGGCGCCGGCATCGCGCGCAGCAGCTTCGCTGGCTTCGACAATCTTGCTTGCCAGACCGCGACGGCGCATGGTGGACAGCACGGCGACGCGCCCCATAATATAGGTCTCCCCCGCCGCAACGCCTTCGTCCAAGTCGCACGCCGGCGAAACCGGAGCCTCTGCATCTGCCGCGCGCTCCAGTTCCTCGGGAAACACGCGCGAGCAGCCGGTGAGTTGACCATCCACGTACAGCGCCACATGAATGCAGTCAGAAGCCTCATCGATCTGGTCGAACTCGATTTCGTAACCCTGTTCGTCCACAAAGACGGCGCGGCGCACCAGCGCTGCATCCTCAAAGCATCCCGCCTTGATTTGAATATCCATGGTCGCCCCTCCGTTCAAAGCAAACGTTAGGGACAGATTTTAGCGAAAATGAGCGCCTCGCACGCTAAACTTGGCCCGCGCCTTTGCTAGGTAATCGTAGTGACGAACATTGTGGGCGTCGCTTGCGATAAAGCTGTACAGGCCCTTGTCAAACAGGCGCTGCGCCGGCTTTTTCTCGCGACCAAAGCGCCCGCCGGCAATAAAATCAGCCGAAGCCTGCAGCTTGCAGCCCATATCGACCAGGCGCTCCGCCACGCTTACATCCTTTTGAACCGCACGATAGCGCTCAGGATGAGCGATGATCACCTGGTAGCCACGGCACTGCAAATCGTAAATCGTGTTCTCGTACTCTCTAAACGCATACGCATCGGCATGCGTCGAAAGCTCGAGCAGAAACTCGTTGGTCCCATCGAAATGCAAGTGCTCCGCGGCATCGATACCAAGCTCAACGAGCTTTCGATGGTTGACCTCGAAGCCCATCTGGAGCGGAAAACCGTCAGCGTTATCACGCAGCAGCTCAAAGGCA
>DBGAZC010000106.1:0-4767 GCA_048472015.1 Collinsella sp. | reverse complement strand
GGTATGTCGGGCGTCACTCTGACGTACCTTGCCGGCGCGGCGGTGCTTTGCGCTGCTGCAGCCTGGATGCACATTCGTCGCAAGGCGAATGCGAAGGGAGGTGAGCGTCGTGAATAAGAAAGTTTGCTCCTTCCCGATCTTGTTTGCGCTGCTTGCCCTCCTGATCGGCACCTGCGCGGTTGTGTTCCCCGCTTCCGCGCAGGCCGCGCCGACCTCGACCGGTTCCATCACGGTGAGCGGCACCGTGGCTAGCAGCTACGACGCCTACCAGATCTTTAGCGCCAACGTCGTCGACGGCGACAGCGACGCCAAGATTGCCACCGACCTCGCCTGGGCAAGCGACGCCGTGCGCGACGCCGCGCTGCCTGTGCTGCACAGCGCCGGCATGCCCAATTCCCAGACCACCGCGCAGGAAGCTGCCGAGTGGCTCAACACCGATTCCCACCTTACGAGCGCGCTGAGCGCACAGCTCGCTCGTCCCCTCCAGAACTCTGGCGCCGTGTCCGTGGCCCTTAACGCGGGCACGGCGGCCGAGCTGCCCTGCGGTTACTGGCTCATCGTCGCCGACGACGCCGCCATTTCCCAGAACGAAGCCGGCACCGCGCCGATCATGGCCCTGGTGGGCGGCAGCGCCGTTACCGTCAAGCCCAAAGCGGCGACGCCCAAGGTCGCCAAGCATGTGCTGGAGGACAGCACCGCCGCCTGGCAGAAGGCCGCCGACGCCACGGTCGCCGACGACCTGTACTGGCGTCTCTCTGCCACGGTTCCGGCGGGGCTCACGGCCTACGACGCCTATACGGTGCAGTTCGTCGACACCATGAGCGCGGGGCTCGACCCCTCCAAGGTCGTCGCGAGCATGCGCGTGTACGTGGCGGCGGGCGCGGACGGCGGCTTCGATGCCGTCTCGGCCGACAAGGACGGCCGCGCCGGCACCGAACCCGCGAAGGGTTGGACCGACATCACGGCTCAGTGCGCCACCAAGGTAGCGGCCGACGGCAAGACCTTCACCGTGCGCACCGGCGACCTCATCGCCGCGCTCGGCGGGACCGACGCCTTCACCGCGGGCGCCCGCGTGGTCGCTGTCTACGATGCGCCGTTGGGGGCCAGCTGCAATAGGGGCGCTACCAAGGGCAACCCCAACGAGGTCTACCTGCGCTACCCTCGCTCTCCCTTTGCCGACCAGTCCGGCGACGCCGGCTTCACCCGCACGCCGAGCGACGATGCGTGCGCCTACACCTGGGATCTCGCGCTCACCAAGCGCGGCAGCGACGGCGACAAGCCGCTTGCTGGGGCGGTCCTGAGCATCGCCGACGACCGCGGTCGCACACTGTCGGCCGACGGCACGTGGGATGCAGAGGGCAAGGCCACCGTCACCACGGGCGAGGACGGCCGCGTGACCGTCTCGGGCGTTGACTCGGGCAAGCTGGAGGTCCGTGAGCTCAAGGCGCCCAAGGGCTACACCGCCTTCGAGGGTACGCGCTCCGTGACGGTCAAGGCCGAGGGCCTGGACGTCGACCAGGTGGCCGCCGCCAAGCCCAAACTCACCATCACCGCTGAGTCGCCCCTGCGCGCCGACAGCGCGGACGGGTCGTCGGGCAGCCTGGAGGCGTCGCTCATCAACACGCCCACCGGCACACCCCCTAGCATTACCACCGGAGGCTTTATGCCCTCGACTGGCGATATGGCAATGTACGCCGCGGCCGCCGCAGCGGTCGCCGGAGCCGCGCTCATCATGGTCGCGCTCCTGGTCAAGCGGGGAGGTGGCAGCCATAAAGAGTAGCTGGCAGCCCCACAGAGAGCGGGGCGAGACGTAGCGAAGTAGATGCTAAGACACAGACAGACAGATTTAGATCAAATGGAATTCGAGCAGAAAGCAGAGGAAAAGAAGATGAGCATGAGCAAGAACATCGCACGCCTGGCAGTAACCGCCGGCCTCACAGCAGCGCTGAGCTTCGGCGGAGTCATGGCCCCGGTGACCATGGCGTTTGCGGCTGAGAGCGGCTCAACTGTGACGTTCAACGATCCTGATTATGAAGCGTCCACGACCTATAAGGGCATTCAAATCTTTACGGCTACGGTTACGACGACCGCCGGGGGCACGACTGTGAGCAACATCGCGTGGGCCAGCACCGACGTCCAAACTGCTGTCGTAAACGCCATCAAGGAAAAGGATGAATCCTACATTAGCAATAACGCGCAGGATGCCGCTGATTGGCTGAACAAACACAACGCAGGCACCGAGAAGACCGACGAAAGTACTAGAATCAGCAGCGGCCACGTTCTGAACAAGATTGCTGCCGATCTGAAGAACAGCGGTGGCTGGCATACGACGGCTGCGGGTAGCGCGTCCCTTTCTGGTCTTACCGCTGGTTACTGGCTTTTCCTGACCAATAGCGTTGCGGAAGGTTCGAATACCAAATCGAAGGACGTTTTTACCTCGCCTGTATATGCGGTCGTTGATGGCACGAATAATAAAGTGGTGACTCCCAAGAAGAGCGTCCCTGCCGTCGATAAGAAAATCGTGAGCGCCAAGGGCGATAATGAGCTCGATGCGAGCGACTCCCATGTTGGGCAGGACGTAACGTTCAACCTCTACGGTACTATCGCTGACAACTATGACACGTACGATACGTATTACTATCAGTTCTCCGATCAAATTTCCAAGGGCCTGACGCTGCAGGATGGTGCTCAGGTGTATTTGTATGCAAGCGAGGATGCTGCGCAGAAAGATCTTAAGCACGAGAATCCGATGTCGAACATCACGGACTCGTTTACGCCGGATAGCGGTGATGCGGATGCGAACGGCAACAAGACGACGACTTGGACCTGCAGCAATCTTAAGAGTGTGGCGGGTGTTACCTCGGAATCCTGCATTGTCGTCTCCTATAAGGCAAAGATCAATAGCGAGGCCGCCATTGGAGGCAACGCAGGCAACACCAACACCGCTACGCTTACGTACTCAAACAACCCTATGACCACCGACACCGGCACGACGGTGCCCGATGAGGTCAAGACCTACACCTATGGTCTCAAGCTTAATAAGGTTGACCTTGGCACCGAGGAGGCGCTTAAGGATTCGAATATTAAATTTACTATCAAGGTGAAGTCAGCGGCGGATTCCAACTTGGTGGGGAGATACGTTAAGTCCGATGGAACCCTCGTAGACGCTGAGTGCAAGCTTTCCGTCACCAACGGTGCTATTACTATCAAGGGCCTTGGTGCGGGAACCTATACGGTTGTGGAGACGGACGCTCCCGCTAATTACGATAAAGTGCAGCCCTTCGATTTCACGATTACGCCAAACAGGGACAGCGAGGCTTCAGGCAAAAGCCCGGTTGGAGCCAAGTATGAGATTAATACCAGTCAGAAAGACCAGGTCATCATCGGCACGCCGAACAATGCGAAGGACGACAACAAGCTCGAAGCCGAGGCTGGCACAGCTACAAACGGCGACGGTACCTTCAACATCACCGTTGGCGATACCAAGCATGTCGGCCTCCCGCTCACCGGTCTCAACGGCGTGACCTTCACTTGGATCGCTGGTGGCGCGGTGCTGTGCATCGGCGTGGCGCACCTCATCCGCAGCCGTAAGCAGGCTGAGGAGTCCGAGCAGGAGTAACGCTCACTCACCCATCCCTTTGGCAGGTGGGATGTGATGGCCATGAGACTTGCGGACACTTTTCTCGTTCATCCACGTTCTTGTTTTGCCATTCTCTTTTCGGGGCAGACTCCGCGCTGGAGTCTGCCCCGTTCTTTTTGGGATAACGCAGCCAGCCTCCACCGTCCGATGCGGGTACGTTCGTCATCGCGTTTCTTGACTCGTATGAGGTTCGGATTAAGGTCCGTAGGCGCACGCGCGGTGCGGACGGTGGACGGCATTTGCGCCGCAAGCGCAAATAAGAATGCCCGGGGTTAGAGGCCCGGGCATTTAACAACGTCGGAAACTGGTCGCCCGCGCTTTCGAACACTTACGCGGGATGCGTCGTTTCCTATTGACATTGTATCCCGAATCGCCCAACCGATTCGGGACATTTTGAAAACGCAAATGCGGGCTTATTCTCGACTGGACGGTGCAGTCTAGCTGCGTTGTCCGGCGCGGAAGCTCGCTAATCGGCTATTATTTGTTTAGACAACCTGAGCTGTAGAGGAGTGACCGGCGATGGTGCAGGGCGCCAAACATATGAAGAGCAATAACGCCGCGGCCAACGGCGGCTCAAGCCCTCAGCCCAAACCTCAACCAAAACCCAAGCGCCGTCGCAAGCGACTGCCGCGCTGGGCCGACCGGCTCATCACCATCGTCATCATCCTTATTGGCGTGGGCCTT
This sequence comes from Collinsella sp., assembly GCA_048472015.1. Lineage (GTDB taxonomy): Bacteria > Actinomycetota > Coriobacteriia > Coriobacteriales > Coriobacteriaceae > Collinsella. The sequence goes on along the minus strand of DBGAZC010000106.1, from coordinate 443 downwards.
ATGACCTGGCCGTGGGTCTTGGACCGGCTCGAGGCCTCGGGCGTGTTCAACCAGATCAGCACGGTGTCCAGCACCGTTGACGCGCTGTCTGCCGAGGAGCGCGAGCGCATCCTGCTCCAGGCGCGCTCCTTTAATGAGCAGCTGGCGGGCGAGGCCACCGAACTTCCCGCCGACCAGATCGAACCCTACGCCCAGCAGCTCATCTTTGACCGCGACCCCATGATGAGCTGGGTCGAGATCCCCTCCATCGACGTGAGCATGCCCATCTACCACGGCACGAGCGAAGAAGTCCTTATGGCGGGCGTCGGCCACCTGGAGGGCACGAGCCTGCCGGTGGGCGGCACCTCGACGCACTGCGTGCTCACCGCGCACTCGGGCATGCGCAACCTGAGCATGTTCGACGACATCCACTCGCTGGAGCCCGGCGACCTGGTGCTGCTGCA
>DBGAZC010000105.1:0-15342 GCA_048472015.1 Collinsella sp. | reverse complement strand
CGAGAACTTCCAAGATGCCTATCCCGAGGCGTTCAAGGCCAACGTCCACATGCCGCCGGCGGGTCACTACGGCGACGTCGAGAAGGAAATCGGCCGCGTTGTCGTTCAGCTCTGCGGTCCCGACTTTAAGTACATGAACGGCGAGACCGTCACCCTCGAGGGTGGTATGGGCCAGCGGCCGTAGGGTTACGCGGTTTTTCCAAACCGCGTAACGGCTCGACGCTGCGCGGTCACCAGGGCGACAACTTGTCATTCAAAGAGGGCGGCATGACCAGAAGGTCTATGCCACCCTCTTTTCATGCCAATTTGTTCGCCCTGGCGACCGCTCGCTGACGTCGCCAGAGCATCGGCGTTGCCTTGGCTGTTGGAGATGATCTCGTAGTCGTTGGGGACGTTCTTAAATGACTAGTCATAAGGGACACTCTTGCCGGCACTTGGGGACAGTCCCTAAGTGCCGGCAGATTGGGACACTCCTTTGCAAGATGGCGCTGAAGATTGTCCTCGACGACTAGTCGTTTAATGCATCAGTTTCTGTCGAGTCGGTGCGGTTTGCTGGTTGCCCGTATAATGGTTTGCGTATGAACCGCAACCAAGGAGTTCCAGTTTATGGACCAGAGCCTTTTTAAATTCGATCTGATCGCCGAGGACCCGACGACGCATGCGCGTGCCGGCGTGCTGCACACCCCGCACGGCGACATCGAGACGCCGATCTTTATGCCCGTGGGCACCAAGGCAAACGTCAAGGGCATTCCTACCGAGACCGTCAAACAGCTCGGCGCCCAGATCGTGCTTGCCAATACCTATCACCTGTCCATGCGTCCCGGCGAGGACACTATCGCCGAGCTGGGCGGCCTGCACAAGTTTATGAACTGGCACGGTCCTATCCTCACCGACTCGGGCGGTTTCCAGGTGTTCAGCCACAACGACGCGGTCAAGCTCACCGATGAGGGCGTGCGCTTTATCGTCAACGATTACGACGGCCGCCACGTGTTCTGGACGCCCGAGGACAACATGGAAATCGCCATGAAACTCGGCTCCGACATCTGCATGCAGCTGGACCAGTGCCCGGGCTATCCCGCCACGCGCGCCTACGTTGAGCGCGCCGTTGAGCTGTCGAGTATGTGGGCCGAGCGCTGCTATAAGGCGCATACCCGCGACGACCAGGCGCTCTTTGGCATTGTTCAGGGCGGCATGCACCTAGATCTGCGCCTGCGCTCGCTGCGCCATTTGGAGGAGTGCGGCGACTTCCCCGGTTACGGCATCGGCGGCTACTCGGTGGGCGAGGACCACGAGACCATGTTCGAGACCCTGGCACCGCTCGTAAGCGAGTACATGCCCAAGCACAAGCCGCGCTACCTGATGGGCGTCGGCAACCCCACCACCCTCGTGCGCGGTGTGGGCGTGGGCATCGACATGTTCGACTGCGTGCTGCCGACGCGCACCGGCCGCATGGGCACAGCGTTCTCGAGCGAGGGTCGCCTCAACTTCCGCAACGCGCGTTTTGCGCACGACGACGGCCCCATCGATCCCACCTGCACCTGCCCGGTGTGCACGGGCGGCTACAGCCGCGCGCTCATTCGCCACATGGTCACGCAGAAGGAGATGCTCGGCGGCATTCTGCTGTCGATGCACAACATCTACTACCTGCTCAACCTTATGCAGCGTGCCCGCCAGGCCATTATCGAGGGCCGTTACGGTGCATTCGTGAGCGACTGGATGAACAGTCCTGCTGCGGTGGATTACTAAGGGCGACAGGCACGCTTGCAGAGCGTGGGCAACGGCAAAGGTTGAGCGGCAGCTGCTCGTCACATTCGCTGACGCCGGCTGCGCGACCGCTGACCGATGCCTTGCAAGCGCTTGATGCAACGTGGGTACCATACCGAATAGTTGATGTTCGGGCGGGTGTTTGGCGCATGGCGTCGACCCCGCCCGCTTTTCTTTTTCTCGATAGGAGTACCCATGATTAAGAATGAGAACGTCGAGGGCGAGCCTGCCTACGACGAGACGTACCGACGCGGTCCCGTGGTCATGCGCGGTCCCATGATTCCTAAGGACAACACCTACGCCAACCTGCTGGCGCCCGAGGAGTCGACCGACTGGTTGCATGCCGATCCGTGGCGCGTGCTGCGCATTCAGGCCGAGTTTGTCGATGGCTTCGGCGCGCTTGCCGAGCTTGGTCCTGCGGTGACCATCTTCGGTAGCGCCCGCACGCCCAAGACCGATCCGCTTTACAAGGCGGCGCGCACCGTCGGGCGCAAAATCGCCCAGCGCGGCGTGGCGGTTATCACCGGCGGCGGTCCCGGCATCATGGAGGCGGCCAACAGGGGAGCGGCGAGTGTCAACGGCAAGTCAGTTGGCCTGGGCATTGAATTGCCGCACGAGCAGGGGCTCAATAAATACGTGAACCTCGGCATGGACTTCCGTTACTTCTTTGTGCGCAAGACCATGTTCGTCAAATACAGCTCGGGTGCCATCGTGTTTCCCGGAGGTTTTGGTACGCTCGACGAAATGTTTGAGGTGCTCACGCTGGTGCAGACACACAAGGTCAAGCGCATGCCGCTCGTTTTGGTGGGAACCGAGTACTGGCAGGGCCTGTTCGACTGGCTCAACGGCCCGGTGATGGACGCCGGTATGATCAGCCCGCTCGATCCCGAGTTCGTGCATATCACCGACGACCTCAACGAAGCCGTCGACATCGCCCTGAGCGGGCTGATGTAGGGCGCTGTGACTGTTGTTATAGTAATGTGAACGGCATACTGATGCTATTTAACATCAGTATGCCATCAAAACGGGGTATACTGATGCAAAAGACGAGGCGAGGAGGTCGCGTATGTCTACTGCAACGGTTAAGCCTACGACGGTTCGCATCGAAGAGAGGCTCAAGGAACAGGCGACTGAGTTCTTGGATTCGGTCGGCCTCAGCCTCAATTCCTATCTCAATCTTGCCGTTCGGCAGCTTGTAAATCAGCGAAAGATTCCTTTTGAGATTGTAGGAAGGGCGGAGGTGCCCAACGAGGCGACGAGGCGTGCCATGGTGATCGCCGAGGCTCATGAGTTGGGGATTTTGCCGGACGATAGCCCGTCATTCAACAACGCTGATGAGCTTATGTCATTCCTCGATGAGGAATAGCGATGTTCGAGATTAAAGTCGAGGCTCAATTTAGGGCGGACTACAAACGAACGATGCGCATGCATCCGCAGCTAAAGAGTGAGTTTAAGGCGGCAGTCGCAGAGCTTGCAGCTCACGGCTCGCTTCCCGCGGAATATGGCGCCCATGAGCTTTCAAACCCGGGCGGAAACTACAACGGCCACATCGATTTCCACCTATCCGATGGCTTGGTCGACGTGGTCGTTCTCTACTTACCGCATAAGACTAATCCTGTGATCCGGCTGGTCAGAATGGGCTCGCATGAGGAGCTGTTCCAGGGCCCGCAGGGCTGATTGCCGATTTCTAAGTTGCGGTGGAATAGGGATTGATTGACGGCTAATAAGTCAAAAACAGTCCCTATTTCACCGCAACTGCTGGGGGTACCCCGTTCGTCGCCGCGGCCTCCGGTTCCACTTTTCGCTGAATTTCGCTCAAAAGCTCGGCTGCGACTTCGCTGCTTTTGAAACGAATGCTGCAGTCTTCTTTCTTTGGGAAAGCCAGCAACGGAATAGCTCCGTACCAGACAGTTTCCTCGTCAATCACTGATGCGCACAGGCGTCCTTCGGCTTTGATGAGATAGTTGACGTTCATCTCGGCAAAAATCGCTTTCACGTCATCGCGTGGAGTTGAAGCAATAGAAATCTCAAGGGCAATTCCACGGGTAGCGGCATCCGCGAGTGCAGCGGCGAGCTTTTCAAGGCATGCGGCGGACGCGTAGGGTGCGGCAATAAAAATGCTTTTCGATGCGTTCTCGATGTCATTCACTAAAGCCTCCACGGCTCTTGCCGACCTAACGAGGATGTTTCGATCGTCCTGTCTGTTGTCGTTTGCCGCAAAGACTTCATACCCCAGCTTGGCGTAGGTCTTGAGCCTCTTTTGGTACATGCGCGCGAACATGGGTATCGACAGGTCAACATAGTCGAATATCTCAACCCGCTGTTTGCCCTCGTGGCTTCTGTGTAGCCTACCTGCCTGCTGCGTTATGCTGCCGTCCCAAGATATTGGAGTGGCAATGAGCAAAGTGTCAAGGTAAGACAGGTCGAAGCCCTCGCCCAGAAGACTTTCAGTTGCGACGATGATTCGATGATCATGCTCAAAGCTGGGAAGACTCTTCAGTATTGCTTTTCTTTCTTTGGCGTCGATTTCTCCGGTTAAGAGTATGGGTTCGTGTCCACGGCTTTGAAGTAGCCTGCATAGCTCTTCGGCATGCTTTTTTCTTTTAGATAGCACAAGCGGATGCCGGTCGTTTGATGCGGCCTCGAGGGCGTCCTCGATAATTGCTTCGTTTCTCGCGGCGTGTACACACAGGAGATCGAGAATTTGGTTAAAGGATGCTCCTGGTCCGTAGGTGGGTAATCGAATTCCGGTGAAACGCGGTCTAACAATGCGCTGAATCCCCTGTTGGATTGCTTGCGTTTTTGGATCGACGACATAGCGAACCGGGCCGCAGAGCATCGAGAGTGCCCGCGTGAGTCCGTCCGAACGCTCGGGCGTTGCGGAAAGGCCATATACATATTTGGCAGGAGCGGACTTGAGGACAAGCTCAAGCTGTGGCGCGGCCGCATGGTGGCATTCGTCACAGATGATGAGACTGTAATCGCGAACGAACTCCTTGGCTAATGACTCGCCGGTTTGGGGATCCTTGCCGGATAGCGACTGGAATGAAGCAATGTCGATGAGACGGCTTATGGCGGTCTTGCCTCCTCCGATTTGCCCAATGAGCGGAGGCTGTCTTTTGCTGATTCGTCCCTTTGGGGTTCGGACGGGCTCTCTGTTGTCCGTGATGTCGAGAAATCGTTCGAGTTGGGATTTCCATTGGGCAATGAGCGCAGTTTTAGGAACGATGACGAGCGTTGGAAGACCAATGGCAGCAATAAGATAAGCTCCGATGACGGTTTTGCCGAACCCCGTCGGTGCGGACATGATCCCGTCTTCATAGCTGAGCATCTGTTCAGCGACAATTTGCTGTTCAGGGCGAAGAGTCCCTTTAAATGCCATCGCAATTGGATGGCTCGACTTGCGTTTGTCTGAATAGTGGGCAGAAACGCCGGCTTCTTGAAGCAGCCGCTCAAGTTGAACCTTGCAGCCTCTGGGAATCGCGACGTAGCCATCTCTAAGTTCGCTGAGGTCTATGAACCGCGGTTTGCCGAATACCGATTGATGCATAGATTGTGCGCGGAAGAATTCTGGGTTGGCAAATGTTGCAAGCCTGCGGACTTCCATTTGAGCTGCGGGACTCAGAGATTTTTCGGGGATATAGAGCATATCGGTCTGCGTGACGGACAGCGATGACGGGAAGTCCCGCGGTGTGAGCGGAAGCCGCTTTCGCAGTCTCTGGGAATGTGGCACACCGGTGTTTGCCGCCGCAACAGCTGCTATTCCATGTGACCTATTTTCGATGCTCTCGATCAGATTTTGCACCGTCACGCGCGGGATTAACTGGATTTGCGAAAGGTAAAGCCATTGATCGGGAAAGGGCTCAAATTGCTCGTCAACAAATACGCTGTTCCCTTTTCGCTGCGCTTTTCCTTGAAAAGGCAGCGCTATGAGATTTCCAAAGCCGCCCTCAGGAATGGTGGACTGCGCGGGCAGCATTCGGTCAAATGCTTTGAAGGTGATTGTCTTGTTCAGTATCGCCGCTTCGGTGATAAGGCTGCTTCCAAAATCTCGTGCGGTCTTTGCGCTGACGAGCTCTAGGAAGAAAAACCAGACATGTGCGCCGTCGCCCGATCTCGATCGCTCAACTGCGACATCGATTCCGTGGCTTTTTGCGACATGTCGAATGGCTTTCGTCGCTTCTTTCCAATCGGCTCCGTCAAAATCGATGACCAGGACTTTCGTGTTACTGTCTTTATCGAGCACATATTGGCCTATAACGTCTCGAAGCCTATCGTCATTGCCTCTGAAATGGGCGATGATCGCGGCATCGCTCAACTCGGGGAAGACGCGGCTGCTGCATTCCGTGCATTTGACTCTCTGGTGGCTTGCTTTGGGGCAAATGCCTGACTTCCACTCATTTGCGCAGGCGGGCGTATAGCCAATTCCTCCGTCTTTTCTGCGGTACCCATGAGCGTAGACATCTTTGCGACCAGTAAAGAGATTGCGGAAGAGCTCGAGTTTGTCGCGCGCTGGGCTTGCGCTGGTGACGATATCTTCGATCTGCGCCCGTCTATCGAAAGAATCGCCAGCTTTCTCCCATTCTTCCAGCGTTGTATAACGGATGTCTGGACCGCTGCTGCAGATAACGATTTGCTTGCGCGGATCCGAAGCGTGGACGACCGTTTTATTGAATTTGAATAGGGCGCTCCCGAAAAGGGCGTATTGATGCGTGCCGTTGCTCATTTGAAAGCCATTCTTATCAGCGTTCATTGGGATGAGGGTACGTCATTTCAGCTTTATGAGATACGCGACTTCGATTTTGGTTCGGTAATAGTGGGGTACCGATCCGTGAGTGGCAATCAGCCGGTGCCAAAACGTGCGGCGGCTGTTGTTAAAGGTTTTTGACGGCTATGGGGCGGGTTGGCGGCGTGGGGAGGGGTTTTCGAATGACCCCGTGGTCAAATAACGTCAAATGTGAGTACTGCTGTTAATGTAGTCTCATAATATTTGGCAAGAATAGAATACCAATTCGACATTATTCTATATATCTAACCCACCAAACACGGCATTTTGAGCCTTGGCAAGGCGTGAAATTAATCGAAACGATCGATTCCGGCGAGATTTTGCTGCTACTAATTTGGTGGCAGTACTCATATTTGCCATTTTTGTCCAGTGGGTACCGCGAGGGGGTCTGTTCGACTGGCCCAACGGCCCGGTGATGAGCGCCGGTATGATCAGCCCGCTCGATCCGGATCTGGTACACATTACTGACGACCTCAACGAGGCCGTCGACATCGCCCTGAGCGGGCTGATGTAGAGTAGCTAAAATGGGACGGGGCTAAAAAGACTGGTCTGAAACGTTTGATACCAGTCTTTTTAGCCCCGTCCCAAACGAACTGCTTCTAAGTTGCGGTGGAATAGGGATTGATTGGCGGCTAATAAGCCAAAAACAGTCCCTATTCCACCGCAAGAGGTAAAGGTGCCCCTAGTGGATGGGCTGGTAGCGGGGGCAGTAGCTGATGGCGATGGCATCGACGCCCACGTGGGTGGCGATGGTGCAGCCGATGGGGCCGGTGCCGGCGTCTACGTAGTCCTGGCCCGCGAGCGTCTCGTTGACAAGCTCCTGCTCCTTGGCGGCACCGGTCGTGAGCACGCGCACGGTGGAGCCCGGATGCTCGGCCAAAAACGCGAGGCAGTCTGCCATGGTGTTGGCGACGATGCGCTTGGCGCCGCGGCCCTTCTTGATGGCCTTGATCTCGCCCGTTTTCCACTCCGGCGAAACGGCCAGGCGAATGTTGAGCATCTGCGTGAGCTGGCCGGCGAGCTTGGGCGCGCGGCCGTTCTTAACGAGGTTCTCGAGCGTGCGGGGAATCAGCAGCAGGTGGGCGTCGGGCAGCGTCGCGCGGATCTGCGCCTCGGTCTCGTCCAGGCTGCGACCGTCCTCGCGCATGGCCAGTGCGTACTCCACCAGCAGGCCCTCGGCGCCCGAGCCGGTGCGCGAGTCGATGCAGCGCACGTCGAGCTCGTGTGTTTCGGCCGTCAGGCTGGCGTTGGCATAGCAGGCGGACCACTCGCTGCACAGCGAGATAAAGATGGCGCTGTCGTGGCCGTCGGCGAGCACGCGGTCAAAGAGTGCCTTGAACTCGCCGGCGCTCGGCTGCGAGGTGTGCGGCAGTTGCTCGGAGCCGGCCATGCGCGCGACGTACTCCTGGGCGGTAATCTGCACCTGGTCGAGCAGGTCCTCGCCCTCGATAATCACATGCAGCGGAATCACGTAAATGCCGAGCTCTTGGGCGCGGGCGGGGGAGATGTCCGACGTGGAGTCGGTTATGATGGCAAAAAACATAATTGCACCTTTCGTTGGGACGCTTGCGCGCCGCCTTCTGAGAGCAAAGTGCGACAAGTATAGTAGAGTCGTTCCACATTACTAGGTTCAATTGTTGAATAGTCAACAGTTTGAAGTGTCGGTGTGGAAATCGTCAACTGGGGAAGAGGAATGCCGATGGGGGCGTTGGAGATAGGCAAACGGCCGGTTGTGCTGTTCGATTTTGACGGCACGGTGGCAGATACGGGCCGGGCGGTGATGACCTCGACGCGCAAGACGCTGGCTGCGTGCGGGTTTTCGGAGGCGCAGATGGGTGATCTGCGCCGCATGATCGGGCCTCCGCTGTGGAAGAGCTTTCACGACTTTTATGGCTTCTCGCGCGAGGAGTCGCTTGTGGTGGCCGACGAGTACCGCGCCTTTTTTGATGAGCTGGGACCGGAGGAGTACCCCGTGTTCGATGGGATCCCCGAGCTGCTGGATGGGTTGGCCGCCCGGGGCAAGCGTATGGCCGTGGAGACGTCGCGTATGGAGGCGAAGTGCATCGACATGGTGCGTGAGCTGGGTCTTTCTCAGTTCGAAGCCGTGGTCGGCATGAATCCGCCGCAGGGACGCGAGACCAAAGCCGATTCGGTCCGCGATGCCCTGGTGGCCCTGGGCGCGATCGCGGACGATGCCGTGATGATCGGCGATCGCTTTAACGACGTCGAGGGCGCGCACGCGATGGGCGTGCCGTGCATCGGCATCTATTCGGGCGCGGCGGCGCCGGGCGAGCATGAGGCAGCGGGTGCCGATGCGGTGGTGCACTCGGTGGCCGAGCTTGCTAAACTTTTCGCTATCTAATGACGTAATGTGAGGGGCGGGCACGCTCGCCGCTCATTGCTAAGGAGGTCGTCCATGAATCAGGTGGAGCAGAGCGTCGCCGAGTATGTCGACGAGGTCTGGGAGGATGTCGTCGCCGATATCGAGCAGCTGGTGAGCTATCCGTCCGTGGCCGTTGCTGCCGATGCGGAGCCCGGTGTGCCGTTTGGCCGCCCGGTCCGTGATGCGCTCGATTGCGCGCTCGGCATTGCGCAAAAGCTCGGCTACCAGACGAGCGATGACGAGGGTTATGTGGGCATCGCCGATATCCCGGGGCGCGGCGATAAGCAGCTTGCGACCATCTGCCATGTGGACGTGGTGCCTGCCGGCCCCGGTTGGAACACCGACCCGTTTGCGATGGAGCGTCGCGAGGGCTGGCTGCTCGGTCGCGGCGTGATCGACGACAAGGGCCCGGCGGTGCTGTCGCTCTACGCTGGTGCTTATCTGCTCAGGCACGGCATTGTGCCGCGCTATACCTTCCGCGCGCTGCTGGGCTGCGATGAGGAAGTGGGCATGTCCGACGTTCACCATTATCTGGAGAACCACACAGACCCCGATTTCCTGTTTACGCCCGATGCCGAGTTCCCGGTTTGCAATGCCGAGAAGGGCCAGTTTGGGGCGACGTTTGTGAGCCCCAAGATCGACGGCGGGCGCATCGTGTCCTGGAGCGGTGCCGAGGCGAGCAACGCCATTCCGTCGCAGTCTATCTGCGAACTCGCGATTGCCGCCGATGAGCTGCCGGCACCGGTCGAGAACGCCGACCGCCTGGAGATCACGACGCTCGATAACGGGCATGCGCAGATTTTTGCCCACGGTATTGGCGGTCACGCCTCGATGCCCGAGGGAACGATCAATGCCGTCGGCCTTATCGTGGCGTATCTGCGCGAGGCCGAGGACGCGTTTGGTGCCCGTGGCGAGCGCCTGCTGACGCCTGCCGAGCACGAGTGTGTCAAGTTTTTGGCTTTTGTGCATGCGGACGCCTATGGCCGCGGCCTGGGCATCGACGCGACGAGCCCCGCGTTTGGCCCGCTCACCTGCAACCCCGGCGTCATCCGTGTGGCGGATGGCCACATCGAGCAGGTCATTGACGTGCGTTTCCCCGATAGCACCAGTGCCGATACCATCTGCGAGCAGCTCGAGCCGCTCGTGGGCCGCTTTGGTGTGACGTGTCGCGTGGGTCGTGCCAAGGTGCCGTTCTCAGTCTCTGCCGACGATCCGGCCGTGAAGGCGCTTATCGATACCTACAACGAGTTTACGGGCAAGCATGCCGAGCCCTTTGCCATGGGCGGCGGCACGTACGCGCGCAACTTTGCCCGCGCCGTATCGTTTGGCCCCGAAGAGACCGGCCTTGAGCTGCCCGCGTGGGGCGGCCAGATGCACGGCCCCAACGAGTGCGCCAACGAGGAACAGCTCAAGCAGGCGCTTAAAATCTACATCGTGGCCATCCTGCGCCTCAACGAACTCGAACTTTAAGGTTTCGCGGTTTCCCAATCTAAGTTGCGGTGGAATAGTTCCTAGAATGGGCCATTTGATGGCCAAGCAGGAACTATTTCACCGCAACTTTGTTTTTATTGGTGTAAAAGGCGGGTCATGCTTGGTGGCGGGTTTGTTATCCGTTTGTAAAGGCTGGGCCGGGCTTGCGGTAAGGGTCTATCAGATGCCCGTAAAAAACCGCAGTTGGCGCGGGCACTGCCCGATCGAGGCCGTATCTTTCCAAACAGCAAAGCGGGCAGGGTGCCCGCGAATCGCATGTATGAAAGGAAGATCATGCTCGATCAGGCTTATTCTCGTCGTCAGTTCCTCGGCCTCGCTGGTGGTCTTGCCAGCATCGTCGGTCTCGGTCTCGTTGGGTGCGGCGGCTCCGGCGCATCCGATGCCGCCGACAAGGGTAGCGCCGCTGCTGCCGAGTCCGTCTCCGGCGAGGTGACCTACGACGGTGCCTCTTCGTTCCAGGCTCTCGTCGAGGCCGCTGCCGAGAAGTTCATGGACGCCAACCCCGATGTCTCCGTCTCCGGCTCGGGTAACGGTTCGGGCAAGGGCCTGACCGCTGTTGCCGCCGGCACCGTCACCATCGGCAACTCCGACGTCTTCGCCGAGACCAAGCTTGAGGCCGATCAGGTCAAGAACATCGTCGATCACGAGGTCGCCGTCGTTGGCATGGGCCCCGTCGTCTCCAAGAACGTCAAGGTCGACGACCTGTCCCTCGAGCAGCTCAAGGGCATCTTCTCCGGCCAGATCACCAACTGGAAGGAGGTCGGCGGCGACGACGCCAAGATCGTCGTTCTCAACCGCAAGGCTGGCTCTGGCACCCGTGCCACCTTCGAGGCCGCCGTTTTTGGCGACGAGGCCGTCGACTTTAAGGGCGACGCCGAACTCGACAAGTCCGGCGATGTCCAGACTCAGATGGGCAGTACCGACAACGCCATCTCCTACCTCGACTTCTCGCACTTCGATGACTCCAAGTTCAACGCCATCAAGGTCGAGGGCGTGGAGCCCAAGAGCGCAAACGTCACCGACGACTCCTTCAAGATCTGGGCTACCGAGCACATGTACTGCTCCAAGGACGCCGACGAGGCCACCAAGGCCTTCCTAGAGTTCATGCTTTCCGACGACGTCCAGGGCAAGCTCGTCGAGGAGCAGGGCTTCATCCCCGTCTCTGCCATGAAGGTCGTCAAGGACGCCAGCGGCAAGGTCTCTGCTAAATAAGTAATCGCCCCGGAAAGGTTTGCAATGGCAAAACAGCTGCCAAAGCGCGACCTTGAGAACGTGGGCCTGGGCGTCACGGGCGCGTGCGTAGCGCTCGTGACGCTTGTCGTTGCCGCGCTCATCTTTATGGTCGCCCAAAAGGGCCTCTCGGCTTTTGTCAAGGACGGCGTCTCGGTCGTCGAGTTTTTCACCGGCACCAAGTGGGACCTGGCCAACACAGCCGAAAACGGCCTGCCCTATACCGGCGCCCTGCCCCTGATCGTCACCTCGTTTGCGGTCATGGTACTCTCCACGCTTATCGCGCTGCCCATCGCCATCGGCTCTGCCATCTTTGCGGTCGAGATTAGCCCTAAGTTTGGCTCTAAGATCTTTCAGCCGCTCATTGAGCTTTTGACCGGCATCCCCTCGGTCGTCTTTGGCCTGATCGGTTTTCACGTGGTCGTCGGTCTTATGAAGAGCGTTTTCCACGTGAGCACGGGCCTGGGCATCTTGCCCGGCGCCATCGTGCTGGCGGTCATGATTCTGCCGACGATGACCACGCTTTCGGTCGATGGCCTGCGCGCCGTGCCCGACGGCTACCGACAGGGCTCGCTCGCGCTGGGCTACACCCGCTGGCAGACCATCTGGCACGTGGTGCTCAAGTCCGCCATGCCGTCGCTCATGACCGCGGTTATCTTGGGCATGACCCGCGCCTTTGGCGAGACGCTCGCCGTGCGCATGGTCATCGGCGGCATCGAGGCCATGCCGACGTCGCTGCTGTCGCCGGCTTCGACCATCACCACCACGCTCACCACGTCCATGGCGGTCTACGCCGAGGGCTCGGCCCAGGACGACGTCCTGTGGGCACTCGGTCTGCTGCTGATGGGCATGAGCCTCATCTTCATCCTGATCATCCATCTCATTGGCCGCAAGGGGGCGAAGGCTCGTGGCTAGCACGCGCATCCACATCGACGAGGCGAGGCTCGGGCGTGTCCAAAAGCAGGGTCGCATCGCCACGGGCGTGCTGACGGCGATCGTCGCCATCGTCATGCTCATCGTCATCTCCATGGTGGCCTATATCCTGTTCGAGGGCATCTCGACGCTGTTCCAGCCGGGCTTTCTCACAGAGCCGTCGCGCGCCAACGGAACGCAGGGCGGCGTGCTCTACCAGCTGTTCGACTCGTTCTACCTGCTGCTGATCACTCTGATCATCTCGGTGCCCATCAGCCTAGGCGGAGCGGTCTTCCTGGTTGAGTACGCGCCGAACGGCCCTATCCGCGACATCGCCTCTACCGCCATCGAGACGCTGTCCTCGCTGCCTTCCATCGTCGTCGGCATGTTTGGCTTCCTGGTGTTCTCGGTGCAGCTGGGCTGGAAGTACTCCATCATCTCCGGCGCCGTCGCGCTCACCATGTTCAATATCCCCATTCTGGTGCGCGTGATTCAGCAGGCGCTCGAGGACGTGCCACAGGCCCAGCGCGATGCATGCCTGGCCATGGGCCTTACCCGCTGGGAGGCCACGCTGCACATCCTGATTCCCGAGGCCATGCCCGCCATCGTGACCGGCATCGTGCTTTCGGCCGGCCGCGTCTTTGGCGAGGCCGCGGCGCTGCTCTTTACCTCGGGCATGAGCTCGCCGGTGCGTCTGAACTTCTTGAGCTTTAACCTGTCGAGCCCCACCTGCGCCTGGAACGTGTTCCGCCCCGGTGAGTCGCTCGCCGTGCACATCTACAAGATCTATGGCGAGGGCAGCCCCGAGGCCCAGCAGATCGTTTGGGGCACCGCGGCGCTGCTGATGATTTGCGTGCTGCTGTTTAACGTAGTCGCCCGTATCGTGGGCAAACAACTGGCAAGGAAGATGACGGCCGAATGAGCGAGATAAATGCAACGCCCGCAACTGAGGCGGCATCGTCCGAGACCCAGGACTTTTTGTCGAGCGTGGGGGAGAGCGAGAAGCGCGTGCGCGCGAGCGGCAAGGCCGTGAGCGACGAGGTCGTGCTCTCCACCAAGGACGTCAACGTGTACTATGGCGACCACCATGCACTGCACAATACGTCGCTCGACTTTCACAAGGGCGAGATCACGGCGCTCATCGGGCCTTCGGGCTGCGGTAAGTCGACCTTCTTGCGTAGCCTCAACCTCATGAATCGCGAGATTAGCGGCTGCCGCGTGGAGGGCGAGATCAACTATCGCGGGCGCAACGTGAACACCAAGACCGAAAACACCTACGAGCTGCGCCGTTCCATTGGCATGGTGTTCCAGCAGCCCAACCCGTTCCGCAAGTCCATTCGCGACAACATCACGTTTGCGCCTAAGCGCCACGGCATCACCGACCGCGACGAGCTCGACCGCATGGTCGAGGAAAGCCTGCGCGGCGCGGCGCTTTGGGACGAGGTCAAAGACAAGCTCGACAAGAGCGCCTACGCGCTTTCGGGCGGCCAGCAGCAGCGTCTGTGCATCGCGCGCACGCTGGCGCTCAACCCCGACGTGATTCTGTTCGACGAGCCCTGCTCGGCGCTCGACCCCATCTCGACGCTGGCGATCGAGGACCTCATGTCATCGATCGTGGCCGACCGCGCCATCGTTATCGTGACGCACAACATGGAGCAGGCGTCGCGCGTGTCCAACCGCACGGCGTTCTTCTACATGGGCGATATGGTCGAGTACGACGAGACTGACGAGATTTTCCAACGGCCCAAGGATAAGCGGCTGAATGATTACCTCACCGGCATGTTCTCCTAGTCCGGGACATGCTTGAGGCCCGCGGCGGCCACGGTTGCCACGGGACTGATTGGAGAGGCGGGTCATCTCTTTTGGGAGATGGCCCGCCTTTTTGTGTCGTGTGCGGCCCGCCTTTTCGCTGCTATTATGGACAACGTTGAATTTCTACGAAGGAGCAGGGCATATGGCGATTCTTTTGGGATGCGATTCCGTCAGCCTAGAGTTTCCCACCAAGCATATTTTCGATAGCGTGACGCTCGGCGTGGGCGAGGGCGACCGTATTGGTATTGTCGGTAAAAACGGCGACGGCAAGTCGACGCTGCTGAGCGTGCTCGCCGGCACGCTGGAGCCCGACGACGGCCGCGTGACGCATCGTCGCGGCACCACGATCGGCCTGCTCGGCCAAAAGGACCAGCTTGTCGACACCGACACCGTGCACCATGCCGTCGTGGGCGACACGCCCGAGTATGAGTGGGCGTCGAGCCCCCGCACGCGCCAGATCCTCGCCGGTCTCATTAGCGATGTGCCCTGGGAGGGCACGGTGGGCGAGCTTTCGGGTGGCCAGCGCCGCCGCGTGGACCTCGCGCGCCTGTTGATCGGCGACTACGACGTGCTCATGCTCGACGAGCCCACTAACCATCTGGACATGCGCACCATCAACTGGCTTGCACGCCATCTTAAGGCTCGCTGGCAGCGCGGTCAGGGCGCCATGCTCGTGGTCACGCACGATCGCTGGTTCTTGGACGAGGTCTGCACCAGCATGTGGGAGGTCCACGACGGCCAGGTCGATCCCTTCGAGGGCGGCTACTCCGCATATATCCTGCAGCGCGTGGAGCGCGACCGCATGGCCGCGGTTACCGAGGAACGCCGTCGCAACATGGCGCGCAAGGAGCTCGCGTGGCTGAGCCGCGGCGCCCAGGCGCGTTCCACCAAGCCCAAGTTTCGCGTTGATGCCGCTCGCGAGCTGATCGCCGACGTGCCGCCCGTGCGTGACGAGCTGGAGCTC
>DBGAZC010000104.1:0-26450 GCA_048472015.1 Collinsella sp. | reverse complement strand
CCAAAGACGCCGCCGTCGACCGGCTGGTTGCCGTCCTCCAGGTAAGACTCGATCATAAAGCCCTTGACCAGCTTGGAGATGGACTCGTTGCGGCGGCAGCTGTCGAGCACTTCCTTGCAAATGCGATACTGCTCCAGCGGACGCTTGCCCGAGTTGTCATGGTTGCAGTCGATGATCGCTGCCGGATTGGCATAGCCGGCATGCTCGGTATAGCGCTCGGCCAGGCGCTCCAGGTGCTCGTAGTGGTAGTTGGGGTAGGTGCGCCCATCGAGACCGATGTAGCCACGCATAACGGCGTGCGCGAGCGGATTGCCGTCGCACTCGACCTCCCAGTTGCGGAAGATGAAGCTCTGGTGCGCCTGCGCGGCGTAAATGGAGTTGAGCATAACGGTGGTAGAGCCGGCAGTGGGATTCTTCATGCCAACGGGTACCGAAATGCCGCTCGACACCAGGCGATGCTCCTGGTTTTCGACCGAGCGTGCGCCCACGGCAACATAGCTCAGCAGGTCGACGAGGTATTGGTAGTTGGACGGATAGAGCATCTCGTCGGCGGTGAAGAAGCCCGTTTCCTCAATAACGCGCAGGTGCATATGGCGGATGGCCTTGACGCCCTCGAGCAGATCGTCGGGAGCCTCGGGGTTGGGGTTGTGCAGCAGGCCCTTGTAGCCGGTGCCCTTGGTGCGCGGCTTGTTGGTGTAGACGCGCGGAATGATGATGAGCTTGTCCTTGACCTCCTCGGCGGTCTTGGCCAGTCGGTTCATGTACTCAAGCACCGAATCCTCGCGGTCGGCAGAGCACGGGCCGATGATGAGCACCTTGCGTGCGTCCTCGCCGGTAAAGACTTTGGCGACCTCGGCGTCAAATGCCTGCTTTTTGGCGGTAAGCTCGGCAGAAAGTGGCATTTCCTCGCGGATCTCCATGGGGATCGGCAGCCTGCGTTTGAATTCCATGGCCATAGGGGTCTCCTCAATCTATAGAAAGAGCAATAAGCGTATTGTCGAATGCTCGGCATTATCCGCTGTCGCACGCTAAAGTGCAACCCCTTGTCACCCCGAAACCTACCAAAAAGGGACAGGTTTATTTTGGTCGGTTTTATCTGGGAAAATGTCGGCACTCGCCGGAAGGGGGTCGGCGTACGGCACGCTGGAGCAAGTTGGATCTTCTGCGGCATACCCCGTGGGCAAAAAATGGCAAATATGAGTACTGTTGCTGGCGTAGTCTCATATCGAGCTTACAAGATAATAGGCATAACAGCAAATATGTTCATTAACGTTGGCACACAGAAGCATGTTAACGGGCGTTTTGATTAATTTGAAGGCGTATAGAAGCCGCAAAGAGGTCATTTGAGGCGGTTTTGGCTGCTACTAAAAATGTAACAGTACTCATATTTGACCTTTTTTGGCCACAGGGTCCGGAAGGGGCTGTCAATCGGGCCCCAAGAGAGCTAATTCGAGTGCCGTGGACGAAAAAACGGGGGCGCAGGTTGTCCTGCGTCCCCGTTCTCGGGCGTTATTCGTTCCCTGCAGCAGAATTTACGCCGCCTCGTCGAATTGCGAGTTATATAGGTCGGCGTAGAAGCCGCCCTGGGCGAGCAACTCGTCGTGCGTGCCCTTCTCGACGATATCGCCGTCGCGAATCACCAAGATCACGTCGGCGTTGCGGATCGTGGACAGGCGGTGCGCGATGACAAAGCTGGTGCGGCCCTGCATCAGCGCATCCATGGCGCGCTGAATGAGCTCCTCGGTACGGGTATCGACGTTGGAAGTCGCCTCGTCCAGAATCAGTGCCGGGCGGTCGGCCAAAATGGCACGGGCGATGGTCACGAGCTGGCGCTGACCCTGCGATAGGTTGGTGCCCTCCTCGTTGATCATAAAGTCGTAGCCACCGGCGAGCGTATGAATAAAGTGGTCGCAGCGTGCGGCGCGCGCAGCGGCCTCGACCTCGGCATCGCTCGCGTCGGGGCGTCCGTAGCGGATGTTCTCGCGGATGGTGCCGTTAAACAGCCAGGTGTCCTGCAGCACCATGGCAAACTCGCCGCGCAGTGCCGCGCGGTCCCAGTCGCGCACATCGACGCCCTCGACACGCAGCGAGCCGCCGTCCACGTCGTAGAAGCGCTGCAGCAGCTTAATGAGCGTGGTCTTGCCGGCGCCGGTGGGGCCGACGATGGCGATGGTCTGGCCGGGCTGCGCCTCGCAGCTAAAGTCGTGGATGATGGTCTTGTCGGGCGTGTAGCCAAACTTGACATGGTCAAACACCACGTGGCCGGGGCGCTTCTCGGGAATCTGCGCGTCGGCCTTCTGCTCCTCCTCGGGCGCGGCCAGGAACTCAAACACGCGCTCGGTGGCGGCGGCCATCGACTGCATCGTGTTGCTCACGTTGCCCAGCTGCTGCACGGGTTGCGTAAAGTTTCGAACGTACTGGATAAAGCTCTGGATGTCGCCGGGCGTGGCATTGCCGGTCAGCGCGAGCTGCGCGCCCACCACGACGACGCCCACGTAGCCCATGTTGCCCACCAAGCTCATAAGCGGCATCATCAGGCCCGACAGGAACTGCGAGCGCCAGCCACTAATAAAGAGACGGTCGTTTTGACGGTCGAACTCTTCAATCGAGGCCTCGGCGCGGTCGAACACCTGAATGACGTTCTGGCCGGCAAAGTCCTCCTCGATAATGCCGTTGACGGCGCCCAGAACCTGCTGTTGCTCGCGGAAGTACGGCTGCGAGAAGTGAATCATCACGGTCAGGATAATCGCGGCGGCCGGCAGCGTGAGCACGGTGACGCCGGTAAGCGGCAGGCTGATCGAAAGCATCATGACGAGCACGCCGATAATCTGCGTCACCGACGTGATGAGCTGTGTCACGCTCTGGTTGAGCGACTGACCCAGCGTATCGACGTCGTTGGTGATGCGGCTGAGCACGTCGCCCTTGCTGTGGCCGTTGAAGTAGCTCATTGGAACGACAGCGATCTTGGCGGCGATCTCCTTGCGCATGCGATAGCAGATCTTTTGCGTGACGCCGGTCATGAGCCAGCCCTGGATGAGGCTGCAAACAGAGCTTGCCAGATACAGGCAGAGCAAAAAGCCGAGCGTCTTGGCGATCCAGTCAAAGTCGACGTCGCCGGTGCCGTTGACCTTGGCAACCAGGCCTTCGAACAGTTTGGTGGTAACCTGGCCGAGCACCTTGGGCCCCACAATGTTAAAGATGACCGAGCACACGGCAAAGGCGACGGCAGCAAACACGGCAATCTTGTGCTGGCCGATATAGCCGAGCAGCTGCCTCATGGTGCCTTTAAAGTCCTTGGCCTTTTCGCCGCGGCCCATGCCACCCATACGGCCCATAGGACCGCGCCGGCGGGTGGGCTTGGGAATCTGAGTCTTGGTCTCGTCTGCCATTAGCGCTCGCCTCCTTCCGTGACGGCTGCAATTTCTTCTTGGGTAAGCCCCAGCTCCTCGGCGGAAAGCTGCGACTGTGCGATCTCCAGGTACGCCGGGCAGCTGTGCAGCAGCTCCTCGTGTGTGCCAGTGCCCACCACGTGGCCGTCGTCGAGCACGATAATCTGGTCGGCGTGCATGATGGTCGCGATGCGCTGGGCCACGACCACGAGTGCGGCGTCGGTAACGTTTTTGGCCAGCTCCTCGCGCAGGCGCGCGTCGGTCTTGTAGTCGAGGGCACTAAACGAGTCATCGAACACCACGACCTCGGGCTTTTTGGCCAACGCGCGGGCGATGGCCAGGCGCTGGCGCTGGCCGCCCGAGACATTGGATCCGCCCTGGCTGATGGGGGAGTCGTAGCCGCCCTCGCGCCCGGCGATAAAGTCCTCCGCCTGGGCGACGCGTGCCGCCTGGCGCATATCCTCGTCACTCACCATATCGCCGGCAAACTTGAGGTTGCTCTCGACGGTGCCCGAGAACAGGCGACCCTGCTGCGGGATATAACCAATACGGCGGCGTAGCTCGGAAAGGGTCATGTCACGCACGTCGATGCCGTCGAGCGAAATGCTGCCGCCTGTGACGTCGTACAGGCGCGGAATCAACTGTACAAGCGTGGACTTGCCCGAGCCCGTGGAGCCAATGATGCCGAGCATCTGACCGGCATGCGTGGTGAAGTTCACGCCGCTGATGACATCGGCGCGGGCATCGGGATACTGGAAGCTCACGTCGCGGAAGGTGAGCTCACCGCGTGACGCGCTGGTCGCGGGCAGTTTGGGCGATGAGGGGTCGTTGATGCTCGTGGGGCAGGTGATGACCTCTTCCACGCGCTCGGCTGCGACCTCGGCGCGGGGCAGGATGACCGAAACCATGGTGAGGATCATAAACGCCATGACGATCTGCATGGTGTAGGAGATAAACGCCATCATGTTGCCGACCTGCATCACGCCGTCGGACACGCCCTGCGCGCCAAACCAGACGATAAGCACGGTGATGCAATTCATGACCAGCATCATGAGCGGCATCATAAAGCTCATGGCGCGGTTGGTGTAGAGCTGCGTGGTCATCAGGTCGAGCGAAGCCTTGTCAAAACGCTCGAGCTCATGCTCCTCGCGGTTGAACGAGCGGATAGGCATAAGGCCGTCGAGCAGCTCGCGGGCGGTAAGGTTCACGCGGTCCACAAAGCTCTGCATCTTTTTGAATTTGGGCATAGTGAGGCCCATAAGCACGCCGACGACGGCCGAGACCGCGATGATGGCCACGGCGATGGTCCACTCCAGGCCGGTGTGGTTGGCCAGGACGCGCATGACGGCGACGATGCCCATGACGGGCGCCATCAGACACATGCGGATAAACAGGGTTGCGGCCATCTGAATCTGCTGAATGTCGTTGGTGCAGCGGGTGATGAGCGAGGCCTGGCTAAACTTGCCCACCTCGGCTGGCGAGAAGTGCATAACCTTGTTGAAGGTCTCGCGGCGCAGGTCGCGTGCGATGGAGCAGGCGGTGCGCGAAGCCACGGCACCGGTCAGGATGGTGGCGACCAGCGACACCAGACACAGACCAAACATCGTGGTCGCCATGCGGCCCAGGTAGGCGTTCTGCACGTCGGCGGGGTCGATGCCCTGCGCCTTGTACTCGTCCTGTACATAGCTCACGGCGCGCTGGGTGACGATGGAGCCCGACATGGAGCCCATTTTGTCCGCCATTTCGTTGGCGCCCTCGACGAGCTTGCTTTGGTCTACCAGACCGCCCTCGACACCCAGGCGCAGGCTCTTCATGGTGATCTTGCCGCCGTCGGCGTCGATCTGCTTTTGCATATTCTGCGCCGCTGCGGCCTTCTGCTGCATCTCGGCGAGCTGCTCGGGCGTCATCGCTGCCATTTGCTCGGGCGTGGGCATGGCCTGAGCGGCGTCGCTGTCTTTCTCGCTGGACGCGCCGGTCATGTCTCCCATGGAGTCGGCGTCGATGCCCTGGTTGAGCGAAAGGACGACGGTCTCGGGCAGGCTCATAATGTCGGCAATCTTGCTGCCGTCGGCACGCTCTTCCTCGGTGCCCTTGTACGTTCGAATGCCGTTCTTGTCTGCCTTGCCAAACACGGCCTCCACAGCTTTGGCGTCCTTGGCGCGCATAAAGAGTTCGAGGTCGTCGAGCGATTCGGCGCGAATGGTGTCGGGCACGGGCGAGGCGATGCCGCCTTGCTGCACGCCCACGTCGACGATGTCGCTCATATAGGTAGGCAGCGCCAGGTCGGCGTTGCAGCTGATTACGATAAGTACGATAGCTGCGAACAGTGCCAGGACATGCTTTTTAAAGAGCTTGAGAATCCTCACTCGGCATCTCTCCTTTCTTGATTGCGGTCGATAATTTCGTTGGCACGTCTTAGAAGGCGCACCATCTCTTGGGTATCTGTTTCGCCGAGCTGCTCGAGGAAAGCCGCGGTGCGCTCCTCGAATTCCCGGCGTTTGATTTCGAGATCCTGGAATCCCTTGTCGGTCACTATGACGTGTACGCGACGACGGTCGGTCTTTGAGTGCTCGCGCTCAATCCAACCCTTGGCCTCGAGGGCGCGCAAGATATTGGCGATGCGGGCGCTCGAGACCCAGGCACGATCGGCGAGTTCGCTCGGCGTGAGCGAACCGCCAGCGAGCATGAGGGCGCGCATGACGGCCATCTCGCCGCTGAGAGCTTTGTCCACAAAGCGCGAAACGCGCTGGTGAATGCCGCCAAACTCAGTAAGGAGCTGACGTCCAAGCTCATGGAAATCGGTATCTTCCACCGAAAACCCCTAACACTAGAAACTGTTTTCGGTGAAAGATGATACCCTTGCACGCGCACCCTATACGGTAGATTTTGGGTCATGCCTAGAAAACAACCTTTAGGCGACCTCCGTACACCGTCGGTATCAGCAAAGTAAGGGGTAGATCGTAAGGCATGTCCCAAAGCCTACTCAGAGGCACTTTACTCTGCTAAAGCTGGCATAACAGCTAGAGCGAACGTCGTACAAAGGCAAGGAAAAATACCAAACAAATCGGTGAACGGTAGTTGCTCGCGCTCGCATTTCCTGCGGATTTGTTAAAAACGCCCTAATGGTATAAAAAAAGAAACATATAACAGCCCTGATGAAGGGGGTGGCTATGTTATCCTTCTCAAACGGGTGAAATCTTGGGTTTTGGGTTGCAGTTCCAAGGTGGACAAACGTTTTTCCCTGTACCAACGTGTGGTGAAGAACGGAAGAAGCCGGTAGTGCAAGCCGATAATTCAAGAATTCAATAAGCAGCGGTGTGAGAGAGCGCCGCATTACACGTAACTAGGAGCGTGGTTACACAATGCAGGAGGCATGGGAAGGCTTCAAGGAAGGCATCTGGACGGGAGAGGTTGACGTCCGAGACTTCATCCAGAAGAACTACACCCCTTACGAGGGCGACGAGTCGTTCCTCGTAGGTCCGACCGAGCGTACCAAGGAGCTGTGGGGCGAGGTTCTCGACCTGCTGCTTAAGGAGCGCGAGCAGGGTGGTGTCCTCGATATGGACACCAAGACCGTCACGGGTATCGTGAGCCACCCCGCTGGCTACATCGATAACGCCCACCGCGAGAAGGAGACCATCGTCGGCCTCCAGACCGACAAGCCGCTCAAGCGCGCTCTGCACGTCAACGGCGGTATCCGCATCGCTTGCCAGGCCGCCAGCCAGCACGGCTACAAGGTCGACGAGAACGTTGTCGAGCGCTACACCTTCGAGCGCAAGACCCACAACGCCGGCGTCTTCGATGTTTACACCCCCGAGATGCGTGCTTGCCGCTCGGCTCACATCATCACCGGTCTGCCCGATGGCTATGGCCGCGGCCGCATCATCGGCGACTACCGTCGTGTCGCCCTGTACGGTGTCGACTACCTGATTAAGGACAAGGAGGCCCAGAAGGCTTCCACCCCGACGGTCATGACCGCCGACAACATCCGCGATCGTGAGGAGCTGCAGGAGCAGATCCGCGCCCTCGGCGAGCTCAAGATGATGGCCGAGACCTATGGTTTCGACATTTCCAACCCTGCTACCAACACGCAGGAGGCCATCCAGTGGATGTACTTCGCCTACCTTGCTGCCGTCAAGGAGCAGAACGGCGCCGCTATGTCCATCGGCCGTACCTCTACGTTCATCGACATCTATGCTGAGCGCGACCTTGCCAACGGTACCTTCACCGAGGAGCAGATCCAGGAGTTCGTGGATCACTTCATCATGAAGCTCCGCATGGTCAAGTTCGCCCGTACTCCCGAGTACCAGGCCCTGTTCACCGGCGACCCGCAGTGGGTCACCGAGTCCATCGGCGGCATGGGTGTTGACGGCCGTACGCTCGTTACCAAGATGAGCTACCGCTACCTGCACACGCTCGAGAACATGGGTACCAGCCCCGAGCCCAACATGACCGTTCTGTGGTCGACCCGTCTGCCCGAGAACTTCAAGAAGTTCTGCGCCAAGACTTCCGTCGCCAGCTCCTCGATCCAGTACGAGAACGACGACCTCATGCGCGTCTATCACGGCGACGACTACGGCATTGCCTGCTGCGTGTCCTCCATGCGCATCGGCAAGGAGATGCAGTTCTTCGGCGCCCGCGCCAACCTTGCCAAGTGCCTGCTCTACGCACTCAACGGCGGTGTTGACGAGGTCTCCAAGAAGCAGGTCGGCCCCAAGTATCGCGCCGTCGAGGGCGATACGCTCGATTACGACGACGTTGTGGCCAAGTACAACGACATGATGAAGTGGCTCGCTGGCGTGTACGTCAACTCGCTGAACATCATTCACTACATGCACGACAAGTATTGCTACGAGCGCATCCAGATGGCTCTGCACGACAAGCACGTGCACCGCTGGTTCGCTACGGGCATCGCTGGCCTTTCCGTCGTGGCTGACTCCCTGTCCGCCATCAAGTACGCCAAGGTTCACCCCGTCCGTGACGAGAACGGCATCATCGTCGACTTCGAGACCGAGGGCGAGTTCCCCAAGTACGGTAACGACGACGACCGCGTCGACCAGATTGCTCACGACGTTGTGCACCAGTTCATGGAGTACATCCGCATGAACGACACCTACCGCAACTCCGTGCCCACGACCTCGGTTCTGACCATTACCTCCAACGTCGTGTACGGTAAGAAGACCGGCTCCACGCCCGACGGCCGCAAGGCTGGCCAGCCGTTCGCCCCGGGTGCTAACCCCATGCACAAGCGCGATAGCCACGGCGCCATCGCTTCGCTGTCTTCGGTTTCCAAGCTCCCGTTCCGCGATGCTCAGGACGGCATCTCCAACACCTTCTCCATCATCCCGAGTGCGCTCGGCAAGGAGGACCAGGTGTTCTTTGGCGATATCGACCTTGATCAGCTGGGCGAGTAACTATTGTTAGTGCTATACTAACAATAACGAGTACTGATTAGTGCGCCGGTTTCGGCCGGCGCCTATTAATCGAAGGAGACACATTATGAAGGTTTCTGAAGTTTCCGAGACTCAGGCCGATAACCTGGTCCACATGCTCGACGCTTACGCCGAGAAGGGTGGCCACCACCTGAACATCAACGTCTTCAACCGTGAGACGCTGCTCGACGCTCAGGCTCACCCCGAGAAGTACCCGCAGCTGACCATCCGCGTTTCCGGCTATGCCGTGAACTTCCACACGCTCACCAAGGAGCAGCAGGACGAGGTCATTGCGCGTACCTTCCACGACAAGTTCTAAAGGGACTCAACTCCCGCAGGATCGCCGGGCCGCTTTGGGTTACTTTCCAAAACGTCCTCGGACATGCAAGAAACCCTCGCTGCGCACTTCGTGCGGCGAGGGCTTCTTGCGTCCTGCGGAATATTTTGGGAGATAGCCCAAGCAGCCCCGGCGGGGTCCTGTGTAGTCACCCTTTAGGCGAAACTCTCCTAATTATTTGGATGAGTCGTTT
The DNA here is from genome assembly GCA_048472015.1 of Collinsella sp. Lineage (GTDB taxonomy): Bacteria > Actinomycetota > Coriobacteriia > Coriobacteriales > Coriobacteriaceae > Collinsella. The sequence continues at coordinate 17,099 of DBGAZC010000104.1, read as the reverse complement.
ACTTACTTGTACTGTTACCGTCTTCCCGCTGTTGTTGGGGTATGCTTTGTTCGTATGTAAACGTATGACATGTTGATGGGGGAGGGTGCTATGGCTCGCGAGGGCGCTCGTTCTAAGGATTCTGCTAAGCCTGGCATCAAGGAAGTTGCAGCGGTGGCGGGGGTTTCGCCCACTACGGTATCTCGCGTGCTTAATAATCGCGGCTATATTAGCCAAGAAACCCGCGATAAGGTCCATGCCGCGATGGAGCGCATCAACTATACGCCCAACGATATCGCCCGTGCCATGCTCAACGGTCGCCTGAACCTTATCGGCATGATCGTTCCCTTTGTGAGCAGCCCGTTCCATGCTCAGGTTGTGCAGGCGGTCGAGCGCACGTTGGCGGAAAACGGCTTTAAGATGTTGCTGTGCAACAGCGCCAATCGACCTGATCTTGAGCGTTCCTATATTGACATGCTCCGCCGCAATATGGTCGACGGCGTCATCGTCAACTCCCTCAATATCGGTGCCGAGGCGTATGCCGAGATGGGCTTGAGCCTGGTTGGTATCGACTGCGACCTTGGCGAGGCCTCTGTTCAGATTGCGAGCGACAGCTATAGCATCGGCGAACTTGCCACGCGTCGCCTGATCGATGACGGGTGTTCGCGTATCTTGTGCCTGCGCAACAATAGCCGCATGCGTATGCCTGCCAATAAGCGTACCGATGCCTACTACGATGTTGTGGAGCAGGCCGGTTTGCCCGCGCTTGTCCGTGAGGTCGAGTTCGTTAAGTCCGACGACGAAAAGAGTGCGGTCGTTGCGAAGATCCTCGATGAGAACCCCGATATTGACGGCATCTTTGCGGGAGACGACACGATGGCGGCCATCTGCCTCAACGTTATGAAGCAGCGCGGCTTGAGCGCTCCGGATGATATTAAGGTCGTGGGCGCGGATGGCGCCCGCCGCACTATGACGTTTATGCCTGACTTAACAACCGTACGTCAAGATATCGATCGCATCGGAGAGCTCGCGGCGCAATCCATCATCGCTCTTGTTAACGGTGAAAAGCCCGAATCGAATATCAAGCTTCCCGTCGAACTTATCGAGGGCAAAACCGCCTAGTTCATTCCGAGCCAAAAGAATCCCTCGAACGCTTCTGATGACCGTTCGCCGGCATATGTCAACCGTTTGCCGACGACTGGAACTGCGAAAAGACGTATTGATGTGAAAACGTTTGACATATGAAAACGATTGACATATCTTGCAGTTGTACCGAGTTAGTATCTTGTGGGAAAGGAAGTCTCGGATGCACAAGGTTTATTACCAGCCTGAGGGAATTTGGGTAGGCGACATCATGCCGTACGGCGAGGACGGCACGTTCTATCTCTATCATCAGCGTGACACGCGTAACCCCGGACCTTTCGGAGAGCCGTTTGGCTGGGCACTCGCGACGACCAAGGATTTCGTCAACTACAAGGACTTTGGTGAGAGCCTTGAGCGTGGCGGCGACGAGGAAGTCGACCAGTATGTTTATGCCGGCACAGTGTTTAAGGTGGGCGACAAGTACCATGCGCTCTACACTGGTTGCAATCGCGATAAGGTTCGCGCGCGCTTGATGAAGCAGGTTCTTCTTCACGCAACGAGTGACGACGCCGTCAAGTGGGAGAAGAACATCGCCGAGACGCTGCTTCCGCCCCAGGAGGGTTACGATGACCGCAACTGGCGCGATCCCTTTGTTCTTTGGGATGAGGAGAACGAAGAGTACATGCTCATCCTCGGCACGCGTGTGGGCGAGGACAAGCGTCTGATGACCGGTCGTCTGGTCAAGTTCACCTCCAAGGACCTGGATACCTGGGAGTTCCAGGGCGACTGGTGGAATCCGGGCCTGTACACCATGTTCGAGATGCCTGATCTCTTTAAGATGGGCGACTGGTGGTATCTGGTGTTCTCTGAGTACAGTGATGGCAACAAGACCCGTTACCGCATGTCTCGCTCTATCAACGGTCCTTGGATCACTCCTGCGGACGATTCCTTCGATGGCCGCGCGTACTATGCTGCACGTACCGCATTTGACGGCGAGCGCCGCGTTCTCTTTGGTTGGGTTCCTACGCGCGACGAGGGCGGCGACCCCAGCTCTTACCTGTGGGGTGGCACTTTTATGCCTCTCGAGATCGTTCAGCGTGCCGACGGAACGCTCGGCACCAAGCTTCCCGACAGCATGCTTGGCGCCTTTGGCGAGGCTAAGGCAGTCGAGGCCTTTGAGCTTTCGTGCGAGTCGGGCAAGGTCGAGCAGGTGCTCGCCGCGGATGCCGGTTCTACCTATATGCTCGACGCCGACATCGAGCTCGCCGGTGACGCTGCCGGCTTCTCGGTGAAGCTTGCCGAGGACGCCGAGTCCGGTCTTGCCTATGAGTTCCGCGCCAACCTGCGTGAGGGCAAACTCGAGTTTACGGCGGCCCCCCAGTATCCGTGGTTCCAGGTCAACAACATGGGCCTCGAGCGTCCGTTGTTCTTTAAGGGCGAGGGCACTCACCATGTGCGTCTGGTCGTCGACGACGACATCGCGACCATCTTTGTCGATGATGTTGCGCTCAACGCTCGCTTCTGCAACAAGCAGGGCCAGGGTGTGGCGCTTACCGTCACCGACGGTGCGCTCAAGTGCGCAAACGCAACGATCGCGTCTCTGTAGCGGCAACGAACCGTTTTATGATTTAGAAAAGGAATGGAGAGGAACATGGACTACAAGGCAGTGTCCCAGCAAGTCGTCGACAACGTCGGCGGACTGGAGAACATCGAGGGCGCCACGCATTGCGTGACCCGTCTGCGTCTGGTGCTCAAGGATACGAGCAAATACAACAAGGCCGAGCTCGAGAACATCGATGGCGTCAAGGGCGTGCTGTACAACAGCGGCCAGCTCATGATCATCTTCGGTACCGGTACCGTCAACAAGGTTTACGATGAGTTTATGGCTCTGACGGGCGTTAAGGAGATCAGTGCTTCCGAGGTCAAGGGCGCCGAGGCGGACAAGAAGGGCAAGTTCTTCTCGGTCCTCAAGGTATTCTCGGACATCTTTATCCCCATCATTCCCGCCTTCGTCGGCGCCGCTATCATCATCGGCCTTAAGTCGCTGATCGTTGCCAACGGCCTCTTTGGCATGGAGGGCAGCCTTGCCGATCACAGCGAGTTCCTCAAGAACCTCGCAAGCTTCTTTGCCATTATCGCCACCACGTTTGACTACCTGCCTGTCCTGGTTATGTACAGCGCGGTGAAGCGTTTTGGCGGTAACCCGATTCTGGGCATCCTCGTCGGTATCGTCATGGTTCACCCGAGCCTTATGAACCGCAACACGTTCGTTATGGACCCGACGGGTGCTGAGTACTGGAACTTTGGTCCGCTCTCCATTCCCATGGTTGCTTTCCAGGGTGGCGTGTTCCCTGCAATCCTGACTGCCTGGTTTATGGCCAAGGTCGAAAAGATTGCCCAGAAGTACATCCCCGAGGTCGTTTCGTTCGTCTTTGTCCCGACCGTTACCCTGATTCTTGCTAACGTCGCCCTGTTCACCGTGTTCGGCCCGCTCGGCAACCTGATCGGCGACGTCCTCGGCGGCGTAATCGATATCCTGTACAACAGGATGGGCGTCTTTGGTGCCTTTGTCTTCGCCGCGTTCCTGCAGCCGCTTGTCGTTACCGGTACGCATCAGTTCATCCAGGGTATCGAGGCAAACCTCGTCGCCACGACTGGCTTCAACTACATCCAGGCCATCTGGTCGGTTTCCATTATCGCCCAGGGCGGCGGCGCCATCGGCATGTACCTCATTCATAAGAAGCATTCCAAAGAGCGCAACATCTGCATGTCGTCCTTTATCCCGACGCTGGTCGGAATCTCCGAGCCCGCTATCTTCGCTGCAAACATGCGCTACTCGATCATCCCGTTCATCTGCGCTTGCATCGGTGCAGGCTGCGGCGGTGCCTTCGTGAAGCTCTTTGAGGTGCGCGCCATCGGTCAGGGTCTGACCGGCGTGCTTGGCCTGCTCATCGTCACGCCCGAGACGCTCATGTGGTATGTGGCTGGCAATCTCATCGCCTTTATCGTGCCGATCGTCTTGATCTTTGCCTACAACAAGGCAAAGGGCGTGCCGACCACTGATGAAGAGGGCGCTGGCGCTGGCTTCGATGTCAGCTTCTAGTTGAGCCGTTCAGCGTAATCTGAGGATAAGTCCATTTGAGGAAGGGCGTTCGGCTCGTGTGAGTCGAGCGTCCTTTCCCATAGACGAGAAGGTCAATGGCGATGTTTAATCAAAAAAACAAGGTGATGCGTGCGGACTATGAGCAGTGGCGAGCTGGACAGGATGAGACGGCGGCTCGCATCGCGTCCGACCCCGATAGGCTTTTGTTCCATGTGGAGCCTGAGCTTGGCTGGCTCAACGACCCCAACGGTTTGGTTCAGATTGGTGATACGTATCACATCTATCATCAATACGATCCGTTCGATGCTGCGCATGGCGGTCCAGTGCTTTGGAACCATCTGACGACAAAGGATTTTGTGACGTACGAGAATCGCGGCCCCGTGTTGTTCCCCGATTCCGATTTGGATTCGAGTGGAGCGTATTCTGGTTCTGCCTTTGTACGTGATGGCAAGATTCACTACTTCTATACCGGCAACGTTAAGCATTTTGACCGCGATGATTACGACTACGTGTTGACGGGCCGTGAGCAAAACCAGATTCATATGGTTGCCGAGAATCCCGACGAATTGGGCGAGAAGCGCATAGCTGTTGGGCCGGTCGATTACCCCGACGATATCGGTACGCACGTGCGCGACCCCAAGATCCTTGAACACGACGGTATCTACTACATGGTTCTCGGCGCTCGTACGAAAGACGATCGCGGGTGCGTGCTTGTCTATACCTCGCGCAATCTTGAGGACTGGAGCTATGCGACGCGCATTGAGTTGGACGAGAAGTTTGGCTTTATGTGGGAGTGCCCCGATCTGTTTGAGCTCGATGGCGAGCTTATTCTCGTTTGCTGTCCGCAGGGTGTGCCTGCCGATGGTTGGCATTACCGCAATCCGCATCAGTGCGTGTGGTTCTCCATCGAGGCCGATTGGGAGGCGCCGAGCTTTAAAATCGTCGGGCAGGGCATGCCCCCGATGGTCGATGCCGGTTTTGATTTCTATGCTCCGCAGTCCTTTGAGGATACTGCAGGCCGGCGTTTGATGATCGGATGGTCGGGTTGCCCCGACGCGACGGCAGAAAACCCGACGGTGGCGCGCGGGTGGCAGTGCGCGTTGACGGTGCCGCGAGAGCTGAGCATACGCGATGGTAAGCTCTGCCAGCGGCCGGCGCACGAGATTGAGAGGATGCGCGGTGACTGCGTTCGCGCGATAGGCGGTGAAACCGTTGAGGAGCCGGGCCGCCTGTTTGATCTTGTGGTTTCCTGCGAGGGCGCCAAGATGGTCGAGCTCGAAATCCGCAAGGGTGTCTTTGTGCGCTATGCAGACGGGATGCTTACCCTCGACATGGGTGACGAAGGCTATGGGCGCGACCAGAGGTCGATTGAGCTCAGCGAGCTTCGCGACCTGCGCGTGCTTTCGGACACTACGATGGTCGAGATTTTTGCAAATGGCGGCGAGGCGGCACTTACGAGCCGTACCTATTCGCCGGCGGTTCCGGCGATGGAGCTGCACGCCGAGGGCGCGGCATCGATGAATTTCTACCGCCTCGCGCATTAACCGTGTGTGGAGCACGATTGGACTTGCTGGGCGGAATGTGTCGCAGTTGCCGCAGCGAACTACCGTTTATCGCGTATAGCGACCGTTTGCGGAGTAAGTAACACTTAGTAATAAACCGTGTAGAATCTCAGATTAGCACGGAGTTTTTCCAGGGAGACGCTGTCCTTTGTTGTGCGCAAGGGGCGGCGTCTCTTTGGCGCTTGGACGCCGTTGTGCAACAGTGCGGCGGCGCGTGCCATGTGTTGAAAAGCCAATGTTGAGATGGGTCGTGATGATAATGGGCAAGTACGTAATCGTGGTTGAGTCTGGTTCGGATGTGACGCCGGAGCTCTGCGAACGCTACGGTATCGTGCGCGTACCTATGCATGTCACGATTGGTGACGAGACCGTCGAGGACGGCTCGATCGATCCGCTCGAGATTTATTCGCGCTGCAACGAGTTTGGCGTGATGCCCAAGACCAGCGGCTGCGCGCCGGCAGATTTTGCGCACGTGTACGATCGCATCCATGCCGAGCAGCCCGATGCGACTATTCTGCACCTTGCGTATTCCGAGGCCACGACCTGCTCACACCAGTCTTCTAAGATTGCCGCCAAGGGTCGCGACTACGTCTACTCCATGGACACGCGTTTTGTCTCGGTGGGCCAGTCGCTTGTTGCCGTCGAGACCGCCAAATACATCGAGGCTCACCCCGATGCCACCGTCGACGAAATCTTTGCATTTACGAATTCCGTCATGGACCGTGTGCTGCTGGGCTTTGTTCCTACTGACCTAGCCTTCCTTAAGGCGGGCGGTCGTCTATCCAACGTGGCATTCCTCGGTGCCCATCTGCTCAAGATTAAGCCCTGCATTGAGGTAACGGGCGGCAAGTTCGTGGCAACCAAGAAGTTCCGCGGCTCTATGCTCAAGTGCGCCCGCGCCTTTATTGACCACATGGTTGCGAAGGGCGAGATTGACTACTCGCATATTGGCCTGGCGTATTCGGTAGGCCTTTCCCAGGAGCTGCGCGACGACATGGAAGTCTATGCGCACGACCTGGGCTTTAAGGACGTTACCTGGACTCAGGTCGGCGGTGTCATCTCGAGCCATTGCGGCCCGACCGCCTTCGGTGCGGTGCTCACGCTTAAGGCGTAAGGTCTGGCGTCTATCGATTTCTATTGCCTCAGCGGCGGGCGGGTTGCGATAACCTTCCCGCCGCTCTTGCGTAGGGCCAAATAGGACAACCCAATTGACCGCTAAACCGTTTCGCCATCATGCGTATGGGCTAGAATGATTCTGGCATTTATGTAGCTAAAACCAATGAGAGGCAAGGTAGCGGGAATGGCTGAGATGACGCTCGAGGGTGTGGACGCTCGTCCCGAGGACTCTGCGTTTGCCCTGGGCCGCGTACATTCGATTGAGACGATGGGAACGGTCGATGGACCCGGCATCCGCTTTGTGGTGTTTGTTCAGGGCTGCCCCATGCGCTGTGCGTATTGCCACAACCCCGATACCTGGTCGGTTAGCGGCGGCACCATGGTGACCGTCGAGCACTTGATGGACGAGTTCCAGAGCAACCATGAGTTTTACCGCAGCGGCGGTATTACGGTGTCCGGCGGCGAGCCGCTCTTGCAGCCCGCGTTTTTAGCCGACCTGTTCCGTGCAATGCACAACAACCCCGATGGCCGCGTGCATACCTGCCTCGACAGCTGCGGCTATGCGTTTGACCCCAACCATCCCGAGAAGTTCGATACTGTTCTCAACGAGACCGACATGGTGCTGCTCGACATCAAGCATGCCGATCCCGTTGAGCATAAAAAGCTGACCGGTTGCGATCCCGCACGCATTCTGGCGTTTGGTGATGAGCTTGCCCGTCGCAAGATTAAGGTCGTTATCCGCCACGTGGTGGTGCCCGGCATTACCGATACGGTTGAGGAGTGCGAGGCGCTCGGCCGCCTCATCGCTCCATGGCACAACGTGGTGGGCCTGGAAATGCTGCCGTATCACACGATGGGTGTCGTCAAGTATGAGCAATTGGGCATTCCCTATAAGCTCGAGGGCGTTCCACAGATGGATACCGCGCGCATGCCCGAGCTGCGCAACGCCGTCATGACGGGCATGAAAAAGCGTCGCGCGGAACTCAAAAACGCTATCGGCTAGCGAGCCATTTTCGCTCCCCAAAGGCACTCATTGGGGACAGACTTAAATGAGTGCCCCTGGGCACCAAGTTGATTGCCAAAGAGCTCCGTCAAGTTCCGGTGGAATAGTTCTTGTTTTTCGGCTTATGCCGCCCAAATAGGAACTATTCCACCGCAACTGCGTTTTGGGCGGAGATGCGCAACAGAATCGCGCCATTTGGATAAATACGCTTGTGGTTTCTTTAAAGACGCCTTAAACGCCGCTGAATATCTTTGGAAAGAAATGCCTGCTCGGTATTATGCTGCTCGTATATAAAACGGTAGCAGTCAGGAGACCACGTGCGAAATAACGCATCGCGGGACGAGTATATGCCGCAGCATAGCAGCAGATATGAGACGAAGGGCACATCTTCGCGTGGCCTTGCCGACGCTCGCGTCCGCGTGACGAAGATTGCCGCCATTGGGATGCTAACGTTGGCGATTATTATCCTCGGAATTACCGCCAAAACCTACGCGTCGGAGCGAATGGCACACTCAGATGCGTCAACGGTACAGACGCAAAACGAGAAGGTTTCAAAGTCCAAAGCGTCGGCAGATCTCAAGACGAGACTTTCGAAGGCGGACTTCAACGATATCCCTTCGGGTGATACCGTTCAGGCCTTCTCGTTGGTGGATAACAAGACTCCTACCTTGGAGGATGAGAGCCTTGCCTTGCTCCAGGATGCCCTGAGTCGGGCGCAGGGGCTAGGCGATGTGGGCGTGGTGTTCTACGACCTGTCAAGCGGCAAGGGCGTGACGTATAACCCCGATGTCGAGGTTTACGGCGCGAGTAGCTACAAGGCGCTCTATGCGTTGTACATCTGCGAATTTCTGGTCGAGACGGGTCAGGTTTCACTCGATGATTCCCTTGGCACCTATGGTGGCTACAACATGGGTTGGCAGACGGTGCGCGACCTGATCGAGGCCGCGATCGTTAATTCGGACAACGATTCGTTTATTGCGTTACGCGCGACGTTTGACCGTGTCGGTTACGAGGATTGGATTGCCAGTCTTGGCATCGATTACGATACCGCACTCGATCCGATGAGTGATTTTCCCACCTATTGCCCGCGCACCTCGGCCAAGTTGTGGCGCGAGATGAGCGAGTATTTGAGCCGTGATACCGAGACGTCGCAATGGCTATCGGATCTTCTGGCCTCTACGACCCGGTCCTTTATCCGCGACGGCATTGCGGACGACCAAGCCCTGGTGCGCAACAAGGCCGGCTGGATTAGCGAGGATGGTTGCTATTCGACATGCGATGCGGGCCTCATCGATGTCGATGGCGACACCTACATTATGAGTATCATGACATCGATGCCATGGAGCGATCGCTCGAGCGAGCTGGTGGCTGCGATTGCTAAGACATTCTTTGATACCCGAGCTGCGCTGGCCTAACGTGTTCGTTTGACGAGGTCAAACAAAATGCTGGTACCATACCGTGGTTGAGAATTTCGTATAGGTTTGGGGAATGGCATGGCTACCATCGCGATTATCGGTGCGCTCGAAAAAGAGATCATGCAGATTAAGGAAGAGTTGAGCAACGTTTGCATGGTACAGGAGGCGGGCTTGAACGTTGTGACCGGCGGGCTCGACGGCCTGTCGATTGTCGCCACGACGGCGGGTATGGGCACGGTAAACGCTTCCGCCGCAACACAGCACCTCATTAGCAAGTATGCTCCACAGGCAGTTGTGTTTTCTGGTATCGCAGGTGGCCTGAATCCCAAGCTCCATATCGACGATGTCGTCATTGGCAAATGCCTGCGCTATCTAGATACCGATACCGCGCTTATCGCCGAGTCTGCACCGGGGCTCGAGGAGTTTGTCTCGACGCCTGCGCTGGTCGATATTGCCGCCGATGTGCTTGCTGAGCGTGGGTTTGTTGATGCTTCGACAAATGAGACCGCTTCGAACGAGGGTGCAAAGCAGTTCCTGGTCGGCACGATTGCCACGGGTAACCGCTTTGTGACGGGCGCCGCTATGCGCAATGATGCCATCGAGGCGACGCATGCCGATTGTGTCGGCATGGAGGGCGCGGCAATTGCCCATGTCGCAACCAAAAATGGTGTCGATTGCCTGGTGCTGCGTGCTATCAGCGATAATTGTGACGAGGCGTATGATGCGATTTGCGACCGCGAGTTCGATTTGTTCGAGTATGCGCGTGCCGCAAGCGATATCACGCTCGATATCGTTCGACGCATTGCCGCTGCGCAATAGCGCGTTTTTTGCAAGATCCTACGACCAAGGAGTGTCCATGGCCGATTCCATTAACTACCAGCTTGCCAAGTTCGTCGCCAGCTACGGCAAGGTTTCGCAGATCCCCGAGTCCACCTGTCCCGAGGTGAGCTTTGTTGGCCGCTCCAACGTGGGCAAGTCGTCCATTATGAACAAGCTCTTTGGCCGCAAGAACCTGGTGAAGGTTTCGAGCACGCCGGGCAAGACGAGCAACATCAATTTCTTCGAGGCCGACGACGTGCACTTTGTGGACCTGCCGGGCTATGGTTTCGCCCGTCGTTCCAAGGCCGAGCGTGACCGCTGGGCAGAACTTATCGGCGACTTCTTTGACTCGGAGCGCAGCTTTAACCTGGTCGTGTCGCTGGTGGATATTCGTCACGACCCGAGCAAGCTCGACCATGACATGATCGACTATCTGCAGGGCAACGAGTTCAACTTTATCGTCTGCCTCACCAAGGCCGACAAGCTCAGCCGCACCCAGCAGGCCCGCCAGGCAGCTGCCATCAAAAAGCAACTCAACGTCCCGGCCGAGAACGTAATCATCACAAGCTCCCAAACCGGCACCGGCATCGACGAACTCAAAAAGCGCATCGCCGAGGCCTGCCTCTAATAAGTGCCCCAACCTAGCAAGAGCCCCTACCAATAAAAAGCAGGCTATCAGCCCGACCGCCCCGGACAGGTAATGGGAAGGATGTCTACAGGTATTCGATCTGGGCGCCTTCCGTGTCGCACGTCAGAATATGCGTGTCGCACTTAGGGAACTGTTCGCGTAGCTTGACCTGCAGGAACTTTGCCACGATGGTGTCGTCGGTCACCGCCATAAGGGTCGAGCCTGAACCGCTGATCCAGATGGTCTTGGCGCCGCCGTTAAGGCAGGTGTCGCGCACGGCGTTGTAGTCGGGGATGAGGCGGCGGCGATAGGGCTCCTGGATACGGTCGTCGTTGGCGGCGGCAATCAGGTCAAGGTCGCCGGTTTCCAGGCCGCGCGTCATGCCGGCGATGCGGCCCATTTGCCATACGGCGGTGGAGAGTGGAATCTCCTGCGGCACAACCTTGCGCGCTTCGCTCGTATGCACCTCGTAGGGCGGAATCACGGTAATAAAACGCAAGCGATCGCTCACCTCGTAGCGCAGGCACTGGGGGAGCGAATCGGTCGGCGTAAAGGAGCAGACGGCGCCGCCCAGGATAGCGGGGGCGACGTTATCGGGATGGCCCTCGACCTCGGTGGCAATGCGGACGAGCTCGGCACGGTCGACGGTGTGGCCTGTCAGCGCGGCGGCGGCCATAATGCCGGCGACGACACAGGTGGAGCTGGAGCCCAGGCCGCGGGCGACGGGAACGTCAGTCTGAATGTCGATGGCGACGGGGAAGGCCGGCTCGCCCCATGCGGCCAGTGCATCGACAAAGCTAACGTAGACCAGGTTGTTCTCGTTTTGGAATTCCTCGGGGCAGCCCGTGATGGTGAGCTTGTCGGCGCGCTCGAAGGTGAAGTGCGAGTAGAGGCTGACGGCCATGCCGAGGGTGTCGTAGCCAATGCCTAGGTTCGCGCTGGTGGCGGGGACGGTGATTTTGATCATGGGAATCTCCTGGGCGGTCTGCCTGTTTAGTTCGCTGCTCGGGCAGTCCTGGCTCGCTCGGAAAGCACATTAAGTGCTTTCCGGCTCGTGCGGAACTCGCGACGAACTAAACAGGCAGACCCGCATGTCAGCTCGTCATTATCCCGGTGAGTATCTGATAAAAGAAGGTGCGCCGGCTTTCGCCGGCGCCTAGTAAGGGTTTAGTTGGTAGCCATCTTTTTTGCAGCCTGCTCTACGTAGTTGGCCATGTCGGCTACGTCGCAGACGTCTTCGAAGCGGACGGGCTTGGACTCGAGCTCGGCGAGCTGGACCGGGGCAACCGTGTTGGTTGCCTGCTCGAGCACGCGCATGGCCTCAAAGTCGTCCTCGGGAACGTCGAGGCCCAGGGCGTCGCAGCAGGCGCGCGGGAACTTGTAGGGGCTGGCGGTCGAAAGCAGCACGCGGGCCTTGGCGCCCTCGGCGGGAGCGACCTGCTCAAAGACGTGATAGCCGCAGGCGGTGTGCGGGTCGATCACGTAGCCGTTCGCGTCCCAGCAGCTCTTGATGGCAGTGCGTACCTCGTCCTCGCTGGCCCAACCGCAGCCAAAGACGCTCTGAATCTTTGCCAGCAGGTCGGCGGGAACTTCGTAGCGACCAGTCCGCGCCAGCTGCTCCATAAGGCCGGCAACGAGCTCACAGTCGCCATCGGACAGGAAGTAGAGCATGCGCTCCAGGTTAGAGCTGATGAGGATGTCCATCGAAGGCGAGATGGTCGTGAAGAACGGGCGGTTGCGGTCGTAGACGCCGGTGCTCAGGAAGTCAGCCAGCACGTTGTTCTTGTCGCTCGCGACGATGAGCTTGGCGACGGGCAGACCCATGCGCTTGGCATAGTAACCGGCCAGGATATCGCCAAAGTTGCCGGTCGGTACGCAGAACTCCACGGCGTCGCCGGCCTCGATGGCGCCGGCGCGCAACAGCTGCGCATAGGCGGCAAAGTAGTAGACGACCTGCGGTACCAGACGGCCGACGTTGATGGAGTTGGCGCTCGAAAGCACCGTGCCTGCGGCCTCCAGACGCTCGGCAAGCTCCTTATCGGCAAAGATGCGCTTGACGGCGCTCTGGGCGTCGTCAAAGTTGCCGCGGATGCCGCAGACGGCGACGTTATCGCCCTCCTGAGTGGACATCTGCAGATTCTGTACGCGGCTGACTTTGCCCTCGGGATAAAAGACGGTGATGCCCGTGCCCGGGGCGTCGGCAAAGCCGGCGAGTGCTGCCTTGCCCGTGTCGCCCGACGTGGCGGTGACGATCATGATGCGCTCGGCGCCGCCGTCCTGGGCGGAGGTGCGGGCCATGAGGCGGGGGAGCATCTGCAGGGCGACGTCCTTGAAGGCGCTCGTGGGGCCGCCAAAGAGCTCCATCACATAGGTCTGAGGGGCGTCGGTGCCCGGTGCTGCGTCGAGCTTGACGAGAGGCGTGACCTCTTCACTCGCGAACGTGCCGCGGTATGCCTCGTCGACACACGCCGAAATTTCTTCGTCCGTGTAATCGTTCAGTAACATTCCCAACACATTTTGAGCGATTTCAAAGTACGATTTATCAGCAAGCGAGCTGATATCGACCTGCTGGGTGCCAAGCTCGTCCGAGACAAACAAACCCCCGTCGGGAGCGATGCCGGTACGGATTGCCACCTTACTTGAGCATGATAAAGTGCGTCCTCGTGTACTATGATAAGTTCCCATATAACAGTGCTCCTCGGATACCTTGGTCCCAATCGGTGAAACCATGGTATCAGAGCGCGCAAAACAGGTTTGCAGAGGCTTTTAGAAAGGTAACCTCCACGCCATGATAAAAATTGCCAAGTTTGGCGGCTCGTCGGTCGCCGACGCCGAACACTTCAAGAAGATCAAGGCCATCGTCGATGCCGACCCTGCCCGCCGTTTTGTGGTGGTTTCCGCCTGCGGTCGCCGCTTTAAGGGCGACACCAAGGTGACCGACCTGCTCTACCTGGTTAACGCGCACGTTAAGTATCACGTGTCGTGCGAGGAGCTGCTCGAGGACATCGGTCAGCGCTATTTTGATATCGCTGACGAGCTGGAGCTCACCTATCCCATACGCGAGGAGTTCGCGGCCTTTGCCGAGCGCGCCCGCTCGGGCGGCTACTCTACCGAGGAGCTCGTGAGCCGCGGCGAGTACTTCACCGCTCGCCTGATGTCCGAGTACCTGGGCCTGCCGTTCCTGGATGCCGCGACGGTCGTTGCGTTCCATCACGACGGTACGCTCAGCATGAACCGCACCTCCGAGCTGGTGCAGGAGTACGGTCAGCAGGGCGGCTTTGTTATGCCCGGTTTCTACGGCGCGACGCGTGAGGGCCAGATCAAGCTGCTCGATCGTGGCGGCGGCGATATCTCGGGCTCGATTTTGGCTAAGTGCCTGGGCGCCGACCTTTACGAGAACTGGACCGACGTCTCGGGTTTCTATTCTGCGGATCCGCGTATTGTTCCGGAGGCTCAGCCCATTGCGCGCGTTACCTACGAGGAGCTGCGCGAGCTTTCGTACATGGGCGCAAGCGTCCTGCACGAGGAAGCCGTGTTCCCCGTGCGCGAGGCAGGCATTCCGCTGGTCATCAAGAACACCAATGCGCCGCAGGACCCCGGCACCATCATTAGCGAGACGGCTGATGAAGGCGAGGCGGAGCCCATCATTACCGGCGTGACCGGCAAGCGCGGTTTTGTCGCCATCAACGTCGCCCGCGACCGCACCAAGCCCCGCGTCGGCTTTATGCGCCGTGCGCTTTCGGTGTTCGAGCGCTATGACGTTTCCGTCGAGCACATGCCCACCGGTGTCGACCGCTTTGGCGCCGTGGTGCAGGAGCGGGACGTTCACGATTCACTGTACTCGCTCGTGGGCGACATTCAGCAGGAGGTCGAGCCGCTCGAGATCGAGGTTGTCGAGGGTCTGGCACTTATCGCGACCGTCGGCCGTAACCTGCGCGGTCGTGCCGGCATCTCGGGCCACCTGTTTGGCATGCTTGGCCAGGCTGGCGTGAGCGTGCGTATGATTTCGCAGAGCTGCGACGAGATCAATATCATCATCGGTGTGGAGGAGAAGGACTTTGATCTGGCGATTCAGACCATTTACCGCGCCTTCTCCGACGAGAACGGCATTGTGAAGGTCTCCGATCTGGAGGCTCCCGCGCCGGTCGATCCCGCTCTGGTCGCGCTCCACAAGTAGCTGCTATCCCAGTAGATTTTTGGACTTGCCTCAAAAATCTATGGCGGGGCGTTTCGTTTCGGTTTCGTTTCGACGGGGCGGGTTTCGTGCCCGCCCCGTTCTTGTATACACTGGCAACAATAATCGGCCTGCTTGGCGTGCGGGCAAAAGCCACAACCTTTAAAGGGGGAAGCATGAAACAGTACACGGTTGCTATTTTGGGCGCGACGGGAGCCGTGGGCACCCAGATGCTCGAGTGCCTAAACGAGCAGGAGTTCCCGGTTGGCAAGCTCAAGCTGCTGGCGAGCGCGCGTTCTGCGGGCAAGACCGTCGAGTTCCGCGGCGAGCAGATCGTGATCGAAGAGGCTTGTCCCGAGGCCTTTGAGGGCTGTGACATTGTGCTTGGAGCCGCCGGCGACGACATCGCGAAGGAGCTACTGCCCGAGGCCGTCAAGCGCGGCGCCGTCGTGGTCGACAACAGCCACGCCTTCCGCATGGATCCCGAGGTGCCGCTGGTTGTGCCCGAGATCAATGCCGACGACATCAAGTGGCATCACGGCCTTATCGCCAACCCCAACTGCGCGACCATTATCGGCCTAGTTCCTACGTGGCCGCTGCATCAGCTCGCTGGCGTGAAGCGCATGATCGTCTCGACGTACCAGGCGGCTTCGGGTGCTGGCGCCCCCGGTATGGCCGAGCTCGAGGCTCAGCTGGCCGCCCTGGGCCGTGGCGAGGAGATTCCCGAGCCGCGCGCGTTTGCTGCCCAGCTGGCGAGTAACCTGATTCCGCAAATTGGCGGCGTCAAGGAGGAGGGCTTTACCTCCGAGGAGATGAAGCTGCAGAACGAGGGCCGCAAGATCATGCACCTGCCCGAGCTGCGCGTGAACTGCACCTGCGTGCGCGTGCCCGTGCTGCGCTCGCACTCCGAGAGCATCACGCTTGAGTTCGAGCGCGACATCACGGTGGAAGAGGCCCGTGCCGCGCTGGCTGCCGCTCCGGGTGTCAAGCTAGTTGACGACATGAGCGCCGAGGATGCGCACGACCGCTTCCCCATGCCGATGGACACCTCCGACCAGGACCTGATTTGGGTCGGTCGCGTACGCCGCGACATCTCGAACCCCGAGGCTGCGCGCGGCATCACCTTCTGGTGCTGCGGCGACCAAATCCGTAAGGGCGCGGCAACCAACGCCGTCCAGATCGCTAAGCTGCTCTGCGAGTAAGTTGACCTGTCCGGCGGGGACCGGGCTTAGTTTTCAGAACGTCCTCGACCATGTGTGGCGCCTTGTCCTGCTCCTTCGGAGCCGCGGACAAGGCGCCACACTGGTCTGCGGAGTGTTCTGAAAGCTAAGCCCGGCCCCCGCCTGCGGTGACTCGGCTGCGAGCAGTCTGCGATGGGGCCGTTGTTGGTTGGGGCCGCTGGGCTGATGTGGGGGGCGCGCGGCTGTTGCGGGCCCTGGTCCCGGCGGCGGCCTCGGCGCTTCGCGCCTGCCGCCTTTGGGGACTGTGGGGCGCGGCCGGCAGCTGCGGCGCGTTGCGCCTGCTGCCTGCGGGGACTTTGGGGTCGTGCGGCAGCTGCGGCGCTGCGCGCCTGCTGCCTTGGGTGACTTTGGGGTCGATTGGGGTTGTCTGCACAATTCGCGGTATTATGTTGCGGAGTTTTGAAAGGAGCCGCTGGTGGTCACGACGACGTTTGCTTCGCCTTTGGGCGAAATCTTGCTTGCCGCTGATGGCCGCGGTTTGACGGGGCTTTGGTTTGAGGGTCAGGAGCACTTTGGCTCTACGCTGCTCAAAGAGGATGCGGAGTATGTCGTAGGTGCCGATGCGGTTTCTGGTACCGGTGGGATGTCTTCGGTGAGTCCGGCAAATGGCGCGGCTTCTTCGGTGCTTGAGCGTTCTTGGGCTTGGCTGAATGCTTATTTTGCGGGGCAGGAGCCTCGGTTTACGCCGCCGTTGCATATGATTGGCACGGCGTTTCAGCGTGAGGTTTGGTTTGAGCTGCTTTCTATCCCGCGTGGCGAGGTCGCTACGTATGGTGAGATCGCCCAGCGTGTTGCGGCTCGACATCGTGTACCGGGAAACGAAGCACCCGTTGTGTCTCCCCGTGCCGTGGGGGCCGCGGTCGCGCGTAATCCCATTTCGATTATCGTGCCGTGCCATCGCGTGGTCGCGGCCGACGGCTCGCTTAACGGATATGCCGGCGGCCTCGACCGTAAGGAGTGGCTGCTCCGGCTTGAG
>DBGAZC010000103.1:0-6914 GCA_048472015.1 Collinsella sp. | reverse complement strand
CGGTCAATACACAAAACCCGGGTCTCTTACGAGGCCCGGGCGTTCAATTTTGGTAGCCCGTACCAGATTCGAACTGGTGATCTCCGCCTTGAGAGGGCGGCGTCCTAAACCGCTAGACGAACGGGCCATATGTAGCAAATGCAATGGCTGGGATGGAGGGAGTCGAACCCCCATTGACGGAACCAGAATCCGCTGTCCTGCCATTAGACGACATCCCAATGACTGCATCGCTGCGCTCGGCTGTGCCTTTGCGCAAGAAAGAAATATACGGGAAGTCTCGCCGTGACGCAAGCCCCAATTTTGACTTTTTTGAAATTCAGTCAAATTGGCCTAATTTAGTCCAACCCGTGAAGGACCTGTGAAGCCGACCGCTGTACACGAAGGGCAAAACGCCGCGAGCGGTAGCCGTCAACCGTTGGCAGATTCTACCGTGAAAACGATAGCACCAGGCAACACAATCGAAGTATCAATGATCGCGTAGATATCGAGGCGCCATGGACGAAGAGCTTGATTACCTATGGGAGACCCTGGGCCTTGAGATCACTGCCGACCTTTGGCCCGAACGGGACAAAATCAATCCCACACTGCGCCCCGCCATCACGGTGATGCAGGCAAAATACCGCCGTGCATCCTTTTTGATCATGCGGATGTCATGGCACGCGGGACTCCCCGACCTTAAGCGAATCCAGGCAAGCCTCGTCGAGTTGTCCGGTATGCCGACCGTCATATCCGAGGCGCACCTGGAGCAGCGCCAGCGCGAGCGACTGCAGCAGCAGCGGATTCCCTTTATCTGCCCCGGCGTTCAGGCATATCTGCCCTTTATGGACGAGGAGTACTGGAGCGGCAAGCCCAACAAGCACGTAAAGGTCTACGATCCGCACGAATGGGCACAGCTTGAGGATTAGCGCATATGCCCGCCAACCGGAAAGCTCATCCCGGAATTTACGTCCAGAACGGGACGCGCTTTCCCCTAGAGGCCCCAAACGGAAACCGTATCCCTGATTTCGCGCTCAAACTGGGATACGGTTTCCGCTAGCCCCTTCAACCGGAAACTGCGTCCCGGAATCCGAGCTTAAAACGGGTCGCACTTTCCGCAGCCGCTACAGCAACGCCTCGGCCCAAGCCGCTTCCTTAAACCCAGGAATCGCAAAGTCGTCGCCCACCAGCAGCGGACGCTTGACCAGCATGCCGTCGGTCGCCAGCAGCTCGTAGCACTCCTGATCCGTCATGCCCGCATCCAGACGCGCTTTCAGGCCCAGCTCTCGATATTTCATGCCCGACGAATTAAAGAAGCGCCGCACCGGCAGCCCCGAACGAGCAATCCAGGTCGCAAGCTCATCAGCCGTGGGATTGTCCAAAACGATATCGCGATCGATATACTCTACCCCATGTTCGTCCAGCCATGCCTTGGCCTTCTTGCAGGTCGAGCACTTGGGATATTCAACAAACAATACCGCCATGGGATTTCCTTTCTTAGAGAAAACAGGTGTCTGGAAAACTGCACATCGACGACCACTCGCGATTGCAGCCGTTATTGTAGTCAATGTCGAAGCATAGGCAGTCGCGATGTCTCGTCTTAAGGCTAGCGCCTCGCATGGGCGCCGATCGGCCGAGTCGCATGGCGCACCAACGCCGCTGCCAGCAATACCAACAGCATGGCGGTGACATAGCCCGCAGCATCGAATCCTAAATCGATAACGTCGAAATGCCTGCCGGGAACAAAGATCTTATGCACCTGATCGCCAACGGAGCAGGCGGCGCAAAAGAGCAATACGGGCACGCAACGGGAGCATACGCTCCACGGACGCCTGGAAAAGCAAACCACGACCACGGAGGCGAATAATCCGACGAAGAAAAACTCTACGGTATGGGCAACGCGACGGACGTTTGTGCCCACCCACATGCGAATGGAAGCAAGTCGGCCAGACCGGACATTCGAGGCAGCCGAATCGGCGCCCCCGGTCATTCCGTTCTCTGTCTGGGCTTCACCCGTGGCATCAGCAGCCTGAACGCCCGTAGCCTGACCCTCCACCACACGCGCGGTGGACTCGCTCAGCAACGACGTCTCCACCGCATTTTGCTCCGTCAGCACCCAGATGCCCGCCAGCGTTGCAACGAACAGAACAATCGCGGTCCATCCGATTATTTGTTTTACGCGCGCCAAGGGCCAACCTCCTTTTTTTGAATATCAGCGAGTGTAGCCCCAAATGGCATCGACACCGTATCAAAATTTGAATCGCAACAGGAAGCGACAAAGCGACGCAAACCCCTACCCCGCCTCGCGCATCCAGCGATCGAACGTCCCCACGCACACGCCCAGGCACTTTGCTGCCTGGCTGCGGGTAATATCGCCTGCCTCATAGCTATCGCGCACCAGCTCAAACTGAGGAGGGCACGGCTTGCGAGGTCGACCGAAACGAACCCCTCGCGCCCGCGCCGCTGCAATTCCCTCCGCCTGGCGCCGATGGATATTCTCGCGCTCCACCTGCGCCACGTAGCTCAGCAGTTGCAGCACAATATCGGCAATCAGAGCGTTGGTAACATCCGGCGCGCCGCTGGCCCTAGCGCGCGTGTCAAGCAATGGCATGTCCAACACCACAATGGCAACCCCGAGCTCCTTGGTAATGCGTCGCCATTCCTCAAGAATCTCGGAGTAATTACGACCAAGTCGGTCGATAGAAAGCACCACCAGCACGTCCCCGTCTCCCAGGACGTGCAGCAGCTCGCGATAATGCGGTCGATCGAAGTCCTTGCCGCTCGCATGGTCGGCATAAATATTCGCTGAGCCCACGCCATAGGCGCCCAGCGCATCCAGCTGCCGATTCAGATTCTGATCGCGCGAACTCACCCGCGCATAACCGTACACCGTCGCCATCTCATCCCCGCTTTCTTGTAAACCTGCCAAAAGGGACAGGTTTATTTTGGTAGGTTTTACCTCTCAAATAGCAGGTAAGCGGGCGGCTGAGCAGACGGCAAGGTAGCCACTATTCAAATGCGGAGGGCGGCCCCGAAAGACCGCCCTCCGCTCTCTCGCCACGAGCCGGGATTTAGCTAATGGATAAGCTTAAAGTCCAAGTGTCCACGCGTGGTATTGACGCGCGAGACCTCGATAATCACGCGCTGCCCCAGCTCGTAACGGGTGCCCGTGTCGGCACCCGTGAGCGTTAGCGCGTCCTCGTCGAACTCGAACCACTCGTTGCCCAGGCTCTTAATCGAAACCAAGCCTTCGGCCTGCGTCAGGTCCAAGCGCACAAAGAGGCCCATGCTGCTAACCCACGAGACGGTTCCGGCATAGCGCTCGCCCAGGCGATCCTCATAGTACTGGGCAATCTTGATCTTTTGCGTCGCATGGCTGGCGGCATCTGCCGCGCGCTCGGTATCGCTACATGCGCGGCAGATCTGCGGCAGAATGCGCGGCAGCGACTCGCGCCCCTTGCCGATCAGCCACGGCGTACGGACCAAGGCGTCCTTGCCGCCGAGCTGCTCATAGGCCAACTGCAGTTTGAGCACGCGGTGCACCACCAGATCGGGGTAGCGACGGATGGGACTCGTAAAGTGACAGTAGCACGGCGCGGCGAGCGCAAAGTGGCCCTCGTTGCGCGGCTTGTACAGCGCGCGCTGCATGCTGCGCAGAAGCAGCGTGTTAACGAGCGGTGCGTTGGCCGTACCGGCGGCAGCATCAACTGCAGCCTGCAGCTCATCGGGGCTCCCCAGGGCAATACCGGCAGCACGGCGATCGTCGATGATGCCTAGCTGCGCCAGCGCAACGGCAGCACCGTGCAGGCTATCGGGGCTCGGATCCTCATGCACGCGATAGCAGGCCTCGATATCACGGTCTGCCAGCCACTCTGCAACGCACTCGTTGGCGAGCAGCATGGCTTCCTCGATAAGCGACGTGGCACACGAACGCTCACGCGCCACAATCTGCACGGGCACTCCGTCCTCATCCAATAGAGCGCGAATCTCGGCCGTGTCAAAATCGACTGAGCCGCGGGCGCGACGAATACGACGGCGAAGTTCGGCGAGTTCGTTAGCGGCGACAAGGAAATCGCCGAGGTCGATGTTGTAGCCGCGGGCGGCCTCCTCGCACGCAAGACCGCGCTCAAGCGCTTCCTCGCGCGAGGTCTCGGCAGCCGCAACATCCTCGGCTGCACCCTCCAGCACCGAATACTCAACCGCGCCGGCACGCACCAGCAGCGCCTCGGCGCCGTCATAGTCCATACGCACACGCGAGCGAATCACACTGGGGTACGGATCGTAATGCCGCACGCGACCCTGTGCATCGAGCTCGATATCGACGGTAAACGCAAGACGGTCCTCGTCAGGGCGAAGCGAGCACAGGTCACAGGACAGGCGTTCGGGCAGCATGGGAAGCACACGATCGGCCAGATACACCGATGTCGTACGATGGCGAGCCTCAAGATCGATATGCCCGTCCCAAGCCACATAGTGTGAAACGTCGGCGATATGCACACCCAGCTTGTAGCCACCCTCGGGCGTGCGCTCCAGCGAAATGGCATCGTCAAAGTCGCGCGCGTCGACCGGGTCGATCGTGATGACAAAGCGGTCGCGCAGATCGCGGCGGAGCGGGTCCTTAAGCGCCGCGGACACATCGAGCGAAAGCCCCTCGGCCTCGTCCAGCGCGGCCTCGGGATAGCTATCGGTATAGCCGTAGCGCACCATCACATATTGAACGCCCAAATCGGGCGCGTCATCTCCGCCAATGCGGCGTTCGATCGTCACAGCGCCCGATTCCAGGCGCGTCGGGTAGGTCAAAATGCGCGCGACAACAGCATCACCCGGGTGAACGCCCAGACGATCCGCCGAGGTATCCTCGGGCAGAATGAAGAAGTCGGCCTTCAGACGCGAATCGAGCGGCTCGATCACACCGAGCGGACCGGCGGTCTGGTACGTACCCACCACGCTTATGGCTGCGCGCTCAACCACGCCTTCGATCACGGCGCGCCGCTCACCGTGCGGGCTGTTCTTAATGCTCACGGCAACGGTATCGCCATCCATAATCTCGCGCTTGCCACGGCCCATGACCTTGTAGTCGCCATTCTCGGTTATGACATAGGCACTGTGCTCATGGAGCTGCACGCGCCCGGTCAGGCTCGGACGGCGTTCGCTGCGCACCGGCCCGCGCTTATTGCGAGCTCCACGCTTATGCTTGTTATTGCGCCCCATGGCGCCTCCTAACTATCGATTGCGAACTCCAAAGAGTCTACCCAAATGATTCGCTTTCCTGCCGTCCCCTAGGGGACAAAAAACGGGCCGCCCCATAAGAGACGACCCGTTGGAAGGGATGAATTCCAGGCATGCCTACACGCGCAGGTAGCGACGCATGGCGATGGCAGAACCAAAGAGGCCGATAATCACGCCGACCAGAATCAGCGCAGCATAGGTCACCAGGTAGTACTGCATCGGCAGGGCAAACGACATCCAGCCGATGCTCTCCTGCAGACGCGGAATCATCAGATTGCGCAGCAGCTCCAGAACGCCGATGGAAAGCAGCGAGCCCAAAATGGCCTGCAGCACGCCCTCGGTGATAAACGGGCCACGAATGAAGCCGTTGCTGGCGCCGACCAGACGCATAATCGCAATCTCACGACGACGCGCCGTGATGGACAGGCGAATCGTGTTGTTGATGAAGATGAATGCGATAAAGGTCAGAAGGCCAACGAGCACCACGGCGGCGATGCGGATGTAGTTGGTCACCTGGAACAGGCGGCTCACTTCCTCCTGGCCGTACAGCACGCTCGCGTTGACGTCGCCGTCATCCGCGATCTTCTGGAAATCGGCATCCTTCTTGAGCTTCTTGGCCGTGCTCTCGACCTGAGACGGATCGTCCATCTCAATCGCAAACGAGGCGGGCAGCGGGTTCTGGCCGTCGAGCGCGCTCATGGTGGCGTCGGCGTTACCCGACATCTTGCTCGTGTACTCGGCCAGCGCGTCGTCCTTATCCTTATAGGTCACGGACTTGACGTTGCTCCACGTCTTGAGCTCGGCCTCAAAGGCCTGGACGTCTGCCTGATCGGCGTCATCGCTAATAAAGGCATTAATGACAACCTGATCCTCGACGGTACCGATCACGGAGTTCAGCATCGCGGAACCCATAATGAACAGGCCGATGATAAACAGCGAAAGGAAGATCGTGATGACGGCGCCGAGCGAGGTAGTCCAGTTACGGAAGAAGTGGCTGATTGCCTCTTTGAAGGAGTAGCCCACGTTAGTTGGTGCCATAGTTGCCGTAACCTCCCCTCTCCTGGTCGCGAATAACGTGGCCGCCCTCGAGGGCGATCACGCGACGGTGCATGCTATCGACCATCTCGCGGTCGTGCGTGGCGACGATCACGGTGGTGCCGGTGCGGTTAATACGCTCGAGCAGCTTCATGATGCCCAGCGAGATCGCCGGGTCGAGGTTGCCCGTCGGCTCGTCGCAGATCAGCAGCGGCGGACGGTTGACCATAGCGCGGGCGACGGCAACGCGCTGCTGCTCGCCACCGGAAAGCTGGTCGGGCAGCGAGTCCATCTGATCGGCCAGGCCGACCAGACGCAGCACCTCGGGCACCTGGCTGCGAATGACGCCCTTGGGCTTGCCGATGCACTGCAGGGCAAACGCCACGTTTTCGTAGGCGGTCTTTTGCGGCAGAAGCTTAAAGTCCTGGAACACGGCGCCAATCTGGCGGCGCAGGAACGGAACCTTGCGGTTCTTGATCTTCATGAGGTCCTGACCGGCAACCAGGATGCGGCCGCTCGTCGGCTTGACGTCACGGTTGAGCGTCGACAGCAGCGTGGTCTTACCCGAGCCGGAGTGACCGACCAGGAAGACGAACTCGCCCGGATAGATCTCGATGTTGATGTCGTCGAGTGCAGGCTTGTTGGGCTGTGCCGGATAGATCTTGGTGACATGC
>DBGAZC010000102.1:0-5404 GCA_048472015.1 Collinsella sp. | reverse complement strand
CTACAATAACTTAGTCTGTGCGATATGGAGGTGAACATGGCTGAAGCTGGTATCGGCGTTGATATCGTCGAGATTTCCCGCATGAAATCAATTCTTGAAAAGACGCCGTCGTTTGCTCGGCGTGTGTTTACCGAAGAAGAGCGTGCGTATTGCGATGCATCATCGCGTCCCGCTGCTCACTATGCGAGCCGCTTTGCTTCGCGCGAGGCGGTACTTAAAGCTCTCGGCACGGGTTTTAGTCAAGGCGTGGGTCGCAAGGATGTTTCGGTTACGCGTGATAAACTCGGCAAACCGAAGGCGCTGCTTTCGGGCCGTGCTCTCGAGATCGCTCAAGAACTGGGTGTTGTTGAAGTCGCTCTTTCCATTACGCTTACAGGAGACTTGGCCGTTGCGAATGCCATCGCGATTACCGAAGATGCTCGGCCTAAGCCAAAAGAGGAAAAGGTGAGCACCAAGAAACGCGTAGCGCAGACATTTAAAGAGGCTCGCTCTGTTTTAGATGAGCTTGAGCAGCTGCAGAATTCAGCATTGACGGAGCACCTGGGCGATGCTTCGCAAGATACGCTAGGAGCATAGATGAAACCGGTTTTGAGTACCGAAGAAGTCGTTCGTCTCGAGGATATCATCGAACGCGAAGGGACTTCGAAGGCCGAGCTTATGGAGCTAGCGGGTGAGTTTGCCGCCAACGAGGTCTTGAAGCTCAATCCCGATCGGGTTCTCGTTCTGGTCGGTTTTGGTAATAATGGCGGCGACGGTTGGGTTGCCGCCGATATCCTGAGCCATAAGGGTGTGGACGTGGATATCGTTTCTCCGGTTGAGCCGGATGAGATTCCTGCTGCTCTGGCACGTCATGTTGCTCGTCGTACTGCCGGCCGCGATGTGCACGTTTGCGTCGGCCCCTCGCGTGACGAACTCGAGGTTTTGATCGATAAGGCCGATGTTGTTGTCGATGCCATTTTTGGTACCGGTTTCCACGGAAATCTGCGTGCGCCGTTCTCCATCTGGATTCCTACGGTCAATGAATGCGCCGATTGTGTCGTATCCATTGATGTTCCCTCGGGCCTGAATGCCGAGACGGGCGTTGTTGATGACGACTGCATTCGTGCCGAGCATACGGTGACGATGATTGCGCCCAAGATTGGTCTGTATAGCGCTGATGGTCCTGAGTATGCTGGCGATTTGATCTGCGGCAATCTTTACGACCGTCTTGACGAGGTCATCGATGATGTCGACCACGCCGCCGAGATTGTCGAGCCCGGTGACTTAGTTGATTACTTTGCCCCACTACCTACGAATATCGATAAGTATTCCCGTGGCTCTGTGCTTATTGTCGCCGGATCTGCGCAATATCCTGGTGCTGCCATTATGGCGGCCAAGTCTGCAGCTCGCGCGGGTGCTGGTTACGTGGCAGTCGCGGCTCCTGACGCCTGCGCCAATCTTATTCGCATGGCACTTCCTTCGATTCCCGTCTTTGCTATTCCGTCTGATTCCCGCGGCTCCTTTGGCGCCGCTGCGCGCATGACTGTGTGCGAGATTGCAAAGAAGTACAGCTGTGTACTGTGCGGTCCCGGTATGACGACATCTGCCGGCGCTATGCAGGTGGTTTCGGGCTTGCTCGAGCTTGATGTGCCGCTTATCTTGGACGCCGATGCACTCAACTGCCTTGCTAAGATTGCCATTGACGGTATTGATAGTAATCCCGAGATGTATCGTCGCGAGCAGCCGTTGGTTATGACGCCGCACTATCGTGAACTTTCGCGTCTGGTTGCCGGTGACGAGGTGAACGACCTTGGTACTGCGATTGCAGCCGCGCAGAAGGTTGTCTGGGCTGCAGGCTCTGACAATCTGGTGGTCATTGCCAAGGGGCCGACGACGGCTATCTGTGGCGTTGAGCGTGTGCTGCTGCCGCTCTCGGGTCCGGCTTCTCTGGCAACTGCCGGTTCGGGTGATGTCCTCGCGGGTATTTTGGCCGGCACGCTTGCCACCATGCGCGACGAGATGGATCGTTGGGAGTTGCTGTATTCGTACGCCGTCGCACTTCACAGCTACGCCGGTTTTGCCGCGGCGACGGAGTATGGTGAGAAGAGCGTCATCGCGACCGATCTTATCGACTTGATCGGTCCGGCCATGGAACTGGCGGCAAAGGATGCGCTCGAAGATCTGGGAATCATGGACGAAGGGTCGGATGACTAATCATGAATAAAGCCGATTTGACGCGCTGGTCCTGGGTCGAGATCGACCGCGGGGCGATCCGTCGCAACACGAGGGCCTATAAGAACTTGCTGAATCCACGTCAGCGCCTGTGCTGCGTGGTCAAGGCCGATGCTTATGGCCATGGAGCTGTTGAGTGCGCCAAGATCATGTATTCGGCCGGTGCCGACATGTTTGCCGTGGCGACGGTTAACGAGGGCGTTGAGCTCCGACAGGGCGGGATTACGAAACCCATCCTCATCCTAAGCGAGCCGCCTATCGAGGCCATTCCGACGTTGCTCGAGTTTGATATCATGCCTTCGGTCTATACGTCTGACTTTGCTCTTGCGTATGGCGAATGTGCCGTCGCGGCGGGCAAAGTGGGCAAGTATCATCTCGCCATCGAGACGGGCATGAATCGTATCGGCGTTCACTACACGCAGGTGCTCGACTTTGTCCGCGGTATAAATTTCCATCGCGGTATTCAGTGCGACGGCGTATTTACGCACTTCGCCACGGCCGATGAACCTTCGGGCTGGGACTACAAGCTGCAGTGTCAGCGCTTTACCGAGGCCGTTCAGGCCATTAAGGATGCGGGTTTTGAGTGCGGTATCGTGCACTGCGCCAACACGCCGTCCTCGATGCTCGACCCCTCGATGCATTTTGATATGATCCGCGCCGGCGTTGGCTTGTATGGCATGCAGCCGTGCGAGCTGAGTGGCCGCGTGATGCAGCTTGATCCCGTTATGAGCGTCCATGCGCGTGTGACGCGCGTGGCACACCCTGCGATGGGTGAGGGCGTGGGCTACGGTTTTACCTACCGCGTACCGCGTACGCGCGTTCAGATCTGCACGCTGCCGATCGGTTATGCCGATGGCCTATCGCGTACGCTTTCCAATCGTATGGATGTGCTGTATCGCGGCGAGCGTGTGCATCAGGTTGGCAATATCTGCATGGACCAGTTTATGGTCGCCATTCAGTCCAACCCGGCACACGAGATTCCCGAGGCCGAGTATGGTGACGAGATGATCATTGTCGGCCGCGATGGCGATGCCGAGATCACTATGGACGAGATGGCCCGACTGCGCGGAACGATTAACTACGAGGTCGCCTGCGGCTTTGGCATGCGTCTCGACAAGGTCTACGTGTAGGAGCCGCTATGGGCGTCATGCACATCCCCGGCCATACCCATCAGGCACCACGTGAGGTCGCACTCGAGGAAATTGAGGCCGTTCTGGGCGATTGTCACCTCTGCCAGCTCTACCAGTCGCGTCACAATATCGTGTTTGGCGTGGGAAACCCCCGCGCTCGCGTGATGTTTATTGGTGAGGCGCCGGGCCGCAATGAGGATTTGCAGGGCGAGCCCTTTGTGGGGGCGGCAGGCGAGGACCTCAACGGCATTTTGTCGCTGGCGGGCCTCAAACGCGAAGACGTCTACATTGCCAACGTGCTTAAGTGCCGCCCGCCGGGAAACCGCAATCCGCGTCCCGAGGAAGTGCTGGCTTGCTCGCCGTTTTTGCGTGAGCAGATTCGAAGCATCTGGCCCGATATTATCGTGACGCTCGGCAACCCCGCGACGCACTTTGTGCTTAAGACCGAGATTGGCATTACTAAGCTGCGCGGCAGGTTCCACCAGATGGGGCATTTTGTAGTAATGCCCACGTTCCATCCGGCAGCTGCGCTGCGCAATCCGGCGTGGCAGGAGCTGCTGGAGGAAGACTTTAAGATGCTGGGCGACTATCTGGAGCGACATCCCGCACCAGAGGACGCCTCGGAATAATAAGGAGCATATATGTCCCTGGAGCGCCTGGGGGTAGGTACTTACAAAACGACTTGCGCTGCCGATACGGAGTACTTTGGCGAGCTAATTGCACCGTGCCTTGAGGACGGCGATGTGCTCATCCTGACCGGTGGCCTGGGAGTGGGCAAAACTCACTTTACCAAGGGCGTCTCGCGCGGGCTGGGCGATGAGCATATGGTTACGAGCCCTACGTTTGCGCTCATGGCCGTTCACGATCAAGGTCGTATTCCGCTGTTTCACTTTGATCTATACCGCCTGGAGCATGCCTACGAGCTCGAGGATACGGGCATTTTCGATGTGCTGGGCTATGAGGGTGCTTGCTTGCTGGAATGGGGCGAACAATTCCAGGACGAGCTGACGGATGAGTATCTTTCGGTGACGCTCAAGCGTGATGAGGGCGACAGCGATGTGCGAACGATAACGCTCGAGGCACACGGTGACCGCGCAATGGAGCTTTCCCATTTGATTGATAAGGCTGTACAAGATGAGCTTGCATAACGACAACGCGCTGGTGGTGGCGCTCGATACCTCGACCGACATGCTTGCCTGCGCGGCAAGCTGGATTGATGGGCAGACGGGCGAGACGAAGCTCGTGAGTGGCGACCACATGTGTCGCCGTCACGCCAACGTTGAGCTCGTGAATACCGTTGATGGCGTGCTGGCTCAAGCCGGTCTGGATCGCAGCGATGTTGGTTACTACGTGGTCGGCCGCGGCCCGGGGTCGTTTACGGGTGTGCGCATCGGCATCTCCACTGCCAAGGGCCTCGCGCGCGGTGCCAATGTTCCACTGCTGGGCGTGTCGACGCTCGACGCTTGCGCTTGGACGGCGTGGAAGGCTGGCGTGCGCGGCAAGCTTGGTATCTTGGCCGATGCCATGCGCGGTGAGGTATATCCGGCACTATATATGCTGGGCGATGAGGGTCCCGAGCGTCAATTTGAGCGCGAACACGTGGTCAAGGCCGCCGTGGCGCTCGATGAGTGGCGCCGAGCAGCGGACTGGGACCAGGTTCAGCTGACCGGTGACGGTCTCGTGCGCTATGGCAAGCTGCTGGGTGAGGACGAGACCGCCCGCTGCGTGGAGCGCGACCTGTGGTGGCCTTCGGGCGAGGGCTTGCTGCTCGTGCACGCTGCGGGTGACGGCGATCCGGCTCGCGTCCTGCCGATTTACACGCGCCTTTCGGATGCCGAGGAAAACGAGCGCAAGCGTCTTGGTCTTGCCGAGAGTGCGCAGAGCGAAATTACGGGCGTTGCCGATGAGCTCGCCGGTCGTCATCTGCAGTTCCGTCCCATGGGCGCGGCGGATGCCGAGGGCGCGAGCGCGCTAGAGGCTGCCTGCTTTGAAGGTGCCGGACACGAGGCGTGGACGCCGGGCATGTTCCTGTCCGAACTGGGCGAGGACGTCGCTGCGCCGCG
>DBGAZC010000101.1:0-4552 GCA_048472015.1 Collinsella sp. | reverse complement strand
TCGGCCAGGTTCGTGGATACCGGCGGCATAAAGACGCGGTTCTTGACCTCGGTCGTACCGACCTTGATCGGGCTAAAGAGCATCGGGTAGGCGGATGACTCCATACAGGCTTCCTTTCGTTTGAGCCGCTCGGCGGCAGTTACTGACGTACCTATCGTACCAGCAACCGCGCAGCACCCGACCGTGCGCGTTCCTCCAGCCTCTGCTCAACCCCAAAAAGTTGCGGTGAAATACGGAGCAATCGAGGCTTTTGACAGCCAAACAGTCCGTATTTCACCGCAACTAATGGATGGGATGTGTTAGAGACCCAAATAGGCAGTCATGCCTTCGACGGCGAGCTTGGCGCCTGCCACGGCGTGAACAACCGTCAGCGGGCCGTTGACCACGTCGCCGGCGGCAAAGACGCCAGGCACGGTGGTCATGCCGTGCTCATCGACCGACAGCAGGCCGCGATGGTCAGTCTCCAGACCACCCGTCGTAAGCACAAGCTTGTCCTTGGGCACCTGTGAGGCCGCGATGACCACTGTGTCGGCGGACGCATGGTCGAGCTCTTCCTCGTAGCCCACCACGCTGTCGTCCTCATCGAAGATAGCCGTCTCAAAGACCGGACCGTTATCGTCGATGGCGCAGATCGCCTTGCCGCGCACGATTTCGGCGCCATCGAGCTCGGTCAGCTCGACCTCGTCGTCGATAGCCGAGATATGGCGCGAGCGGGCATACACGGTAACCTTGCGCGCGCCCGAGCGCAGCGCCGTGCGGGCTACATCCATGGCCACATTGCCGGCGCCGATAACCGCCACGTTCTGCCCGATCGCCACACTCGTGGGATCGACCAGGTAATCGATGCCAAAAAGCACGTTGCCGCGCGACTCGCCGGGAATGCCCAGTTTGCGGGCACGCCAGGTACCGGTACCGACAAAGACCGCGTCGTAGCCGTCACGTAGCAGGTCATCGATGTGCAGTGCGCCGCCGATGGTGGTCGAGGGGCGCACGCGCACGCCAAGCGAGCACATCACGTGACGGTACTTTTGCACGAGCGCACGGGGCAGGCGGAACTCGGGGATACCGTATTCCAGCACCCCGCCGATCTCGGGGCGCTGTTCAAATACCGTGACGGCACAGCCCAGCTGGGCCATCTTAATGGCCACGGTAATGCCGGCGGGACCGGAACCGACCACAGCAACCTGTTTGCCGCACGACGGCGCGGGCGTCCACTCCTTACGATCCAAATACGCTGTCGAGATATAGTTCTCGATGCTCGAGAAATGCACGGGTGTGCCCTTGCGGCCCTGGATGCAAGCACCCTCGCACTGGCCCGAATGGTTGCACACCATGGAGCAGACCGCGCTCATGGGATTGTTCTGGAACAGCAGCTCGCCCGCCTCTTCTAGACGACGCTGTTTGAACAGGTCGATGACCCGCGGAATAGGCGTCTGAACCGGGCAGCCCTTAATCTGGCAGAACGCCCTTTTACAACCTAGGCAACGATTCGCCTCTTCGACAATGTGGATAGCCACGCAACTCCCCTTTTTAATGCAATCCAATGGGGCGACGATAAAGACCCTTCACCGCCGCCCCCATACAGGTAATCTCAATCTGCCGACACGGCAAAAGCCAATGCTATAACTCGCGATGCGAAGCCCCGCAGCGAGCGGACATGTGCTCGAGTGTCGCCAGGCAGTCAGCCGCCGTCGCCGGCACACTGTTCTCGACCACGCAAGGAATCCCAGGGCAGGCGGCAGCCACCCAGGCCACCACGGGCTCAAAGTCATATCGTCCCGTCTCGCCCACGCCATGACACACCAGGCGTGAACCCGTACCGTCGCACCAACCGGCTTCGTCCTCGTTATCAACGACCTCAAAATCCTTGGCGTGCAGCACGCGGATCTTGCTGCCGCATAAGTAGAGCATGCGCGCGGTGATTTCCTGCGATTCGTCAACGACGCTGGGGTGCAGCAGCGACACTGGGTCATAGATCACGCCGAGCGACGGGCTCGAGACGCGCTCCAGCACCTCACGGCAGCGATCTGGCGTGTTGACCGTCTCGTTCCAACCGGGCTCAATTAGAATCTGACCGCCCATGGCCTCGGCGCGCTCGCAGACATACGTAAGCCCGTCCATAAAAGCCTCGAGTGCCTCATCGGTCATACGGTCGTCAGCAACGCGGTTCCGCGCATTGGGGCGACCGGTCTCGGTGCCAACCGGGCATCCGCCGAGCATCTGGGCAAAATTCAAGCACGCCTCGTACTCGGCAATGTTATCCATGAGCTGTTGTCGATCGGGCGTCGCCAGATTCTTGTAGCAGCCGAGCACGGCAATCGAAATGCCCGCCTCGTCGAGCACCGCACGCAAATGGTTGGCAAGCTCGCTGGTCAGGCCGACTCGATCAATCCCCATCGATGCGTAGAGTACCTTGCTCGGCAGCTGAATGCACGAAAAGCCCAGCTCTCCTGCCATGCAAATGCGTTCCTCTACGGTCCCCTGCGGAAGGTCGTGTAAACGTACGCCCGGAGTAATGGCCTCCATGCTATTCACACCCCTTACGGGCATTGATGCCCGGAGTGTATCCGCCAAACGGGTCCTCGATGGAGCACACGCCCGAGGGAGCAAGCGGGTCGTGCCTGCCGGCCAGTTTGTCGTGATGCATGGTCTCGATATAGGCAAGCACCAGCGGCGCCACGCCCTTCGCATCGTTTTTGACGATAGGCTCGCTCATGTAGTAACCAAACGTGCCCTCGCGGTGCGCGGTGTTTCCCAAGCCCGCAACCAGGCAGATGTTGTCGAGCGCCAGCTGGCCATCGTGCTCGGAAAGGCAGGTCTCGCAGATGCCGTCGAAGGCGCGACGGCCGTACTGGTAGTAGCGCTCACCCAACACGCCCAGACGCACGCCCTTCATGATGGCGTTGGCAAAGATCGCGCTGCCCGACTCCTCCAGGTAGTTGGGGGCGATATTGGGCAGGTTGATGACCTGATGCCACATGCCGGTCTTCTCGTCCTGATACGGCAGCATGGCGTCAATCAGGTCGTGGAACATCTTGCGGATCTCGTCCTTCTCGGCCGACATCGAAGGCGGCATAAGCTCCCACGTGTCGATGAGCGCCATGGCAAACCAGCCCTCGGCGCGCAGCCAGAAGTTAGCCGAAAGGCCGGTGACCGGGTCGCACCAGAACTGCTTGCGGCTCGCGTCGTAAGCGTGATAGTACAGACCATTGAGGGGGTTGCGCATCAGGTCGTGCACGACCTGGAACATATGGAAGCTATCTGAGCAGGCACGACGGTTGTGGAAACTCAGCTCGTACTGCATGTAGAACGGCTGTGCCATATACATGCCGTCGAGCCAGATCTGGTTGGGGTAGACGGCCTTGTGCCAAAACACGCCCTCTTTGGTGCGCGGCTGGGTTTCGAGCTGACGATAGATGGTATCCATGGCCGCACGATACTTGGGCTTGCCCACCAGGTCATAGAGCTTGTAGAGGGTCTTGCCCGCATTAACGTTATCGAGGTTGTACTCCTCGGGGTTGTAATGTTTGATGGTACCGTCGTCCTGGACAAAGAAATCGATGTAGTCGTCGGCGAACGTCAGGTAGCGCTGCTCACCCGTGATCTCGTACAGCTCGATGAGCGCCTTGATCATGCAGCCGTCGATATAGTTCCAGGTGTTCTCCTTACCGGCACGGAGCTTTTCGATGTTCCAGGCCGGCGCCTGCGGCGTAGAGGTTTCGATCAACTGCTCGATATAACGGTCCAGGATTTGATTGCAACCCATTGCTGTCCCCTCTGACGTTAATGATAGGTGAACGTTAACCCTAGTGTAACGCGAACGGGGAATATAGGGTGAACGTTAACCCTATATTCCCCGCGAACGGCAGACTTTTAACGGCAAACGGCGGCTAAGCCCGCGGCGATGCGATGCGCCAGGCGCTCATAGCCAGCCGGGCTGTAATGCAGGCCGTCCGGCATATAGAGTTCGCGGTGCTCCGGCAAAAACGGGCTGATGCCGCTTTGCGCATACAGGTCAATCACCGGAACGGAGTAACGGTCACAGACCTCCAGCATCGCTCGCACGTAGGCGTCTTGCGTCAGACCCAAATGGTTCGCCTCATCGCTTGCCGGGATATCCTTCTCGTGCTTACCACTCGTCTTGCATGGCGTCATAAACACGAGCTTTGCCTGAGGTGAGCGCGCCGTGATGGTTCGGATCAGATAGTCGACCGCACCATAGAACTCATGCACATCGGTGCTGCCCAACTCGCCAAGCGGCACGTTGCGGCTAAAGTCGTTAACGCCGCCAAAGACAACATAGACATCGGCCGCATCGTCGATGCCGTCCAAGCGCTCGACAAATGAATCGGTACGGTCGGCCTTGATGGCGATACGCGAACCCTTGATGCCAAAGTTCTCGACGACTGCACCTCCCAGCAACGCGCCCAGATGCGAAGTCCAAGAGATGTCGTTGCCGCCTGCGCCGCATCCGTTATCCCCCCATGTGGTCGAATCGCCAAAGCAGCAAATGGTCGATTCACTCAAGTTCTTCGTTTCCATAATCTTCTCC
>DBGAZC010000100.1:0-8414 GCA_048472015.1 Collinsella sp. | reverse complement strand
CGCCCGCAAGACAGACGATGCCGGTCCAGGGCAGCTCAAGAAGTTTGGGGTGGATGCAGCTGAGGGTGCGTCCTGTGCAGATAAAGGCCATGTTGCCGTTTGCAACGAAATCGCGGATGGCCTGGGAGACCGCCTCGTTGGGATAAGGGGACAGGTCACGCTCGTCTTCGGGAAGGTCTTGGGCGAGCCTGGGGTCTTGCCAGGCGAGCGTTCCGTCGATATCGAAGAAGCAGATATCGCCGCGCTTATGGGCTGCGCTGGCGGCAGGGGAGGCCGAGGTGGTGGGCACAAATCCCGGCTCGAGGCCCATGATCTGGTCAAAATGCTCTTTAACGCGGGGAACGGAGATGCCGATGATCACCTGGGCGGTCTTGCCCGTAATGATGAGGCCCTTGGCGCCCACCGCGACAAACGACGCGTTATCTGCAACGATGGAAGGGTCTGCGACCTCGACGCGCAGGCGCGTGGCGCAGTTGGTTGCGCCCACGATATTGCCAACGCCACCTAAGAGCTGAATTACCCGCTCAGCGAGGACGTGATCTTGATCGGATCGACTATTGACTTCGTCATTGGGAGATTGCTCTTTGGCAAAGTCGCTTCCCGTTAAACGATCGATTGTCGTGCGATTGGCGACATGATTCTCGCGGCCCGGCGTCTTAAGGTCATAGACCAAGATGAGTGCTCGAAAACTAACAAAGAAGATGAGGCTAAAGGCAAGGCCGATGCCGAGCGCCAAAAGGTAGGAGCCGGCATGCATTCGCATGAGTGGGATGAAGTTGAAGGCCGTCATTTCCATGAGACCGCCCGAGAAGATGCCGACGATGCCAAAGAAGTTCATGGTCATGGCAAGGCAGGAGGATAGGACGGCGTAGAGCAAAAAGAGTCCGGGATAGGTGAACATAAAGAGAAACTCGAGCGGTTCGGTGACGCCGCAGACCACCGAGGCGACGATGGCGGGCAAAAGGATGACCTTAAGGCCGGCGCGGCGTTCGGGTTTGGCGGTGAAATAGAATGCTGCCGCGATGGCGGGAAGGCCAAAGAGCTTGCCCCAGCCGGTGGCGGTAAAACCTGCCCAGGGTGCAAGTTCATTTAAAGGGCGCGTGCTATGGGAGAGAATGGGGAGCAGGTTGGTCCACGTGGCGTAAATACCGTCGTGAATGACCAGATTGTCGTAATAGATGGGCATATAGAGCAGGTGGTGCAGCCCCATGGGCTCGAGTGCTCGCTCCAAAAACACAAAGATGCCCACGCCGAAGGGGCCGACGCCTGCAAGTGCGTGGCGCAGCGTTTCGGTCACAGCGTATGCGAAGGGTACGATGGCGGCCGAGATGGCGGCAAGGGCAAACACGGCAAAAAAGCTGATGAGGTAGACCAGTGAGGAACCCGAGAAGGTGCCGAGCCAATCGGGAACCTTGGCATCGTAGAAGCGATCATGGATGGCGACGACGGTTGCCGATACCGCCAGCGGGCCGATAATGCCGGTGTCGAGCGTCTTGATGCCGTCGATGACGGTGATGCCGCTGGCGGGGGTCAAAGATGATGGGTACTTAAGTCCAAGGTTGTCGCCGCTCAGCTTAATGATCTCGCTCAAAAAGAAGCAATAGGCAAAATAAGCCACGAGTGCCTCGAGGCAGCAGCGTGCCGGTTGCTTTTGGGCAAGACCGATAGGCAGCGCTACGGCAAAAAGGAGCGGGAGACGTTTAAAGACCGTCCACGAGCCGCGCTGGATGATGGTCCAGAAAACGTACCAAGGGGTTCCGTATACGGCGAGATCGCCGACGATGTCCGCAGTCGTTGCGAGAGCGGAGATGCCGACCATGAGGCCTGATATAGAAAACAGCATGGCGGGCGCGAACATGGCTCCGCCAAAACGTTGGATTTTCTGCAGCATAATATGCCTTTCGGATGCAACATGCTGTGCGAGCAAGAACGTTTAAACAATGAACTCATTGTAGAGGACTGGCTGCTTGCCGCATTGACGGTTTTGATTCGGTCCGATTTGGGTTTCGGGGGAACCGTCGACGGTAAATAATCCGTGCTTTACCGATAATCGGTTTAAACAACCCAAAGAAATGCTATCGTGCCTAGCCATACATATTCATTAGAGGTGAAACAATGCCAAAAGCGATTTATGAAGGAATCTACCGAGAAATACGCTCGCGCATCATTAATGGGACCTATGCGTTTCAGGAGATGCTGCCAACCGAAGCCGAGCTGACCGCGGAGTTCGGATGCACTCGCAATACCGTCCGTCGCGCCTTGAGTATGCTGGCCGACGGGATGTTTGTGCAGCCCAT
The DNA here is from genome assembly GCA_048472015.1 of Collinsella sp. Classification (GTDB taxonomy): domain Bacteria; phylum Actinomycetota; class Coriobacteriia; order Coriobacteriales; family Coriobacteriaceae; genus Collinsella. The sequence continues at coordinate 6,117 of DBGAZC010000100.1, read as the reverse complement.
ACACGGCAAGGGCGTGCGCGTTATTTGGCTTAAGGGCGAAACCGACATGTTGGGCGCACTCGAAGAGGTTGAGTCGTTTGGCGAGTTTGCAAAGCGCAACAATGCCGTTGCATCGACGGACGTTAAGTCTTTTGAACATCTGGTCTGCACCGAGCAACTCTCTCGTCACCTGGGCTTTAAGGTGGGCGAGGAGTTGATTCGCGTGGTGCGTGTCCGTAGCCTTAACGGTAGCGCTCGCCAGGTGGACCACGGCTATTTTCTGGAGTCGATCGCCAAAGGCCTGACGCCCGAGATCGCTGCAAAGTCAATTTACGACTATCTGGAGCACAAACGCGGCGTCAAAGTGATGGCGAGTCGCCGTACGGTGAGCGTCGAGCTTGCCAACGATGAGGACTGCAGCTACTTGGACCTTGGCAAATACAACTGTGTCGCCGTCATGGAGAGCCAGTCGTACACCTCGGACGGCATCTTGTTCGAGGTCACGCATGCCCGCACGCATCCCGAGATCTTCCACTACCGCGTCAACTCCAAGCGATAGCCGGCTAGCTCGCAGCCTGACGAGACTCATGCCCTCAAAGAGAAAACGCCCGGTCAAACCGACGATGCATCGGCTTGACCGGGCGTTTTCTCTGCATTCGATAACAAATAATTGTTTATACAAAACTTGTCAAGTATCAAGTTGAAATTACCGTTCACCGAAGTTTTTCTACCGCTCTAGTAATACTTGTTCAAACAACTAGCCAAATAGCGTATCGTACAAATCAGCAAAAGGGGCAAAGTCCCCGAGCCAATCTCCGAAGGCGGCGGCAAAGGGTGCCGCCACGGTGTGAAAGGGTGGATTGTAATGAAGAACGAAATGAGCAGAAGGCAGTTCCTGGGCTTTGCTGGTTCCGCGGCTGCGGTTCTTGGTCTGGGTCTCGTGGGCTGCGGTGGTTCTGCCGGCTCCGGCTCCTCTGCTTCTGGTGACGCTGCCGAGGTCTACTTCCTCCAATTCAAGCCCGAGGTCGACAAGGAGTGGAAGGAGATCGCCAAGGCCTATAAGAAGGAGAAGGGCGTCGAGGTCAAGATCGTGACCGCCGCCTCCAACACCTACGAGGAGAAGCTCAAGTCCGAGATGTCCAAGAGCTCCGCTCCGACCCTGTTCCAGGTCAACGGCCCCACCGGTCTTAAGAACTGGAAGGATTACTGCGCCGACCTGTCCGATACCAAGCTCCGCGGTGAGCTCATTGACGACTCCCTGGCTCTGCAGTCCGACGGCAAGGATCTGGGTATCGACTGGGTCCAGGAGAGCTACGGCATCATCTACAACAAGCAGCTGCTCGAGAAGGCTGGTTACAAGGCCGAGGACATCAACTCCTTCGACAAGCTGAAGGCTTGTGCCGACGACATCCAGGCCCGCAAGGACGAGCTTGGTGTTGAGGGCGCCTTCACTTCCGCTGGCATGGACGACTCCTCCAGCTGGCGCTACACCACCCACCTCGCCAACCTCCCGCTCTACTACGAGTTCGAGAAGGAGCACAACCAGGAGGACGACGAGATCAAGGGCGAGTATCTCGACAACTTCAAGCAGATTTTCGACCTGTACATCACCGACTCCACCTGCGATCCTTCGCAGCTTGCCTCCAAGACCGGCGACGACGCCACAAACGAGTTCGCAACCGGCAAGGCCGTCTTCTATCAGAACGGTTCTTGGGCCTACGCTGACCTCACCAAGGCTGGCATGACCGACGATCAGATTGGCATGATGCCCATCTACATCGGTGTCGACGGCGAGGAGAACCAGGGCCTGTGCTCCGGCGGCGAGAACTACTGGTGCGTCAGCTCCCAGGCTTCCGAGGATGCTCAGAAGGCCACCGAGGACTTCATGTATTGGTGCGTCACTTCTGACACCGCCACCAGCATCATCGCTGACAAGATGGGTCTGACTGCCCCGTTCAAGAGCGCTAAGGAGACCACCAACGTCTTCTCGCAGCAGGCCGTTGCCATGGCCAAGGACGGCAAGAAGACCGTCGCTTGGGACTTCGTTTACATCCCCTCTGAGGAGTGGAAGAAGAACCTCAAGCAGGCTCTGATTGCCTATGCTGCCGACAACAGCAAGTGGGACGGCGTCAAGAACGCCTTCGTCGATGGCTGGAAGACCGAGAAGGCTGCTTCCGAGTAAGCAGTTGCTGCCCAAGCTATCTGATTAGCGACAGGGGGCGGGCAGACGTTGGTTTGCCCGCCCCCTGCATATTGAAAGGACCCTTCTATGGGCAAAGCACTCAAGCGCTGGTGGCCGCTCTTTATGCTGCCCACGTGTCTGGCGTTTATGATCGGGTTCGTGATCCCCTTTATCCAGGGTTTCTATCTCTCGTTCTGCCAGTTTATTACCATCAACAACACGCACTTTGTCGGTATCGAGAACTACGTGCGCGCACTGTCCGATCCGCAGTTTGCCACGTCGTTCTTCTTTACCGTGGCGTTTGCCTTCCTGTCGACGGTGCTCATCAACGTGATCGCCCTCGCCATCGCGCAGGCGCTCACCCGCAAAGCGCTCAAGGGCACCAACATCTTCCGTACGATCTTCTTTATGCCTAACCTGATCGGCGGCATCGTGCTGGGCTACATCTGGCAGATTCTGATTAACTGCCTGCTCTCCAACGTGGGCGCCCAGCTCATCGCCCTTAACTCTGCTGCTGGCTTCTGGGGCCTTATCATCCTGACCCTGTGGCAGCAGGTCGGCTACATGATGATCATCTACATCGCCGGTCTGCAGTCCATTCCGTCTGATTACATCGAGGCCGCCAAGGTCGACGGCGCTACGGCATGGCAGACGTTTTGGAAGGTTAAGATCCCCAACCTGATGCCGACCATCACCATCTGCCTGTTCCTGTCCATCACCAACGGCTTTAAGCTGTTCGACCAGAACCTCGCCCTTACCGGTGGTGCCCCGGCGCACTCTACCGAGATGCTCGCCCTGAACATCTACAACACGTTCTATTCGCGTGCTGGCATCGCATGGCAGGGCATCGGTCAGGCCAAGGCAGTTATCTTCTGCATCCTGGTTGTCGCTATTTCTATGATCCAGCTTAAGGCCACGAGGTCCAAGGAGGTGCAGCAGTAATGAAACGCGATAAGGCTATCAACCGCGCGCTCTCGATCTTCTTTACGATTCTGTCGCTCGCATGGATCTACCCCGTGTTCATGATTGCGCTCAATTCCTTTAAGAAAGCGACCGCAATCAGCACCACCACGGCGTTCGATCTGCTCACGCCCGAGACGTTCAACGGCCTCGCAAACTACATGCATGCCCTTAACGAGCAGGGCTTTGCCTCGGCATTTATGTACTCGCTCATCATCACGGTCACGTCGGTCGTGCTGATTCTGGTGTGCTGCTCCATGTGTGCTTGGTACGTAGTGCGCGTCAACAGCAAGATCTCGAACTTCTTCTATTACCTGTTCGTGTTTTCGATGGTCGTACCGTTCCAGATGCTCATGTTCACGCTGTCCAATTTGGCGGACCGCATCGGCTTCAACACGCCGTTCAACATCTGCTTTATCTACCTCGGCTTTGGCGCGGGCCTGGCGGTCTTTATGTTCGCCGGCTTTGTAAAGAACATTCCGCTCGAGATCGAAGAGGCGGCCATGATCGACGGCTGCAACCCGGTCCAGGTGTTCTTTAAGATCGTCCTTCCCATCATGAAGCCCACCTATCTTTCGGTCGGCATCCTCGAGACCATGTGGGTCTGGAACGACTATCTTCTGCCCTACCTTACGCTCGACTCCACCAAGTACAAGACCATTCCTATTTTGATCCAGTACTTCCGCGGCGGCTACGGCCACGTCGAGCTCGGCCCCATGATGGCCTGCATCATGATGGTCGTTATCCCCATCGTCATCATGTACATCCTCTGCCAGAAGTACATCATCGACGGCGTGGTGGCAGGTGCCGTCAAGGGCTGATGCCGTAACTGTTTTGCAAGTTTTGGCGGCGCCCCTCAGCGCGGCGCCGCGTATCGAAAGGTAAAGACATGGCCGAGATTGTTCTCAAACATGTTCAGAAGGTGTATCCCAACAACGAGTCAAAAAAGAAGGGCTTCTTTGGCAAAAAGAAGAAGACCGAGGAGAAGAAGCACAACCTCAAGGTTACCGAGGACGGTGTGCTCGCTGTAGAGGACTTCAACCTCACCGTTCACGACCAGGAGTTCGTCGTCCTCGTTGGCCCCTCTGGCTGCGGTAAGTCCACGACGATGCGCATGGTCGCCGGCCTGGAGGACATTACCTCGGGCGATGTGCTCATCGATGGCAAGCGTGTCAACGACGTGGCGCCCAAGGACCGCGACATCGCCATGGTGTTCCAGAGCTACGCTCTGTACCCCAATATGACGGTGTACGAGAACATGGCATTTACGCTCGAGCTCAAGAAGGTTCCCAAGAACGAGATCGACCGCAAGGTTCGCTCTGCTGCCGAGATTCTGGGCATTACCGAGTACCTCGACCGTAAGCCCAAGGCGCTCTCCGGCGGCCAGCGCCAGCGTGTCGCTATCGGCCGCGCCATCGTGCGTGACCCCAAGGTCTTCCTGATGGACGAGCCGCTGTCCAACCTGGACGCCAAGCTTCGTAACCAGATGCGTGCCGAGCTCATTAAGCTGCGCCACGAGATCAAGGGCACGTTCATTTATGTTACTCACGACCAGACCGAGGCCATGACCCTTGGCGACCGTATCGTGGTCATGAAGGACGGCGTCGTCCAGCAGATCGCCACGCCGCAGGAGGTCTTCAACCATCCCGCGAACATCTTCGTCGCCGGCTTCATCGGCGTGCCGCAGATGAACTTCTTCGATGCCCAGCTGGTGCGCTCGGGCAACGGCTTTACCGTCAAGACCGAGGATATGAACGTGGCGCTCGCCCCCGAGACTTGCGCTCAACTTGCCCTCAACTGGGGCGGCGGCGACGTGAAGGAGATTACGGCCGGCGTGCGTCCCGAGCAGATCCTGCTTGCCGACAAGGGCGAGGAGGGCGCGCTCCAGGGTACCGTCGAGGTGACCGAGCTCATGGGCTCGACCGAGCATGTCCACGTGACCGCTCCCGACGGCCAGTTTGTCCTGATTATCCCCGTCGTCGACCTCGAGGCCAAGGGCGCGCTCAAGGCTGGCGACACCATCTGGTTCAAGTTTGAGAAGAACGCGACCCACCTCTTCGATAAGGTCTCTGGCAAGAACCTTATCTAGGCCCGGTGCAACCAGGCCCTTCCTTTGGGCGACTGCGGTATTGCCATCCTTTTGCCGCGGTCACATATAAGGCTCCCCTCCCGTCCACTGGGCGAGAGGGGAGCCTTTCTTTGTGTCGGGGCTGTCCATCGGCCAGTTTGTCTTGATTTGTAACAGGTAGGGCCGATTTCGGACGCTAGGTGTTACAGATCGAGACAGTTCCGCTGAGCTGACCATTTCATCTAAATCTGTAACACCAAAGGTGAATTTCAGCTGCTAGATGTTACAGATTGAGATAAACCCAAGGGGAGGGGCCGGTATGTCTCGATCTGTAACAGCTGGGACCGTTTTGGTTGAGTAGTTGTTACAGATTGAGATTGTTTGGTCGAGTCGGGTCACAGGGTAGCGTGCGGGCACAAAAAGCGGAGCCGCGTTGCCACGACTCCGCTTTCAAGAGGATGGGTAAAGGAAACGAAATTAGCTCAGGTGCCAAATCTCGTCGTTGTACTGGGAGATGGTGCGGTCGGACGAGAAGGTGCCGGCGTTGGCGATATTGATGAGCGCCTTGCGCATCCAGGCGTCCTGGTCCTCGTAGTCGGCCAGCACGCGCTCCTTGGTCTGGATGTACTCCTCAATGTCGAGCAGGGCCATAAACCAGTCCTTGCCCTTAATGTCGTCGTGCAGGCGCTGCAGGCGCTCGGCATTGCCGGTCGCCATAAAGGCCGGGTTGGTGATGAAGTCCACCAGCAGTTTAATGCCGGGCTTGCGGTAGAGCACACCGGCGTCATAGGTGCCGTTGGCATAGAGCTGCTCGACCTGTTTGGAAGAGGCGCCAAAGGTATAGATGTTCTCGTCGCCCACGAGCTCGGCAATCTCCACGTTGGCACCGTCGAGCGTGCACAGGGTTAGGGCGCCGTTGAGCATGAAC
>DBGAZC010000099.1:0-11337 GCA_048472015.1 Collinsella sp. | reverse complement strand
CAACCAGCCGCCAATCCTATTCCTCAAAATCGAAAATTTTTCAGTTTTGAGGAATAGGATTTTTTGCTAAGCCTCGCCGCACAACCACCTCGCCAGGTCCACGATCTGCACCCCATCGCGATCCGTGGCCTCGTGATGCGTGCGGGCAAGAATCATCTTGGGATACGCATCGCCAATGCTCAGCAGTGGCGAAATCTCGCGTTCAAACGTCTTATCCGAGCTGATGTCGTCGCTCACCTGAATGTAGAGCTTCTCGCTTCGCTTGATTGCTACAAAGTCTATTTCCTTTTTATAGAGCACACCGACGTATACCTCGTATCCGCGGCGCAGCAGCTCGATGGCCACCATGTTCTCGTATACGCGTCCCCAATCCATATCACGTGTACCAAGCAGTGCGTATTTGAACGCGTGGTCTGCCAGGTAATACTTCTCGCCGCTCTTAAGGTATTTTTTGCCGCGAATGTCGTACCGACGAACTTTATAGAAGGCAAACGCATCGCACAGGTACCCCATGTACGTGCCGACCGTCTTGTTCGTAATCTTTAGCCCATCCGCATTCAAAACATCTGTAATGTTGCGTGCCGACGTTATGTTGGAGACGTTGTCCATCATGTAATCGGCAATGCGCAGCAGTGCCGATTCGTTTCTCACGTTATGCCGCTGCACGATATCCCTCACGATGAGCGTTTTGAAGACATTGGAGAGATATTGGTAGCGCTGCTCCTGCAGTGGATAAGGGTAAGAGCCAGACATACCGCCGGTTCTCGCGTACTCATCGAAGTCGCGATCGACCTCGCCCTCGTCACTATAGAAGCGATACTCCTCAAACGAGAATGGGAAAACCTCGATCTCGAACGTGCGCCCCGTAAAGAGCGTCGACAGATCACTCGACAGCAAAAAGGCGTTCGATCCGGTAATGAAAATATCGTACTGCTCGGATGCATGGAGGCTGTTGATCGCACGCTCAAAACCGTCGCACATCTGAACTTCATCGATAAGCAGAAAGTTTTGTTTGCCGGACACTCGATGCTCTTTTACATAGGCGAGCAGCGCGTGATACTCGAGCAGATTCTCGAACTCATCGAGGTTGTAGTTGATATGGATGACATTCGAATTGGACAGATTTGCCTCCACGTAATCGCGGAGGGCCTCGAGCAATTTTGATTTACCGCTACGACGGATGCCCGTGATGACCTTGATGTCCGGCACGCCAATAAGGCTCGTCAACGTGTCCATATATGACGTTCTATTGATGAGTTTCATTGGGGCCTCCTCGCGGTCTTTTATCGCTATTCCTCAAAATTGAAAAATTTTCAGTTTTGAGGAATAGGCTCTATAGCGAATATACCTCGCGAAAGACCGAGCTGCCTTAATCCTATTCCTCAAAAACGAAAATTTTTCAGTTTTGAGGAATAGGGCGCTGGCAACCCATTCCCCAGATAGGCGAAACCCTCCCCGGCACAGGCCGAGGAGGGTCTTGTTGTCATGTCTATCTTTGGGCGCGAACGCCCCGCGCTACAGCCCGCGAATTCGTACGGCCTCGGGCGGAAACTCCTGCTCGCCGGCATCGGTCTTAATGGTCGCGCGGCCCCAGATGTCCAGGCCTGCAAACACACCGACCGCAAGCGGCAGGCCGTTGGGCGACACCGCCGCAACTTGGCGGCCCAGCAGCGGCACCATGTCGAAGTACTCGCCCAGCACGGGAGCCAGCGGCCCTGCGGCGCCTTGCGGCGTGTTGGCAACAACCGCCCAAGCGTCCACGCGGGCCAGCACGGCGGCGGCCAGCGTCTCGACCAGCGCTTCGTCAGCCACGTCCACACCAAGCTCGCCCAGCGCCGAACGCTCAATATCCACCGTCACGGCACCGAACATGCCCGCAGCAGCGGCACCGCCGTTCACGGCAACACGCGCGAGCGACGTCTCAAACGCAGGCGCACCGCACACGATATCGCTCGGCCACTGGATACCCACCTTACCGGCAAGGCCCAACCCCGGCGTCGAAGCCGTGCCCACGAGCGCGTCCATCATGCCCATCGCAGCCACAAACGGCAGGCCGTGGAAGGCATGCATGTTCACGTCCGGGCGCACGATCAGCGAAAACGTCAGCGAAGCATCGCCCGCGCTCCAAGCGCACCAGCCCGCGGACGCACCCTCGCGGCCCGCGTCGCGCGCGGCGTCAAGCTCGGTACCGGCGACAACAGCATTCATCTCGATCATCTACATACGCCCCAATTCGCCCACGATATGGCCCACGCGGTCCTCGGGCTCCTTGACCTCGACGCCGTTGTAGCGGAAGAACCGCGCCGGGTCGTGCATCAGGTCCTCGAGCGGCACCAGCACAAAGTCGCGCTCGCCGATCAGCGGATGCGGCAGGCGCAGTTTTTTGCCGCCGTGGGTCTCGCCATCCATCCACAGCAGGTCCAGGTCGATAGTGCGCGGGCCGTTGGCCTTGGCCTTTTTGGAACGGTCGCGGCCCAGCTCGGCCTCGATCTTCATGAGCTCGTCGAGCAGCACCAGCGGCGCCAGCTCGGTCTTGATCTCGATGACGGCGTTGGCGAACGCGTCTTGGCGCGTCTCGTAGGCCGGCTCGCTCTCGTAGATGCGCGAGCAGTTGGACACGCAGGTGAGCGGAATCTCGGCGATCATGTCGCGCGCGGCGCGGATGTTGTCACAGCGATGCCCCAGGTTGGAGCCCACGGCCACAAACGCGCGGCGCGGCTGCGGCTTGGCAACCGCCCAGTAGCCGTTCAGGAACTGCGCAAAACCCGCGGCGTCGTGCACGCGCACGATGTTGGCACCGGCCTGGATGGCGCCCAGGCACACGCCAAACGTAGCGGCATCGCGCTCGGCGGCCTCGGTCACGCCCGAGACGGCGCCCACAAAGCGCTTGCGCGATACAGCGCACATGAGCGGATAGCCCAGTGACGCCATCTTGGCAGTCTCGCGCTGGATGACGATGTCCTCGTTGGCCGTCTTGCCAAAGCCAGGACCGGGATCGATGCAGATGCGGTCGCGCGACACGCCGGCGTGGATGAGCGCGCGAGCCTGGTCGGACAGAAAGCCCATGACGCGGCGCATGATGGGCGCCGAATCGGGCAGGGTGAAGCGGCGGAGCTGCGAGGTGGGCACGTAGGCTTCCTCGCGGCGGGCGCTGCGGCGCATCATGGCGGCCAGGTGGTCATTGGGCTCCGATGCGGCCTCGGTGGCTGCGGGCGCGGGCGCGACGGTCTCGGCGGCAGCAGCCTGCTCGGCGGCGGGCGCCTCCTGCTCGCTTGCGGGCTCAGACGTGGGCTCCGGTTCACCAAACGGCAACGAGGGCTGCACCACGCCGCCCGGAAGCTTGGCCTCCGGCTTAGGCTCGCCCAGCAACTTGCCGCGACGGCGGCGAGCCGGCTTCTCGGCCTCACGCGCGGCCTCGGCAGCCGCCTCGCGCGCCTTCTCGGCAACAAACGCCGCAGCCGAGGTATCGAGCTGCACCGTCGCGTGCGTGCGGGCGGGTGCGGCGACCTCACCGGCGTGCATTACGATGACGCCGCAGGTGCTCGTCTTAACAAACTCAACCATCTTGGGGTCGGTGAAGCCCGTCACGTCGTTGACGATCGAGGCGCCGCAGCGCACGGCCGCCTTGGCAACCGCCACGTGGCGCGTGTCGATCGAGACGATGGCGCCCTCTTTGGCCAGCGCGCGCACCACGGGCAGTACGCGGCGAGCCTCCTCGTCGGGGTTGACCGGGGTAAATCCGGGGCGCGTGGACTCGCCGCCCACGTCGATGATGTCGGCGCCAGCGTCGAGCATCGCCAGGCCGTACTCGATAGCGGCATCCGGGTCGAAGTGCTCCCCGCCGTCGCTAAACGAATCGGGCGTCACGTTGAGGACGCCCATGATGCGCGGGCGGTCAAAGCTGAGCTCGTACTTTCCGCACCGCCATGTCTTACTATCGTTCGCCATGAACATCCTCCTAAAATGCCCGCGCCGCCGCGCTCGGGCGCAGGCGGCGGGGTCGCTTTGCAATCAGTCTTTCTATTGTATCCGCGCACACGGGCTAGAACGCAAACGCGGCCGCGATGTCGCAAGAAATCAGCAGGTCGGCATTTGCATCCTGATCGGTGGGAGCAAGATTGCAAATGGCCAGCGTATCGCCGGTAAAGTAGCGCGTAAGGCCCGCCGCCGGATACACCACGAGCGAGGTCCCGCCCACGATGAGGGCATCGGCCTCGGCGATGGCGGCGACGGCGCTGGTTAGCACATGCTCGTCGAGCGGCTCCTCGTAGAGCACCACATCGGGCTTAATGCGTCCACCGCACGCAGGGCACACGGGCACACCCGCGGCGTCCTCGTGCTCGCGCGAGCAAATCCACTCGGCGCTATAGACCGCGCCGCACGACTGACAAATGTTGCGATGGACCGATCCGTGCAGCTCGAATACGCGCTGCGAACCGGCCATCTGATGCAGGCCGTCGATATTTTGCGTCACCACGGCATTTAGCTTTCCGGCGCGCTCCAGCTCGGCCAGCTTGGTGTGGCAGCGGTTGGGCTTAGCGCCAAGCGCGATCATCTTGGTGCGGTAGAAGTCGAAAAACTCGGCCGGATGCGCCTCATAAAAGCTATGCGAGAGCATGGTCTCGGGCGGATAGGCAAACTGCTGGTGATACAGGCCGTCCACGCTGCGTAAATCGGGGATGCCACTCGCCGTGGAAACACCCGCGCCGCCAAAGAAGACCACGCGCTTGTGGGTGCCGAACAGCTCTTCCAGCGCGGCGGAGGCCTGCTTGGGATCCGTTATTGCCTGCGTCATATGAGTCCTCCGTCCGTGTCTCCGGGACGGCGGCGTTCGCACTATCACTCGCGGACTACGCCCCGCCCCTGTTGCGCTAATCTTAAGCCTGCCAACCCCGTCGAAAGGACACCATGCCTCAGACTTACACTTTCGCCTCGTGGAACGTCAACGGCCTGCGCGCCGTTCTCAAAAAGGACCCGAGCTTTATCCAGATCGCGCAAGAACTCGACGTCGATATCTTGGCGCTGCAAGAGACCAAACTGCAAGAGGGCCAGGTCGATATTGACCTGCCCGGCTATCATCAAACCTGGAGCTACGCCGAGCGTAAAGGCTATTCGGGCACTGCGGTCTTTAGCCGCCAGGAACCGCTGCGCGTGCTGCACGCCGACGCACTGCTGCCCTACGCTGGCGAGGGCGAGGCGGCCGAGCTCGTCGCCCAAGCCACAACCGAGGGCCGCGTCTGTGCGCTCGAGTTCGACAAGTTTTGGTTTGTGGATGTCTACACGCCCAACGCCCAAAATGAGCTCGCGCGTATCGACGTGCGCATGGCCTGGGACGATGCCTATCGCGGCTTTTTGAGCGCGCTTGAGCGCGAAACCGGCAAGCCCGTCGTAACCTGCGGCGACTTTAACGTGGCGCACGAGAAGATCGACCTTAAGAACCCCAAGTCCAACCGCGGCAACGCCGGCTTTTCGGACGAGGAGCGCGGCAAGTTTACAGAACTGCTCAACGCCGGCTTCACCGATACCTGGCGCGCGGCAAACCCCGACGTCGAGGGCGTCTACAGCTGGTGGAGCTACCGCTTTAATGCCCGCAAGAACAACGCAGGCTGGCGCATCGATTACTTTCTGGTAAGCGATTCGATCGCCGCCAACGTTCGCGACACCGGCATCCGCGGCGACATCTTTGGCAGCGACCACTGCCCCGTCACCCTCACGCTAGAGCTCTAGCCCCAAGTAATTCCTCTAGGGGACAGAGGAAAACAGATCATGTGACCCCTCTCCCCCTATAAGTTGCGGTGGAATAGTTCCTGTTTGGGCAGCAAATAGCCAAAAACGAGAACTATTCCACCGCAAGTTCGTGAGGGAACGCGAAATGCCCTACAGTCCGTATTTCACGACGACGCGGTTGATGCGGCGACACCAGGGCTTGTACAGAGCGGCCAAAAACACGCAGGTCGCAAGGCCGTGCGTAATATCGAACGGTACGGCAGTGGCAAGACGCGCCACGGCTCCCGCCCACGTGAGCGGCTGCACAAACCCAATGATGTCATACGCGTTGATCACGACGCCATAGAGCAGGCCCGACGCAAAGCCGTACGCCAGCAGCGCTGGCATGCGCACGGTGCCGTCGGCGCGGTCGAACGCACCCGCATACGCCAGCACACCGCCAACGTATCCCACGAGCCCCCAGGCATACATCTGCCACGGCGTCCACATGCCCTGTCCAAAAAAGAAATTGCTGGTCAGTGCTGCCAACGCGCCGACCATGAAGCCGTTGCGACGCCCGAGCGTCGCCCCAGCGATGATGGCGATGGCACTCACGGGTTTAAAGTCGGGAATGGGGCCGAACAAGATGCGGCCCGCCGCAGCCAGCGCCGCCAACACCAGCGTGGGCATAATCTGGCGCAGGCCCGGTCGCGACGCCTCGTAGCCCGCAAAGAACAGCGCGAGCACGAGCGCCACCACAACAAGCATGGCAAGCGCCGCCTGCTCAATGCCCGCCAGCAACGCCGCAGCCATCACCACTGGCACCGCCAGCAGCAGCGGGATCTCCAGTTTTGTAAGCAGGCGCGCGACGCGATAATCCGTCATCCCATCACGCCCTATAAAACACGTTGTCGGTAAAGAAGTCGGCCGGCGGCTCCATGCAGGCAATCTCACCGTCAAACATCATGGCAATGTCATCGACAACCTGCTCAGCAAAATCCAGATCGTGCGTAGCCATGATGACGGTGCCGCCAGCCTTCGCATGGTCACGCAGGGCGCGGGCGATGATGCGGCGACTCTCCAGGTCCAAGCCCTTCGTGGGCTCGTCAAGCAGCAGCAGCTCGGGGCCGATCAGCAGCAGCTTTGCCAGTGCGAGCAGCTGGCGCTGTCCGCCCGAGAGGTCGTAGGGGTGGCGCGTCTCCAGGCCGTCCAATCCCAGTTGCGTCGCACGCTCCCGCGCCAAGTTCTCGTCATATCCGCAGGTCGAAGCCCATTCCATCAGCTCGTCGCGAACCGTCTCGGCAACCAGCAATGCTTTGGGATTCTGAGGCAGCAGCGCCGCCGAGGCCGCCCCGCGCTCCATATGCCCACGCTGCAACTTGACCGTCTTGGCCAGCACCGAAAGCATCGTCGACTTACCGCATCCGTTGCCGCCCACGATCGCATGCACCGCACCGGCCGAAAACGACGCATCGAGCCCACGCAACACCCAGCCGGACGCTCGATCGTAGCGAAACCAACCTTCCGACAGGGTGGTAACCGACCCAGCGTGCATTTTTTGGAGTATTCTGCTTCCATCCGTGCGCGGGAAGGCTTCCGAGCCATTCTCGAGCGACGTTTGCGCCACAAATTTGGACGATTTGTCCAATTCTGAACTTTTTTTCGCGCTCGATACGTCCCCGGGCGGCTCCAGAGAGCCCAAATTGTCCTCACGCCTGCTGAATACTCCGTTTTTTGCACATCGGATGGCACCCCACCCCAACATGTCATCGGAAAACAGCGATTCTCGGCGTCCCAAAGAAGCCATATCCGCCACCTCGCGCACGCGACCGTCCTCAATCCGGTACGCACGCGTCGCGTATTCGAGCATTGGGCGCGGCTGATGCGTCGCCACAACAACCGTGCAGCCCAGCTCGCGATTCACACGAAACAGCGCGTGCAGGAAATTCTTCTCCGCAACCGGATCAAGCTGAGACGTGGGCTCGTCGAGTAGCAGCACGCGCGGACGCAGCGCCAGGACGGCGGCAAGCGACAGCAGCTGCTTGCGGCCACCCGAAAGCGTATCGGTATCACGATGAAGCCAGTCCTCCAGACCAAAGAAATAGCTGGTCTCGGCAACACGGCGGCGCATCTCGTCGCGCGACACACCCAGATTCTCTAGGCCAAACGCCATCTCGTGCCACACGGTCTCGCACACGATCTGGTTCTCGGGATCCTGGAACACATAGCCCACGCGCTCCGCAGACGCGCGCACGTCCATGTCGGCAACGTTCTCGCCCAGCACGCGCGCATCGCCAGTGCGCTCGCCCGCCGGAGCGATCTCGGGCTTGAGCAGCGACAGCAGCGTCGACTTACCCGATCCGGTACCGCCGACAAGCAGCGCAAATGCACCTTGAGGAACAGACCAGTCGAGCCCCTCGAGCACCGCATCATCAGCCCCGGGGTAGGCAAAGCTCAGGCTCCGCACCTCAATCGCCGGCATATCCGGGCCGCACGCCGCGCCCGACACCGGGCCCCTATCCAACCGAGCCATCAGCCAAACCTCTTCTTATCAATCGCGTGCAACGCGCAAGGCAGCACCATCCAGGCAGCGTACACGACATAGCCCGGCCACGGCGCCGGCACCGAGAGCTGCGGATAAAACGAATACTGCGTCGTCGCGGTCCATGCCACTGCCACCACAGCGGCGCCAAACAGCGCAAGCCCCACCAGCGCGGCAACATCGCCGCGCCCCAGCCGGTACCGCGCATACGTCGTACGACGCGTCGCGGCACCCCACCCGCGCGAGCGCATCGCGTCCGCGCGCTCCAGCGAATCTTCCATGCCCCAGCCCATCAACACACTCGATGCCCGCAGGCGCGAGCGCACGGGGTCGGCCGGCGCGCGCCCCGGCACGTCAATCGCATCTTGCACCGCCAGCACCGTGCGGCCGCGGCGCAAAAACTGCGGGATAAGCCTCATGCACATCGAGATCATGAGCGCAATAACCGGCGCGGCGTTGCCTAACAGTGCGAGTACCTTGTCGTATTCGAGCATCGACGCCGCGGCCTCAAACCACAGCACGCTCGCCACAAACAGCCCGCCCATGCACAGGCCGTATACCATGCTTTCCAGATACACCGCGCGCATGCCAATACGGAACAGCTCCGTCGAGCCCGAGGCGTTAAACAGCGGATTGACCAGCGCGATAATCAAAATCACCGGCAACTGCCAGCGGAGTGCGCCCAGCGTGCGGGCAGCCCCACGCGTCGCAAATCCATACGCCAGCCCGCCTGCGAGCGACAGCGCGATTAGCACCGGTTGCATCGAGAACATGGTGAGCCCCAGCGTCAGCACTATATAGAGTGCCGGCACAGCCGGATGCGACATCGAGAACGCCGCGACGGGCTCGCCGCCAAACTCCTCTCGCATGTTGTCCACGGGCACCCCCGCCCCCTCGCTCAAAAGACAACTCCGCAGCACCGCCAACGCCGCACGCAAGCAGTGCAAACGCCACGCCG
The DNA here is from genome assembly GCA_048472015.1 of Collinsella sp. GTDB lineage: Bacteria > Actinomycetota > Coriobacteriia > Coriobacteriales > Coriobacteriaceae > Collinsella. Next base: position 2,131 of record DBGAZC010000099.1, on the reverse strand, counting down.
GCGGCGCAAGCCTCAACCGCCGCAAACTAATCGTTACGCGCTCAACATATGCCTGCGGTATCATATTGCGCCGTGTATCGTTTCCAAACACACGTCTCTATAACGTAACAGGAGATCACATGGACGCAACCGCAATTATCCTCGCTGCCGGCGAGGGCACCCGCATGAAGTCGAACCACTGCAAGGTTTCGCACAAGATCCTGGGCAAGCCCATGGTCCAGTGGATCGTCGACGCTACCATCAAGGCCGGCTGCAGCCGCGTCGTGGTCGTCATCGGCAGCCACGCCGACGAGATGCGCGCCCTGATCGACGGCGCCTATGCCAACAGCGCCACCAAGGTCGAGTGCGTCGAGCAGACCGAGCGCCTGGGCACCGGCCACGCCGTGAAGGTCGCGCTCGAGGCCTGCGGCATCACGCAAGGCCCCGTCGTGGTGCTCAACGGCGACCTGCCGCTCATCACCGCCGACACCGTCGCCAAGTTCGCGCAAACCGTCGCCACCGGCGAGCTCGCCTGCACCGTCATGACCATGACCCCGCCCGACCCCTTCGGCTACGGACGTATCAAGCTGGGTGCCGACGGTCAGATCGAGCGCATCATCGAGCAGAAGGACTGCACGCCCGAGCAGGCCGCCACGCTGCTGGAGTGCAACGCCGGCTGCTACGCCTTTGACGGCGCGCAGCTCGCCGCCCACATTGATGAGATCGGCAACGACAACGCGCAGTCCGAGTACTATCTGCCCGACATGCTCGAGATCCTCAAAGGCCACGGCCAGGCAGTCTCCATCTTCCACTGCGACGACTACCGCGACGGCCTGGGCGTCAACAGCCGCATCCAGCTCGCGCAGCTCACCGCCATTGCGCGCGACCGCATCAACGAGCACTGGATGGCCGAGGGCGTCACGTTCATCGATCCCACGCAGGCCTGGATCGGCCCCGACGCCGTTATCGGCCGCGACACCGTCGTGTGGCCGCAGACGCACCTAATCGGCCACGTCACCGTGGGCGAGGAGTGCCAGCTCGGCCCCAACAGCCGCCTCACCGACACCACCGTCGGCAGCGGCTGCACCATCGATGAGACCATCGCCATCGAGGCCGTCATCGAGAACGGCGTCGACTGCGGCCCGCGCGCCTACCTGCGCCCGGGTACCCACATGCTCGACGGATCCAAGGCCGGCACGCACGTGGAGATCAAGAAGTCCACGATCGGCGAGGGCTCTAAGGTGCCGCACCTGTCCTACATCGGCGACACCACCATGGGCTCCGATGTCAACGTGGGCGCGGGCTCCATCACCTGCAACTACGATGGCGTGCACAAGCACAAGACCGTCATCGGCAAGGACGCCTTCATCGGTTCCGACACCATGATGGTCGCGCCCGCCCAGATCGGCGACGGCGCGCTTGTGGCCGCCGGCTCCGTCATCACCGAGCCGGTCCCGGCAGATGCACTCGGCCTGGGCCGCGCCCGTCAGGTAAATATTGAGGGCTGGGCCGCCAATTACCGCCGCCGTCTGCACGAGGACGACAAGGCATAACGTTTTACCAAGCATCTAAGGAGCTGTTCCATGGGGGGCGGCTCCTTTTTCTATCGTGACCTGCGCGGCCGGATGAGTGGTCGGTTCGTGTCCGTTGACGGTAAAGACGTTATCAAGACTCGATAAACCCCGCCGCGCGGTTACAATGCAACAAGGCATCTATATGGCATTCGATATAAAGGAGAAGGGTAATGCCGATTAATGATCCCGAGAAGTCGGAGAATATGCGCAAGTCCATCCGCGTGTATTCCGGTTCCTCCAACCGTCCCCTCGCTCAGAAGATCGCTGAGTTCCTTGGGGTCGAGCTTTCGGGCCTTACGCTAAAGCAGTTCGCCAACGGTGAGATTTACGCCCGCTACGACGAGACCGTCCGCGGCGCCGACGTCTTCCTGATTCAGTCCGTGGCCGGCGGCAACGTCAACGACATGCTCATGGAGCTGCTCATCGCCACCGACGCCGCCAAGCGCGCATCCGCCCGCTCCATCACCGCCGTTATCACCCACTACGGCTATGCCCGCCAGGACCGCAAGGCCGGCCCGCGCGAGCCCATCACCGCCCGCCTCGTCGCCAACCTGCTCGAGCGCGCCGGCGTCGACCGC
>DBGAZC010000098.1:0-2660 GCA_048472015.1 Collinsella sp. | reverse complement strand
CCCCTTCCCGATAACGACGTCATTTCCAACGACGGCCGTATCCTTGGTGGTATCGACAGAGCCGAGCTTCACGCCCTCTTCGACCGTGGAGTTCTCGCCCAAAATAGCGCGGCAGATGTGCGCGCCGCTCTTAACGTGCGCGCCTGGCAGCAGCACGGAGTCCTCGACCACGGCACGCTCCTCGATAATGACATCGGTCGAAAGGATCGAGTGGCGAGCGGTGCCGTAGATCTTGCAGCCGTTGGAGACCAGGCAGTCGTCCAGGCGGCCGTCCGGGCCAATGTAGTGCGGCGGACGCGTGGTGATGTTGGACATGATGGGGAAGTGCTTGTCAAACAGATCGAACTCGGGGTTGTTGCCCAGCAGGTCCATTGAGGTCTCGTGGAAGCTGGCGATAGTGCCGACGTCCTTCCAGAAGCCGTGGAACTCGTAGCTGTACAGGCGCTTGTCCTCGCCGAGCAGCTTGGGGATGATGTCCTTGCCAAAGTCGTGGCTCGAGCGCTGGTCCAGGGCGTCCTCCTCCAGTGCCTCGATCAGCACGTCGGCCGAGAAGATGTAGATGCCCATGGACGCGAGATTCGAATCGGGCTTATCGGGCTTCTCGGTGAACTTGGTGATGCGGCCGTCCTCGGGGTCGGTGGTCAGGATGCCAAAGCGGCTGGCCTCCTCCCACGGCACGGGCATAACGCTTACCGTGAGGTCGGCGTTGTTCTCAATGTGCGTCTTGAGCATCTTGCGGTAGTCCATGCGATACAGGTGATCGCCCGAAAGAATCAGGACGTACTTGGGGTCGTTGGCCTTGATGTAGTCGAGGTTCTGCGTAATGGCGTCGGCCGTGCCCGCATACCAGGCGCCGCCGGTCTGCGTCTCGTACGGCGGCAGGATCGACACGCCGCCGTCGCGGCTGTCCAGATCCCACGCCTCGCCGGAGCCCACATAGGCATGCAGCAGGTAGGGGCGATACTGCGTCAGAACACCCACCGTGTCGATGCCCGAGTTGGAGCAGTTGGAGAGCGAAAAGTCGATAATGCGGAACTTACCACCAAAGCTAACCGCCGGCTTAGCGATCTTTTGGGTGAGTGCCCCCAATCGGCTGCCCTGTCCTCCTGCGAGGAGCATCGCGATGCATTCTTTCTTACTCATCGATTTCTCCTTCTGTCATCGATGTTCCTAAACCCATTAGCGACGGGCGCGGCGCTCGGTCGCGCCCGTCGAGTAATGCCGTGCTGGCATAGGGGAGCTCGTGGCCTTTACGCGTGCCAGATCTCGTCGCGGTACTCGCGAATGGTGCGGTCGCTCGAGAACCAGCCCGAGGAGGCGGTGTTGAGCAGCGCCTTGCGGTTCCAGGTCTCCTGGTCGCCATAGCTGCCCGTAAGCTTCTCCCACGCATCCACGTAGCTGCGGAAATCGGCCATGACCAGGTCGGGGTCGTTATTGTTCATGAGCTCGTTGTAGATGCTCTCGAAGTTGCCCGAAAGACCCGCAAAGGTGTTGTCCTTGAGCTCGTCCATCACGCGGCCTAGGCGCTCGCGGTCGCCGTTGAGGGTATCCCACGCAAAGTAGCTGTTGGATGCCCAGAGCTGCTCGACCTCGGGGGCGGTCAGGCCAAAGATGGCCTCGTTCTCGCGACCGGCCAGGTCGGCGATCTCGATGTTGGCGCCGTCGAGGGTACCCAGCGTAATGGCGCCGTTCATCATGAGCTTCATGTTGGACGTGCCCGAGGCCTCCTTGCCGGCCGTGGAGATCTGCTCCGAGATCTCGGCGGCGGGGTAGATGAGCTGGGCGTTGCTCACACGGAAGTTGGGGATAAAGCAGACCTTCATGACCTCGTTGACGCGCGGGTCGTTGTTGATGACATCGGCCACGGAGTTAATGAGACGGATGGTCTCCTTGGCAAAGGTGTAGCTCGAGGCAGCCTTGCCGCTAAAGATGAAGGTCGTCGGCGTCACGTGGAAGTTGGGATCGGCGATGCGACGGTTGTATATGTCCATCACCTTCATGATGTTCATGAGCTGGCGCTTGTAGGCGTGGAAGCGCTTTACCTGGACATCGAAGACGGTGTTGGGGTCGATGACCAGACCGGTCTCGGCCTTAACGTAGGCGGCCAGACGCTCCTTGTTAGTGCGCTTGGAGGCACCCACGGCCTTCAGGAACTCGGTGTCGTCCTTAAAACCTTTAAGCTTCTCCAGCTCAAAGGCGTCCTTCAACCAGCCGTCGCCAATGGCCTCGGTCACGAGCTTGGCATAAGTGGGGTTGGCCTCGGCAAAGAAGCGACGGTGCGAGATGCCGTTGGTCTTGTTGTTGAACTTCTCGGGCGTTAAGGCATAGAAGTCCTTGAGCACGATGTTCTTGATGATGTCGGAGTGGATCTTGGCCACGCCGTTGACGCTGTGGCTGCAGATCACGGACAGGTTGGCCATGCGAATCTCGCCGTCCCACAGAATGGCGGTCTGGCGCAGACGCTCCTGCCAGCCCTCCTGCGTGGTGTCGAAGGACTCGTGCCAACGACGGCTAATCTCGTCGATGATCTGGTACACGCGGGGGAGGAGCTTGGAGAACGTGCCGATGGGCCACTTCTCCAGAGCCTCGGGCAGGATGGTGTGGTTGGTGTAGCTCACGACCTGCGTCACGATGTTCCAGGCGTCGTCCCACTCGAGCTT
>DBGAZC010000097.1:0-5424 GCA_048472015.1 Collinsella sp. | reverse complement strand
CATCGAGGATCTGGTCAACAATGCCCAGGCCGAGAATCGCTACGGCTACGAGGAAGTCGCCTATCTGCTTATCACGGGTTCGCTGCCCAACAAGGAAGAGCTCGACGGCTTTTGCGAGCGCCTGGGCGCCTTTAGACATCTAAGCGACGAGTACGTTAAAGAGTTCCCTATGACCACGGTGTCGTCGAGCATCATGAACGTGCTCCAGCGCGCCGTACTGCTGCTCTACGCCTTCGATGCCGAATCAGACGTGATCACGCCCGAGCACGAAATCGACGTCGCCATTTCCATGCTCGCACGTCTCCCGCGCATTGCCGCCTTCGCACACATGGCCTCGGTCGCCAAGCTTCGCGGCTCCGAGGTTCACGTGCCGCACCCCACGCCCGGTCTCTCCACCGCCGAGACCATCCTACAGGTCCTGCGCGGCGGCATGGCGTTCACCCGCGATGAGGCGATGCTGCTCGACGTTATGCTCATGCTGCATGCCGAGCACGGCGGCGGCAACAACTCCACCTTCGCTTGCCGCGTGCTGTCGTCTTCGGCCACCGACCCGTATTCCGCCTACGCCGCGGCTATCGGCTCGCTCAAGGGCCCGCGCCACGGCGGCGCCAATGCCAAGGTCGTGTCTATGCACGAGGACATCCGCGCGCATGTCTCCAACTGGGAGGACGAGGACGAGGTCGCGGCCTACCTGGGCAAGATCCTCGACAAGCAGGCCTTCGACGGCACGGGCCTCATCTACGGCATGGGCCACGCCGTCTATACGCTCAGCGACCCGCGCGCCGAGGTCTGCCGCCGTTACGCGCGCTCACTGGCAGCCAAAAAGGACTTGGGCGAAGAGTTCGCACTCATCGAGCGCATCGAGCGCCTGGCACCGCAGGTGATGCGCGACCACGGCATGACCAAGCCTATCTGCGCCAACATCGACCTGTACACAGGCTTTATCTACAAGATGCTCGGCGTGCCCGAGACGCTTTTTACGCCGCTTTTCGCCGTCGCCCGCATGGCCGGCTGGTCGGCACACCGCATGGAAGAGCTCTTCTGCGCGCACCGTATTATTCGCCCGGCCTATCGTCCGGTGATCGAGCCGCTGGAGTACAAGCCGCTCGCCTACCGCTAGGACGCGGACCGTTATAGAACTCGAGCGTGGCCAGGGACCCAAGCCCTCGGCCACGCTTTTTATGCCAGTAGAAAGGATCGCAACGAATGATTGTGTTTTCCGATATGGATGGGACGCTGCTGACGAGCGATAAGCAAATGAGCGATGCCACCTGGGCAATGCTCGACGAGCTCGCACGTCGTGGCATCGAGTTTGTTCCCTGCACGGGGCGTCCGCTGTCGGGCATCTTTGAGCCCATTCTCGCCCATCCCGCCGTGCACTACGCGGTCTGTGCCAACGGCGCCAGCGTCTGGCAGCTCGACGAGGATACGCCCACCGACGCCTCGCGCGCCACGTGCATCTTGAGCCGTCCGCTCGACCGTGGCATTGCCCACCGCATCCACCGCATTGCCGCCGGCCACGATGTGACCTTCGATATCTTCGCGGATGGACAGTGCTTCCTCCCCCGCTCGCTATACGGGCGTCTGGATGAGTTCTGTGGCGGCGACCCCCACATCGCGGCTTCGCTCAAGCGCACACGAACACCGATCGACATGGATATCGACAGCAAGATCGACGAGGTCGAGACGCTCGAACGCATCGCCATGTACTGGCACGACCCGGCCGATCGCGACGCCATCGCAGCAGAGTTCGACACGCTCGGAGGCATTGAGGTCACGCGTTCGTACGCCATGAATATCGAGGTCATGGGTGAGGGCGCCACCAAGGGGACGGCCCTCACGTGGCTATGCGAGCACCTGGGCGAGCGTCTCGCCGACGCCTGGGCGTTCGGCGACAACATCAACGATATCCCCATGCTGCAGGCAGCGGGCCACGGCATGGCCATGATCAACGCCGAGTCCGAAGACCGCGAGGCCGCCGACGCCATCACCGAATACGACAACGACCACGACGGTGTCGCCCGCACCATCATGGCCGCCCTCGCTTAGTCATTGGGGACGTTCTTAAACGACTAGTCGTTGGGGACACTCTTCGCAAAAAGCTGCAAGGACTGTCCCCCACTGTCGGCAGAAAAGGAACGTCCCCATCCGCCGAATTAGGCGAGACTCTCCAGCACGCGACGGAGCTCCTGCTGGACGGCGTGGTCGCGGTTGCACCCCACCACGCGATCGGCGACTGCCTTGAGCGCGGGGCGCGCGTTTTCCATCGCGCAGCCCGTGCCGACAAAGCGAATGATCTCGTAGTCGTTCATCGAGTCGCCAAACGCCATGACCTCGTCGCGTTCGACGCCATAGTGCTCCATGAGCTGTGCGATGCCCGAGGCCTTCGACACACCGGGTTGCATGGCATCGATCCACGCGTTGCCCGAAGGCGCAAAAGTAAAGAGCTGACCGAGTTCGCGCTGTAGTACGTAAGCGCTGTCCATAACGGCACCGTCATCGCAAAAGATACTCGCCTTGATGATATTTACGCTGGGATCGGGCAGCTCCCAAATGCGCTCGGCATTGGGAAGGTCCTTATCGACCTCACGCACGAACTTGCACTCGTCATCGAGCAAGAAGGACTTGGTTCGGTCAAAAAGTGCAAGATGCAGATTGGGAAACGTCGCGACGGCCTGGGCGAGCCTTCGAATCGCCAGGTGCGAATACACCTCGCGGTCTACCATCTTACCGTCGGCGTAGACCTGGGCGCCGTTAGCGGCGACAAAGTCCATCTTGTCGCGAACAGGTGCAAAGAACTCGCACAGGCGGTCGTAACGACGGCCTGACGATGCGGCGAAATGCACGCCATGCTCGTGTAGCGCCAGAATCAGTTCGTAGGTCTCGGGAGGCACCTGGCCGTTTTCGTCAAGCAACGTGCCGTCCATATCGGATGCAATCAGTTTAAACATAGAAAAGCTCCCTTCGGGCTTGATGGAATCGGACGTATATCCAATTCCAACGTACCCAAAGGGAGCTCAAATAAGACTCTGCGGGCGTAAACGTTACAAGGACCTAGCAAATAGCTCACACATGCCAGAGGTCTCACGGTCGCGGCGTCAGGCGACACGCCACCCCGACGACTAGTCGTTTAAGAACGTCCCCGATGACTAGTCGGCGTAGGTGAAGGTCGTGACGTCGAACATGCCCTCGGGGCGGATGCGGAGCGTCGGGATCACCGGCAGGGGCAGGAAAATGATGCCCATGATGGGGTCGAGCGGCGGCTCGATGCCCATGGCACGCGCCTTGACCATAAAGTCGTCGTGCTGCGCGGCGACATCCTCGGCCGTGCCCTCGCTCATCAGGCCACCGAGCGCCAGCGGAATGCGCGCCACGACCTCGCCGTTGCGCACCAGCACGTGACCGCCCTGGCCCACGGCATCAACGGCGGCCATCATATCGGCGGCGTTGTCGCCCACGACGCACACGTTGTGCGAGTCGTGTCCGATCGTCGAGGCGATGGCACCACCCGTGATGGTAAAGCCGCGCACCCAGCCGCGGCCGATATGCTTGCCAACGAGTCCCAGGCCAGCGGGGCCGTCACCGTCGGCGCCCTCGGCCTGCAGCGACACGCCGCGGCCGTGGCGCTCGATCAGCATAATACGGCGCAGGCCCTCGGCGCTCTCGGGACGAACCATGCCCGTGATGGCCTTGCCCGGCACCACGTCAATCACGGCCTCGCCCGGCTTAAAGGCATAGTCGAATACGTCGAGCGAAAGCTTCGGCAGCTTAACGGAGGCGCGCAGCTCATCGGCAAGGGCCGCAACCTCGGCCATCTCGGGTGCGATCTCGCCCACAAAGGTGCCGTCCTGCGCCACCAGGGCACCGGCGGCATATACACGATGCGGAGCCGTGGCAAACGTCAGGTCATTGAGCACCAGCAGGTCGGCACGCTTGCCCGGGGCAATCGCACCGCGGAGCTCGTGCGGGTCGCGGCAGCCGTGATCCAGGCCAAACGCCTCGGCCGTGGAGAGGGACGCCATAGAGATAGCGACCACGGGGTCGATACCGGCCTCAATCGCCACGCGGCAGGCATTGTCGATCATGCCGGTTGCAAGCGCATCGGAAGGAGCGCGGTCGTCAGTCGCAAAGCAGCAGCGGCGGGCGCGCGCGGGATTCTCCAGCAGCATCGGCGACAGGTTGGCCAGATCATGGCTGCACGTACCCTCGCGCAGCATCACGTACATGCCGCGAGACAGCTTGTCGAGCGCCTCCTCGGGAATCGTCGACTCGTGGTCGGCAATAATACCCGCCGCGGCATAGGCATTGAGGTCCTTGCCGGCAACGAGCGGCGCATGGCCGTCGACCTGCTTGGACGGCGTCTGGTTGGCAGCATCGATGCGAGCGCAGGTCTCGGGATCGGCCATAAAGACGCCCGGCAGGTTCATCATCTCGCCCAGGCCAAAAACGTCGCCCGGATGCTCGGCAAAAAACGCCTGCATGTCAGCAGCGGTAATCACAGCGCCCGCTTGCTCATCGGGCAGCGCGGGCACGCATGAGGGCATCATGTACTTGATGGAAATGGGCGCGCGGCGACCGTCCTCGATCATAAAGCGCAGGCCGTCGAGCCCCGCCACGTTGGCGATCTCGTGGCTGTCGGCAATGGCGGTGGTGGTACCGCGCGTCGCCGCCATGCGCGCATACTCGGCGGGACGGATGTTCGAGGACTCAATGTGCAGATGTCCGTCGATAAAGCCGGGGGCGAGATAGCGGCCCTGGCAGTCAATGACCTCGGCAGCCTCGTAGGTGCCGGCGGCATCGTCGCGACCATCGTAGAGCACGCCGACGATCACACCGTCCTTGACGGCAACGCTGCCGGGCGCCACACGCTGGCCATACACGTCGACAATCTGCGCATTGATAAACAGCGTGTCGACGGGCACGCGGCCCTCGGCGGCCTCGATCACAGACCTCATGACCTCAACGGACATACATACTCCTTTAACCGTAGAAAAAAGCTGCGGAGCGGACAGACCTTCACCGCAGCAGACCAATAGCCATTGTATGCCCAAACGATGGGTCAACAATACGCCTCTCCGCTTAACGGCACACGCCGCTTGGCGCAATGGGGGCAGGTTACTTTGCACCAATGACAAGGAGTGTCCCAAAGTGCCGGCACAAAAGGAACGTCCCCAAGTGCCAACCACGGAAGCGCCGATGTTTTGGCAACGACAGCGAGCGGGCCGCATTTGAGACAAGGTGACGTGAAACGAAAGGGCGCTGACCTTCTGGTCGCGCCCTTGAAGTTGAACGTCAGATTGTCCAAATGCGGCCCGCGCAGCGTCGAGTCGTTACGCGGTTTGGTAAAACCGCGTAACTAAATCAACTTAAAGCCCTTGCGCTTGCCTACGGAGAGGGTGTCGCCCAGCTTGAGGGCGCTGGGAT
>DBGAZC010000096.1:0-10683 GCA_048472015.1 Collinsella sp. | reverse complement strand
CCTGCATGCTGGCGAGACGACGACGATCACGTATACGCTGACCACGTCGGCCGAGGCGGGGGACAAGCCGCTTACGCTGCGTCAGACTCCTACATGCCAGGCGGCTCGCGACAGCGCGTCGGCGTAGGGTTTTTCTGGTAGTGCAGATAATCGAGTACCATTTTGGGGCGGACAGGCAATCTGTCCGCCCCTATTTTGTAAGGAGAGCGCATGAAGTACTTTGGCACCGACGGCTTTCGCGGCGAGGCCAACGTTGGGCTGACGGTAGAGCACGCTTATAAGATCGGCCGCTTTGTGGGCTGGTATTACGGCGCCAACCGCGGGGCCAAGGCACGCGTGATCGTGGGTAAGGATACGCGTCGCTCAAGCTATATGTTCGAGGCGGCGCTGGTGAGCGGCTTGGTCGCGAGCGGCGCGGACGCCTACATGCTGCACGTGATCCCGACGCCGGGCGTGGCGCATCAGACCGTGGAGGGCTGCTTCGATTGCGGCATCATGATCAGCGCGAGCCACAACCCGTTTTGCGATAACGGCATTAAGCTTGTCAACAGCGACGGCTTTAAGATGGACGAGGACGTGCTGGAGCTCATCGAGGACTATATCGATGGCAAGAGCGAGGTGCCGCTGGCCACGGGCAACCATATCGGCGCCACGGTCGACTACATGCAGGGTCGCAATCGCTACATCGCCTCGCTCATCGCGAGCGCGAACTTTTCGCTGCAGGGCGTCAAGATCGGTCTCGACTGTGCCAACGGCTCGGCATCCTCGGTGGCCAAGCCGGTGTTCGACGCGTTGGGCGCCGACGTGCGCGTGATCAACGCCGCGCCTGATGGCTTTAACATCAACGTTGACTGCGGCTCCACGCATATGGAGCGCCTGCAGCGCCACGTGGTGGAGCAGGGCCTGGACGTGGGCTTTGCCTATGACGGCGATGCCGACCGCTGCTTGGCCGTGGACGAGCGCGGTCGCGTGGTCGACGGCGACCAGATCCTGTACGTGTGCGGTGTGTATCTGAACAAGCACGGGCGCCTCTCGGGCGGTACCGTGGTGCCGACGATTGCCAGCAACTTTGGCCTGGTCAAGTCGCTGGAGCTTGCCGGCCTGAGCGCCGTGACCAGCGGCGTGGGCGACCGTCACGTGTATGCAAAGATGCGCGAGGGCGGCTACAGCCTGGGCGGCGAGCAGACGGGTCATACGATTTTTGGCGATATCGAGCGCACGGGCGACGGCATTATGACCTCGCTGCGCGTGATGGAAGTGATTCGCGCCGAGCGCGAGACGCTCTCGCAGCTCACGGCTCCGTGCAAGCTGCTGCCGCAGGTGCAGGTTGCCGTGCGCGTGGCGGATAAGGACGCCGCGCTGGGCAACGTGGGCGTGCAGAATGCGATCGCCGAGGCCGAGGCATCGCTGGCGGGCGAGGGCCGCGTGCTGGTGCGCAAGAGCGGAACCGAGTCAGTGATCCGTGTGCTGGCCGAAGCCCCCGACCAAGCCGCCGCCGACGCCGCCATGAAGCGCATCGCCGCCGCACTCGAGGCTTTATAGTTACGCGGTTTTACCAAACCGCGTAACTGCTCGACGCTGCAAACGGCCCCAAGCGGCAAACTGACGTTCAATTTCAAGGGCGCGACCAGAAGGTCAGCGCCCTTTCATTTCACGTCATCTTGCTCGCTCGGGGCCGTTTTCGCTGACGTTGCCAAGACATCGGCGTCAACATGGATGGCGTTGGCGATGGCGTGCCGGTCAATCCTTACAACTCGTACAGCGTGGTGAACTTGTCCTGCAGGTAGCTGCAGTAGTAGCGGGCATCGAACGCCATGCCGCATGCGCCCTTGATGAGCTCCGGCGCGTCCTTGGCGCGGCCCCACTGCCAAATGTGCTCGCCCAGCCAGGCGCGAACGGGCGCCAAATCGCCGCTCGCACAGGCGCCATTGAGGTCGACACCGTCGCGGCACATGGCCGGCAAAAACATGGCATCGTAGGCGCTGCCCAGCGCATACGTGGGGAAGTAGCCAAACGAGCCGCCGCTCCAGTGTGTATCCTGCAGACAGCCGCGCGTGTCGTCGGGAACGGGAATGCCCAGGTACTCGTCCATAAGGCGGTTCCAAAGCGCAGGGATGTCCTTGGCCGTGGCCTCGCCGGCAAACAGCATGCGCTCGATCTGGTAGCGCACCATAATATGCAGCGGATAGGTGAGCTCGTCGGCCTCGGTGCGGATCAGCGACGGCTGCGCGATGTTCACGGCGCGATAGAGCGTGTCTTCGTCCACGCTGCCGTAAACCTCGGGCGCGTGACGGCGCAGTACCTCGAGCAGCGGTCCCATAAAGGCGCGACTGCGGCCCACGGTGTTCTCGAAAAAGCGGCTCTGGCTCTCGTGGATGCCCATGGATGTGCCGCCCTCCAGGCAGGTGCGCGCATAGGCGGGATTGACGCCCAGCTCGTACATGGCGTGACCGGCCTCGTGGATGATGCTGTAGACATTGGAGATGCAGTCGTTCTCATAGATGTGCGTCGCGATGCGCGCGTCGCCCACCGAGAAGCCCTCGCTAAACGGGTGCTCGGTAAAGGCAAGCGTGGTGTCGTCCAGGTCCAGGCCGACGAGCTTCATCAGGTCGAAGCTCATGGCGCGCTGGGCGGCCTCGGGCACGCGGGCATGCAAAAAGTCGGCAGCGGGCTGCTGGCCGCGCTCGCCGATGGCGTGCACGAGCGGCACGACGGTGGCTTTGACCTCGTCGCAAAACGCGTCGAAGCTCTTGGCGGAAAGGCCGCGCTCGTACTGGTCGAGCCAAACATCGTATGGGTCGCGCTTGGGGTCCATGAGCTCGGCCTGGTGCTTAAGTTGGCCGACGATTCTATCCACATAGGGCTCAAAGCTCGCCCAGTCATTGGCCGTCTTGGCCTTGTGCCACACGGCGTCGGCCTCGCAGGTGAGCCTGGTCCAGGCCTCGGCCTCCTCGGTGGGGATGACGCTTGCCTCGCGCTGGTCGCGGCCGAGCACGCGGATCTCGTCAAGCAGCTGCGGGTCGTCGATCTTGCCGCCGGCAACGGTCTCGCGTGCCAGCGAGTGCACAAGTTCGACAGACTTTTCGCTGGTCAGGAGCTTATGGTGCTCGCCGGCAAGGGTGCCCATGGCGTCGGCACGGGCGGCGGCACCGTTGGCGGGAGCAATGGTCGCGCCGTCAAACTCGGCAATCTTGAGCAGATACTCGCGGGTCCACAGCTTGCCCTCGAGCTTGCGGAATTTTTTAACGGCCTTATCGACCTTCATGCCTTTGGGCGTCTTGTCCGCTGCAGGCTTGGCCATCTTATCCTTGTTCTTTCCCATACCATATCCTTGATCTCGCGAGCCGTGCGCCACGGGTGGGCGCACGGCCAGTTTGCACAGCTACCCGCCTTGTACCCAGTGCGAACAAAACGGAACACGGCGATATGCTCGTAGAATGTGTTATCCTATAGCCCAATGCGTTGACGGAGAGGGTTTTGCCCGCCGCGTCGCCGGTAAGAGAGGGAAGGTCATGGGCTGCAAGTCTTCCTGCGGTGGCAAGGGCCAAGCGTTCACTCCCGAGCAGCGACCTCAACGGGCGCGCGGCCAGCGGCGGCGATGTCCCCAGTAGGGAAGCCGTGAGCCTCGCGACAAGGGGCAAAGAGTGGGCGCGGCGGGCCAGACATCCGTCGGGTCAAACAAGGTGGTACCGCGGAATTCAACCGTCCTTGGGCAATGCACATGCCCGAGGACGGTTTTTTGTTACCGAACCGGGCCGCGTTCTCGCAACGTCAGACGGCGGCAGCCGCCCCGGCAAGCGGGGAGCGCGAGAGACGAAAGGGAAGACATGAGTCTGATTGATGATCTGGTCAAACTCGAGGAAGAGGCCAAGGAGCTCGTCGCAGGCGCCGACGACGCCGCCAAGCTCGAGGCCGCGCGCGTTGAGCTGCTCGGCCGCAAGGGCCGCATCACTGGCCTGATGCGTATGATGGGCAAGCTCGCCCCCGAGGATCGTCCCATGATGGGCAAGCGCGCCAACGAGATGCGCCAGCTGATTGAGGGCATGCTCGACGAGCGCACCACCGAGATGAAGGCCGCCGCCCTCAAGCACACACTCGAGCACGAGGCCGTCGACATCACGCTGCCGGGCATCCGTCCGCAGATCGGCCACCAGCACCTGATCAAGCAGATCATCGAGGAGGCCGAGGACATTTTCTGCGGCATCGGCTACACCGTCGAGTCCGGCCCCATGGTCGATACTTCCTACTACAACTTCACCGCGCTCAACGCCCCCATGGATCACCCGAGCCGCTCGGCCCGCGACACCTTCTACGTGGTCGACAACAACCCCGGCAGCGTCGCGCACCCCGAGGCTCACGCCCACGGCGAGTCCGACGTGCTGCTGCGCACCCAGACTTCGGGCGTGCAGATCCACACTATGGAGTCGCAGAAGCCGCCCATCTACATGATCTGCCCGGGCACCGTCTACCGTCCCGACACGGCCGACGCCTGTCACCTGCCGCAGTTCAACCAGATCGAGGGCCTGGTCGTCGACGAGGGCATCACTTTTGGCGATCTTAAGGGCACGCTCGACTACTTTGTTAAGTGCATGTTTGGCGAGGATCGCAAGACGCGCTATCGCCCGCACTTCTTCCCCTTCACCGAGCCGAGCTGCGAGGTGGACGTGAGCTGCCACGTCTGCGGCGGCAAGGGCTGCAACTTCTGCAAGCACAGCGGCTGGATCGAGATCCTGGGCTGCGGCATGGTCGACCCCAACGTCCTGATTAACTGCGGCATCGACCCCGAGAAGTACACCGGCTTCGCCTTTGGCATTGGCGCCGAGCGCGTCGCGGCCCTGCGCTACGACCTGCCGGACCTGCGAACCCTGATGACTGGCGATATGCGCTTCCTGAACCAATTTTAGGCTTGCCCAGGCACCCCATCTTGGCGTTCAAACCGTCGCTCGCGTACCTTTAGTACGCGTCGCTCCTCTTTCACGCCAACCTGGGGCACCTGGACAACCCTAAGGCGAACGTCTTCATTTGATAATCCTTCCTTTGCGGAGATTAAGAACTAGGAGAGCTACATGCGCGTTTCTTACGACTGGCTCAAGACCATGATCGATATTCCGGAGGATCCCAAGACCCTTTCGGACGAATATATCCGTACCGGCACCGAGGTCGAGGCGATCGACACCGTGGGCGAGTCCTTCGACCACGTGGTGACCGCTAAGGTGCTCACCAAGACCCCGCACCCCGATAGCGACCACATGTATGTGTGCTCGGTCGACGTGGGCGACAAGAATCTCGACGCCGACGGCAACCCCGCTCCGCTGCAGATCGTCTGCGGCGCGCAGAACTTCGAGGCCGGCGACCACATCGTCACGGCCATGATTGGCGCTGTGCTTCCCGGCGACGTCAAGATCAAGAAGAGCAAGCTTCGTGGCGTCGTGTCCATGGGCATGAACTGCTCTGCGCGCGAGCTCGGCCTGAGCGGCGACCACTCCGGCATCATGATCCTGCCCGAGGATACGCCCTGCGGCATGCCGTTTGCCGAGTACGTGGACTCGAGCGACACCGTGCTCGACTGCGAGATTACGCCCAACCGTCCCGACTGCCTGTCCATGATCGGCATGGCCCGCGAGACCGGTGCCATCTTCGACCGCGATTTCCACGTTGAGCTGCCCGCCATCAAGGCGGAGACCGGCCGCGCGACCGACGACGAGCTTTCCGTCGAGATCGCCGACGAGGGCCTGTGCGACCGCTACGTCGCCCGCATCGTGCGCAACGTGAAGGTCGGCCCCTCGCCCGACTGGATGGTCAAGCGCCTTAACGCCCTGGGTGTGCGCCCGCACAACAACATCGTCGACATCACCAACTACGTGATGATGCTCACCGGTCAGCCGCTGCACGCCTTTGACCTGGACACCTTTGCCGAGCGCGATGGCCATCGCCGCGTGGTGGTTCGTGTCGCCCAACAGGACGAGAAGTTCACGACCCTCGACGGCGAGGAGCGCACGCTCGACGCCGGCATGGGCCTCATCACCGACGGCGAGCGTCCCGTGGCGCTGGCCGGCGTTATGGGCGGCATGGATTCCGAGATCGAGGACGACACCGTCGACGTGATGGTCGAGAGCGCCTGCTTCAACGCCGGCCGCACCTCGCACACCAGCCGCGACCTGTCGTTGATCTCCGATGCCTCCATTCGCTTTGAGCGCCAGGTCGACGAGACCGGCTGCGTGGACGTCGCCAATGTCACGTGTGCGCTCATCGAGGAGATCGCTGGCGGCGAGGTTGCTCCCGGCTACGTCGACGTTTTCCCCGCGCCCAAGACCATCGATAGCATCAAGCTGCGCTTGGCCCGCGTGCATGCCATCTGCGGCGCCGACATCGAGCCCGACTTTATCGAGCGCTCGCTCACCCGCCTGGGTTGCACCGTCGAGCGCGACGGCGAGGACTTTATGGTCACTCCGCCGAGCTTCCGCCCCGACCTGCCGCGCGAGATCGATCTGATCGAGGAGGTCCTGCGCCTATGGGGCATGGGCCGTGTGACGGCGACCATCCCGGCTGCCAAGAACCACATCGGCGGCTTGACCCGCGAGCAGAAACTCACCCGCAAGGTTGGCGAGATCCTGCGCGCCTGCGGCCTCAACGAGACCACGACCTTTGGCTTTGCCGCTCCGGGCGACCTAGAGAAGATCGGCATGTCCACCGAGGGCCGCGGCTGCCCCGTGGTGCTTATGAATCCGCTGGTGGCCGAGCAGACCGAGATGCGTCGCTCGCTGCTGCCGGGCCTGCTGCAATCCGTGGCCTATAACGAGGCCCACGGCACGCCCAACGTGCACCTGTACGAGGTCGGCAGCCTGTTCCACGGCCGCGAGAACGCCAGCCTGCCCAAGGAGACCAAGTCCGTGGCGGGCGTGCTCTCGGGCCAGTGGGGCGAGCAGTCCTGGAACATGAAGTACCGCAAGCTGCGTTTCTTCTTTGGCAAGGGCATCGTCGAGGAGTTGCTCGCCCAGCTGCGCATCGAGAAGGTTCGCTTCCGTCCCGTCGAGGGCGAGGGCTATGCCTTCTTGCAGCCGGGTCGCGCCGCCGAGGTTCTGTCGGGCGGTACCGTGCTGGGCTGGGTCGGCGAGATCCACCCCGAGGCGCGCGAAGCCATGGGCATCGACGAGGTCGTCGTTGCCTTCGAGCTCGATCTGGACAAGCTGATCAAGGGCGCCCGCAACCAGGAGAACTACCGCGAGTTCTCGCAGTATCCGGCTGTTGAGCACGACTTGGCTATCGTGGTCGATAACTCCGTGACCTGCGAGGATCTTGAGCGCCGCATTACCAGCGCCGGTGGCAAGCTGCTCGAGGGTGTGCGTCTGTTCGATGTCTACCGCGATCCCATCCGCATCGGAGCAGGCAAAAAGTCCATGGCCTTTGCGCTTACGTATCGCTCCGACGACCACACGCTCACCAGCGAAGAGGTCGAGAAGGCGCACCAGAAGATCGTCACCAAGGTGTGCAAGGGCGTAAACGGCGAGGTCCGCGGCTAGGTTCTACGCTGGGTATGGGCCGGCGGTGGCTGCCGCCGAGCTCTACGTGACTGCCATGCTCGGTATAAAGCACTGCTGAGCCTGCATATATGACACGCGCATTACATAACGGCGTGCTGCTTTGTCGGCAGCGCGCCGTTTTGCTATGATAGCCCGCGGCGTGTTACGAATCTGACAATACGTAACACTGGCAAGGTGATTTAAGCGGCGTTGCAATTCCGTGCGCCGACTACCGGGAGGCGTACATGCACATTCCAGATAATTATCTGTCCCCGCAGACCGATGCCGTCATGGCAGTGGCGATGGTGCCCGTTTGGGTTCACTGCATCAAGAAGGTGCGCGCCACGCTCGATCGCGAGCATATGGCTTTCCTGGGCATCTGCGCCGCATTCTCCTTCTTACTTATGATGTTCAACGTGCCGCTGCCCGGCGGTACCACTGGTCACGCCGTTGGCGGCGCGCTCATCGCGCTGCTGCTGGGCCCGGAGGCCGCGGCCATCGCGGTTTCGGTCGCGCTGGCGCTGCAGGCGCTGCTGTTTGGCGACGGCGGCGTTCTGTCCTTTGGCGCCAACTGCTTTAACATGGCCTTTGTGCTGCCGTTTGCCGCTGCTATCGTGTTCCGTGCGCTCAACAGCCGTCTGTACGACAAAAGCTGGGGCACCTCGGTTTCGGCCATCGTAAGCGGCTGGGTCGGCCTGTGCCTGGCGGCCCTGTGCGCAGCAATCGAGTTTGGTATTCAGCCGATGCTCTTTACCAACGCTTCGGGCGCGCCGCTGTATTGCCCCTTCCCGTTGTCTGTGGCTATTCCGGCCATGTTGATCCCGCATATGCTGGTTGCCGGCGTGGTCGAGGGCGTGGCGACGGCTGCGATCTACGGTTTCATTAAGAAGACGGCGCCGAGCATTATCGTCGGACCCGAGGCCGTCGATGGCCAGCTTGCTGCCGAGGGCGCTGCTGCCAAGAAGACCTCGCTGGTCCCCACGCTCATCTTGGTTGCCGTGCTTGTCGTGGCCACGCCGCTGGGCCTGCTGGCCACGGGTGACGCCTGGGGTGAGTGGGACGCTGAGGGCGCCGCGACCGCCGTTCAGGAGGCTGGTGACAACAGCCTGCAGGCTTCGGTCGGTCTCGATACCCCGACCTTTGCCGATGCGCTGCCCACGGGCGATTACCTGCAGGCCTATTCCGAGGAGCAGGGCCTCGGCTTTGCTGGCCAGGCTGCGATGTATATTCTTTCGGGCGTGATTGGCGTAGCGGTGCTCACCATCGCATTCCGTCTGATCTCGCTGACGGTTAAGGAAAACTGAGCGCATGCAGATGGTCGAGCTGCCTAGCTGGCTTGCGGCCGAGGAGCAATATGAGCCCGTGGGGGCTCGGCATCGCGTGATGCAAAAGAACGTCCTGCACCTGGCGAGCCTGCTTGAGCGGGTTCGCCTAGGCGGCGGCGCACACGAGGGCGGGTCGATGATCGACCGCGCCCTTTCTTCCGTTTCGGCCCCGGTGCGTCTGGTGGGGATGCTCGTCTGCGTCCTGTGCGTGTGTCTGACGCAGAGCCCGCTGTACCTCATGTTGATGGCGGCTATCGCGTTGGTGCTGGTCGCGGTGCGCCCGGTGCGCGGGCTGCGGGCGACTTTTGTGCCGGCGTTGGCTGCTGCGGGGTTTGCCGTGGTTCTGGCGCTACCTGCCCTGCTGCTGGGCGCGTCTGCCACGGGTGCCATGCTCAAGATCGCGCTCAAGACGTTTATTAATGTGTCGCTGGTGCTGGGTGTTTCGTGGACGCTTACCTGGAGCCGCATGTCGGCAGCGCTTAAGATGCTGCACCTGTCCGACGAGGTTATCTTTACCTTTGATATGGCGCTCAAGCATATCGAGGTGCTGGGACGCACGGCGCACGGTCTGTGCGAATCGGTCATGCTGCGCAGCGTCGGTTTCGCGCCTGCGGGTTTTTCGCGCACCGACTCGCTGGCGGGTATCATGGGCATGACGTTTATCAAGGCGATGGAATGCAGCCACGCGATGGACGAGGCCATGCTGTGTCGCGGTTTCGCCGGCGTGTATCCGGCGCCTGCACGGAGCGGCTTTGGCTGGCGCGATGCGGTTTACGCGGCCGTTGTGGCGTTGCTCGCCGTGTTGTGTGCGGTGTTGTAGCGCGGATGGTCGAATCGTCGATGTGAATAGGGAAGGGCGACGTTTTGGCAAACGATACAAATGGCGCGATGGGTGCGAGCGGTGCTGCCGGCACCGAGGTCACGCCGCTCATCGAGTTTCGCGACGTGGTGTTTTCCTATGCGGGTCATACGGTGGTCGACGGCGTTTCATTGCAGGTGAACCGTGGGGAGCTCGTTGCTCTGCTCGGTCCCAACGGCTGCGGCAAGACGACGATCATGCGCCTTATCAACGGCCTTGAGCTTGTGGACGCGGGTGCGTACCTGTTCGACGGGCATGCGGTCGATGCAGCATATCTCAAGGATTCCACGACGGCCCAGCGGTTTCATCAGCGCGTGGGTTTTGTGTTCCAAAACGCCGATGCACAGCTCTTTTGCGCCACGGTCGGCGAGGAGGTTGCGTTTGGCCCGGCCCAGATGGGACTTCCGACAGACGAGCTCGAGCGCCGCGTGCGCGATGCCATGGAGCTGTTCCAGGTTGCCGATCTGGTCGATGCTTCGCCCTATCAGCTTTCGGGCGGGCAAAAGAAGCGCGTGGCGCTGGCTGCCGTCGTGTCGATGAACCCCGATATCCTGGTGCTCGACGAGCCTACCAACGGACTTGACGAGGACTCGTGCGACATCGTGGTCAACTTTCTACTGGCCTATGTTGCTGCCGGTAAAACGGTCTTGATGAGCACGCACCATCAGGATTTGGTGCGGCGCCTGGGTGCCCGCGCCATCTATATCGATCGATATCACCATGTGGTCGAGGCGCCGGTGTCGTCGTATGGAACCGAGAGCGGCGCTGCGGAATAGTTGCTGCGTAGTGCGTGCGTGGCCGCCCGCGCGGCTTTGCCGTGATGGTATAGTTATCCAGGTTTTTATGGGGGTGGCTATGCCAAGCTGGAACATTCATATCGCTCAGACGGAGCGTTTGCTGGAGCGCACCGGTGCGCTTGCCAATAGCGTGCGCGACCGCAATGCCTTTTTGTTTGGCTGCGTGGTTCCGGATATCTTCG
>DBGAZC010000095.1:0-8515 GCA_048472015.1 Collinsella sp. | reverse complement strand
CGAACCCGGAAGCTAAGCCCCATCGCGCCGAGAGTACTGCGGGGTCAGCCCGTGGGAGGCCAGGGCGCCGCTGACCGGTGGACGGCACCGAGCCGTACGCTTGAACTGAGAAGGGGGAGGCCTCGCGGCCTCCCCCTTTTTTGCGTTTATGGGGCGTAAATGACTCTATTACACCAGACGATCTTATCGTTTTTGGTATTGAGCCTTTATTTAAAGAAGATAAATCGAATAACAAGGGCAACTGCTATGGCCACAATGATCAAAAGCAGGATTGTCAGTCGATGCTGCTTGCGTCGTTTACTTGATGAAACGAAGATTGATTTTCCCTGTTTTGGCGTTTCGAGATAGCGAGCCGAATGCGTCAAGGTTTGCTTTGGTCGAGGACCTCTTTGTTGATGAGTGGCGGATGCTTTCATCGGCTCATCACTAGCTGCGCTGTTTTTAGATAATGGTGCGTCTTTCAGATATACAGGGTCTCCCGAGGCGACGCCCATATGTTTACGCCCCGTTTGGGCATCCTCGAGTGTTTGATATCGATTTCTCGTCACATACTCGGGCTCCGGATCATTAATGGGCTCTTGCGAGATGTGGGGGCGATGGAACCGTGGCGGCTGCGTGGAAGTATCTTCCCCCTGCGTCGGCATAAACATATTGTTCTGGTTTTGGTCGTCCATGATGCCCTTTAGCTCGTTACCAACAACGTGTACGCGCTCATTGTAAGCCCCTTGTTATTTGTAGCTGGGGACATACTCGGTATTTAAGCTCTGGTTCAAAGAACCTTAACCTTCCTAAAACCTGAGTCATACGCACTTAGATATGCTTATAGTACTGGACTCAAAAAACTTTATAGTCGATGTATATATGAGCACTGGGTGGGCATATATAAGAGCGTCAAAAGAAGTCCCAGTCACCTGGAAGATGACTCGGCAGTCCTATAAAGGAGTGGTAAACATGGCAAGCATGGTTCCTTATCGTTCGGTTTTTGGCGTTCGTCCCTCTGCAAGCTCGCTGTTCGATCTGTTTGATGATATGAGCGACCTAGCGAACAGCTCGATTGCCTCTAAGGCGTTCCCCGTTGACGTTGAGGATAAGGGCGATGGCTATGAGGTCAAGGCTTATCTGACCGGCGTCGCCAAGGACGATATCGATGTCGAGCTTAACGAGGGCCGTCTGTCCATTAGCGTGAATGTCGAGGAAGACGAGGAGAACGAGGGCAAGAACTTCCTGCAGAAGGAGTTCAGCTCGTACAGCGCGACGCGTGGCGTGTATCTTAAGGACGCTTCGAGCGAGGGCCTCTCGGCTAAGTACGCTGACGGCATCCTGGCCGTTACGGTTCCCAAGATCGTCGAGAAGAAGAACGTTACGAAGATCTCCATCGACTAACTTCGTTGGTGTTCTGCGCTATTAAAAGACAGCAAAAGGGGCTGGGAAGCGATTCTCGGCCCCTTTTGCTGTCTAGGACAGTCTATTGAATGGTTACTGGCCGATGCTGGCTTGCGGGGCGTATCGAGAGTTTTCGCGATCCTTGGAGAAGGGTTGCGGAGCTGCCGACCTCGTCATCCAGGGTTGCGGTCAGAGCTTTGGCATAGCTTTTGACGGTAAGGCTCGGACGATTGTTATCTTGGCTGATATGCATGGCAATGAGCTGTTCGGTGCGTTCGGTAACAAGTTCGCGCGCGGCTTCGGCGGCTTGGCCATTGGAGAGGTGTCCCCTTGCAGACAGGATGCGCTCCTGAAGAAAGCGGGGATATTCTCCCTCGCGCAGCATGGTCACATCGTGGTTGCTTTCGAGTGCGAGGACTCGACAATCTTCGAGGGTGTTCATGGCTTGGCTCGATAGCTCTCCGGTGTCGGTGGCAAAACCGATGGAATCATCGAGGGTGTCGAACCGATAGCCGACTGGATTGATGACATCGTGTGACGTTGAGTAGGTTTGCACGTGGATGCCGGCAATGGATAGGGTGTCACCGGGATCGAATTCCTCGACAGGCAGATGCGAAAGATTTTCTTTGCTCGAAAGAGTGCCCCTGCTGGCAAAGAGGGGGCCGTGCCAGTGCTTGCACCAGACATCGAGGCCCTTGATGTGATCGCTATGCTCATGAGTAATGAGAAGAGCCGAGACGTTGTCTGCCGAGAGCCCCAGTTCTGTCATGCGCTTTAATGTCTCGCGGCGAGACAGTCCGTCATCGACCATAATGAGCCCCTGCGGGCCCTCGATGAGTGCGCAGTTGCCTTTAGAGCCACTGCCGAGGATATGAAGGTGCAGGCAAGACATAAGATTCCAAAGGATACAATGGGTGCGGACGAATAAAGGAGGAAGCGAATGCCAACGGTATCACAGCATTACGGACACCATGCCGTGCCTGGGGCAGTCGATGAGACCCGGACGAGGCAGCAGGCAGCTCCTGTCGTGCTCATGGTATCAGGCGGCGCGGACTCGACGGCACTGCTTCTTATGGCGTGCACATCAAAGCTGGATATCCAAGACGGACGCGGTGTTGCCCCCATTGCTCGCGAGCGCCTGCATGTGCTGCATGTAAACCATCATCTGCGCGGCAAGGCGTCCGATGGCGACGAGGCCTTTGTGCGTGAGCTCTGCGCGCAATATGGTTTACCGCTGTGTGTGGAGCACGCTTATTTTGATGGGGAGTCGGGCAATATTGAGGCCGCGGCCCGCGAGGTGCGCTATGCCGCGGCGCGGAGGTATGTTCGCGAACTCTGCGCCCAGACGGGGGCGCCGCGAACGGCGGCTCGTATCTGCACCGCGCACACGTCTTCGGATCGCGCGGAAACGTTTTTGATGAACGCGATTAAGGGTTCGGGGCCCGCTGGTCTATCGAGCATTCCTCGCCGGAGGAATATCGTGGTGCGTCCCTTGCTCGACCTAACTCATGGCGAGCTTGTGGGCTATCTACAGGTACATGGTCAGCCGTGGCGTGAAGACGAGAGCAATGAGGATATCTCGTATCTGCGAAACTACGTGCGCCATCGGGTAATGCCAGTGGTGGCACAGCGTAATGCGAGCGTGTGCAAGACGATTGGCGCCGCCTGTGAGATCTTGGGTGACGAAGACGCGTTTCTATCCCAGCTGTCGGCGCAGGCGTTTCGAAGCTGCCTGCGCAAGGAGGCGGCGGGCGCGCTAGTGCTCGATGCCAGACGCCTTGCTGCGGCCGAGGTGGTAATCGCGCGGCGCATCGTGCGACTGGCGATTAAGCGCATCGATCCGGACGCTCGTCCAGAGATGCGACATGTGGAGCGAGTCCTTTCCTGCGTTGCCGAGGGCGCCGGCTCGGTCACGCTTCCGGCGGGGATTGACGCACGCATTGAGTTTGGCATGCTGGCGTTTAAGGCGCCGGCGGCTCGCGAGGGCCTGGTCGCGGACTGGGTTACCGTACCCGGTCGTTTGCCGTTGGGCGGGGGACGTATGCTGGTCACAGAACCGATGGCCGTTGAGCCGGGATGCGATATCGTGCGTCGCGCCCGTGAGCTTGCGGCTGCCGGGGAAGTGACAGCTTTGGTAGACGCGGCTGCCCTGGGTTTTGCCGACAGCGATAGTGAGCGGATCCTGGCGGGCTCGCGTGGCAAGATCCCTGTCGAGGCGCGATTGGCGCGCCTGTGGGTGGACGGTCCCGCACCGGGAGACGTGATGTGCCCGTTAGGGATGAGTGGCCGAAGCAAGAAAGTATCCGACTTGCTAGGCGAGGCTCGCATTCCCGTTTCCGAGCGCGCCGGCGTGCCCATGGTGAGGACGGCGCCGGGAGGTGCCGTGGTGTGGGTCGCCGGAGTTCGCGCGGACGAGCGTTTTAAGTGCACGGCCGCAACGCGCGTGGCATATCTGCTTCGTGTGGTCGATGCGGAATAGCGTCCTACGCCAGCTATTCTGTGCGGCGTTGACGGTATTCCCGCGCTGATGGTGCGCGGGCTGGAAAATATACCCCGTGCGCTGCTAGAATGTGTAGTTCGCGTCCATACGGCGGTGTGTGGGCGATTAAGCACAAGAAAGGGTTGTCATGGCTTCTCAACATCCGGATATCGAGAAGGTTCTGTTTACGCAGGAGGATATCGACGGCATCGTTTCTCGCCTGGGCGAGGAGATCACTCGCGACTACGCGGGTAAGGATCTGGTGCTGATCGCGGTTCTGCGCGGTGCCGTTGTCTTTATGGGCGACCTGATGCGCAAGATTGAGCTACCGACCAACATCGATTTCATGGCTGTTTCGAGCTATGGCGACGGTGTGAAGTCTTCGGGCATCGTGCGTATCATTAAGGATCTGGATATCGACATCCGTGGTCGCGACGTGCTGATCGTCGAGGACATTCTGGACTCGGGCCTGACCCTCAAGTACCTGATGAAGAACCTCGAGAGCCGCAAGCCCGCTTCGCTGGAGGTCGCTGCCTTCCTGTGGAAGGACGTTGAGGACCGCACCTCGGCCATCACGCCCAAGTATGTTGGAACCCATTGCCCCGATGCCTTTGTGGTGGGCTACGGCCTCGACTATGCCGAGCGCTATCGTAACCTTCCGTATCTGGGCATTTTGAAACCGGAGGTTTATTCGTAAGATGCCCGACGACCATAACGATAACAATTCCCAGACTCCCCGGGAGCCTAAGATCCCGGGGATGCCCGGAGGCAAGAAGCCCACGCGTACGGGCTGGCTGTATTTTCTTTTGGCTTGCGCGCTTCTGGGCTATGCCTTCTTTAATATGGGTTCCGGCTTTGCCAGCTCCAGCAATACCGTTAAGCTCGCGACGAGCGAGATGGTCAGCGCCATCAAGCAGGATTGCGTCGAAGATCTGACCTATACGGTTCAAGACGGAAGCGTGACGGGTCATTACTGGAAGACAAAAAAGGACAAGGGCGATACGAGCGAGCTCAAGAGCTTCTCTTCGACCTATGTCGGCTCCGATTCGCTTGCCGAGCTCATGGCGGAGCACCCCGATACCAAGTACATCGTCAACACCAACGATCCCGATTTTTGGGGCGACTTGGCGATGAGTGTGCTTCCGACGATCGCCCTTATCGCCATCATGTTCTACTTTATGCGCCAGATGATGGGCGCCAACAACAGGAACATGCAGTTTGGCAAGACCAACGCCAAGACCAACGAGGCCACACGCCCCAAGGTCAAGTTTGAAGACGTTGCCGGAGTGGACGAGGCAGTCGAGGAGATCCGTGACTTTTTGAGCGATCCGGATCGCTATCGCAAGCTGGGCGCCAAGATCCCGCGTGGCGTGTTGCTGGTTGGCCCTCCGGGCACCGGTAAAACGCTGCTGGCCAAGGCCGTTGCCGGCGAGGCGGGCGTGCCGTTCTTTAGCATCTCGGGTTCCGACTTTGTCGAGATGTTCGTAGGTGTCGGCGCCAGCCGTGTGCGTGACCTCTTTAAGGAGGCCAAGTCCCAGGCCCCGTCGATCATCTTCATCGATGAGATCGATGCCGTGGGACGTCAGCGCGGAGCTGGCTTGGGCGGCGGTCACGACGAGCGCGAGCAGACGCTCAACCAGCTGCTGGTCGAGATGGACGGCTTTGAGGAAAGCGAGTCGGTCATCCTGATCGCCGCCACCAACCGCCCCGACATTCTGGATCCGGCGCTGCTGCGTCCCGGTCGTTTTGACCGTCAGGTTACGGTCGACCGTCCGGATGTGAAGGGCCGCGAGCAGATCTTGCGCGTGCATGCCGAGAACAAGCCGATGGACGAGGACGTTAAGTTTGAGAAGCTCGCCCAGATGACCGTTGGCTTCACTGGTGCCGATCTGGCAAATCTGCTCAACGAGTCTGCGCTGTTGGCTGCCCGCCGCCATCGTTCCGTGATCTCGATGGACGAGGTCGAGGAATCGATGGAGCGCGTGATTGCCGGACCGCAGCGCAAGGGTCGCGTGATGACCGAGGCCGAGCGCACCACGATTGCCTACCACGAGAGCGGTCACGCCCTGGTGGGTCACATCCTGGAGCACTCCGATCCGGTCCACAAGATCTCGATCGTCAGCCGCGGCCAGGCGCTGGGCTACACGCTGCAGCTTCCGCAGGAGGACCACTTCCTCAAGACCAAGAACGAGATGCTCGACGAGCTCGCCGTGTTCTTGGGCGGTCGCGTTGCCGAGGAGCTCATGTGCGATGACATCACGTCGGGCGCGAGCAACGATCTGGAGCGCGCAACCAAGATGGCGCGCGAGATGGTCACGCGCCTGGGCATGAGCGAGGAGCTGGGCACGCAAGTGTTTGGCGAGGCGCAACATCAGGTGTTCCTTGGTCGCGATTACGCCGATCACCAGGATTACTCCGAGGAGACGGCGCGCCGCATCGATATCGAGGTCCAGCGCATTATGCGTGAGGCCCATCGTCGTGCGGTCGAGATTCTGGACGCCCGTCGCGATCAGCTCGATCTGATGGCGAAGGTGCTGCTTGAGCGCGAGACCGTCGAGGGCGACGCCGTGAACGCCCTGCTCGACAACGAGTGGAATGCCTACCTTGAGCGCGAGGGCGATATCCTGGCGGCCAAGGAGGAGCGCAATGCCAAGGCGGCCGGCATGCCGACCAAGAAGCGCGTGCCTCGAATGAGCGAGGAGGAGCTGGCGGCTGATGCCGCGGCCTTTGCGCAGGCGGCCATGCAGGAGGATGCCGAAGCCGCATCCGATGATGCTGACGATGACCATGCCGTCGTCGATGCCGACACCGACGCCGACAAATAGTCTTTGTGGCGAAAGCCTCCGCGGGGAAACCTGCGGAGGCTTTTTCTTTTGAGCGATATGGGGCCGTCTGTTGATTGGGGACAGACTTAAATGAGCGTTTTCACGCATTTAAGTCTGTCCCCAATCAACATTGCTGCGGCACTTTGCTCGGCTAAAGCGTACAATAGCGCCTATGCGAAAGGGGAACAGATGATCAACGAAACTATGTATGCTCGCGGTGCGGAAAGCTCCATCATCCGTGAGATTTTTAGCTATGGCCTTGAGCGCAAGGCGCAGATCGGTGCGGAAAACGTATTCGATTTTTCGCTGGGCAATCCGAGCGTTCCGGCACCCGCTGCTGTGGCGGAGTCCATTAAGAAGGCCCTGGAGCTGCCGAGCGACCAGCTGCACGGCTACACGCCCGCACCGGGCCTGCCGCAATGTCGTGCCGCTGTGGCCGAATCGCTCAACCGCCGCTTTGGCACGAGCTATGAGGGCAAAGACGTCTTTATGACGGTGGGTGCCGCGGCTTCGCTCACCTGCGCGCTCAACGCCGTTACGAATCCGGGCGACGAGGTTATTGTTATCGCCCCGTACTTTCCGGAGTATCGCGTTTGGATTGAGAAGGCCGGCTGCACGTGTGTCGAGGCGCTTGCCAACGAGGACACATTCCAGCTGAGCGTGGATAACGTATTCAAGGCGATCACCGACAAGACGGCAGCCGTCATTATCGACTCGCCCAACAACCCGACCGGTGCCGTATATACGCGCGACACGCTGACGCGACTGGCCAATGTTCTGCGCGAGGCCAACGCTCAGCGCGATCCCGAGAATCCGATTATGCTCATCTCGGATGAGCCGTACCGCGAGATCGTGTACGGTGCCGAGGTGCCTTGGGTGCCCTCGATCTACGAGCACACCATCGTGTGCTACTCGTATTCCAAGTCGCTGTCGCTGCCGGGTGAGCGCGTGGGGTGGATCTTGGTTCCCAACACCAATCCGCAGGCTGCCCGTCTGATGCCGGCCGTTGCCGGTGCCGCCCGTACGCTGGGCTTCGTGTGCGCGCCGGCGCTCTTTCAGCGCGTAATTATCGACTGCATCGATGAGCCGAGTGACGTTGAGGCCTATGCACGCAACCGCACCGCGCTTACCGACGCACTAGCGGAGTATGGCTACACCTATGTTGAGCCGGATGGCGCGTTCTACCTATGGGTGAAAGCATTGGAGCCCGATGCGAATGCGTTTTGCGAGCGCGCAAAGAAGTATGAGTTGCTTGCGGTTCCCTCGGACAGCTTTGGTATGCCGGGTTGGTTCCGCCTGGGCTATTGCGTGAGCTACGAAACGATTGTCAATTCGCTACCCGCTTGGAAACAGTTGGCGGACGAGTATCGTTAAAAGTAAAGCGCTCTGCCTACAATGTTTTACGTGAAACGGGGTTTGGTGTTAAGCCGGACCCCGTTGTCATGGACGTTGTGTCTTTGGGATGGAGTGGTTTTACGACTATCGAAGGCTATGCGTACAATGAATATAAGCGACGGCCGTGCCAGATAAGGAGACCTGATGCCCTACCTGCTTTCTTGTGACATTCATACCCATACGATGTTCTCTGCGCATGCATATTCGACCATTGAGGAGAATGTGTACTGGGCGGCAGAGCGTGGTCTGCAGGTGCTCGGATCTGCCGACCATTTGAGCTCTATGGTTACGGCTTGCCCCAATGACCTGCGCAGTTACCAGTTCTTTATCAACCAGGATATCTGGCCGCGCATTTGGAGCGGCGTGCTGGTGCTGCGTGGTGCCGAGGCCGATATCGTTTCGCTGGACGGAAGCCTGTTTGGCGAGGACACTC
>DBGAZC010000094.1:0-20465 GCA_048472015.1 Collinsella sp. | reverse complement strand
GGTTCCTTCATGGTGCCGTTGACGTTGGTCTTACCGCTGGGAGCGTAGAAGGTCAGGTCCTTGTCGCTCTTGTTGGTGATGTTGACGACAAAGCCGATGTCGCCCCAGTCGTCCTTGAACTTCTCGGTGATGGTGATGGTGCACAGATCGTCATCGGCGACGGTGACGGCGGGGGAGATTTCGACGCGCTGGACGTCGTCGTCTTCGACGGCCTCATCGATCTTCTCTTCCTTTTCGGCAGCCTCGCGATCCTTCTTCACCGTGCCGGACAGATCCTTGTCGGACTTGGTAAAGACGAGGTTGCCGTCATCCTCTTCGAGGATGAGTTTGCCGTCCTTGAGCTTCATGTCATGCGACTCATCTTCGGCGGTGATCGTTACGGTAGTGGCGTCCTTTGCCTCCCATTTAAGGTCGACAACCTCAAGGAACAGGTCGAGGGCGCCTGTACCGTCCTCATCGAGAATCAGGACGCAGTGGACACCCCAATCCTCGAGCATCTTCATGTACTCATCGGTCAGCTCTTCGCCATCCACGGTTCCACCCGAGAGCTCCCAGCTGCCGACGAAGTCGGCCTTGGGGTCTTTGGCGCCGCCGCTGCAGCCCGTCAGGGCAAAGGCGAGCGCCAGGACGCATGTCAGGAATGCGAGCACGGACTTTTTGAACGTTGTCTTCATGGTGTCCTCCTTAATCGAACGAAACCCATAGAAGCAGGAGCGGGGGCGGCGGATCCCCCGCCAATTACCAGATAGAGGGGCTAGGGCCTGGGCGTTTCGCAGTTGCTGCAGAACTTGCCGCCGTTTTC
Source organism: Collinsella sp. (assembly GCA_048472015.1). GTDB lineage: Bacteria > Actinomycetota > Coriobacteriia > Coriobacteriales > Coriobacteriaceae > Collinsella. Next base: position 19,663 of record DBGAZC010000094.1, on the reverse strand, counting down.
GCTACCGCAGTTGGGGCAGAACCACTTGGCCGGTGCCGGGGCAGGCGCGGGGCTGCCGCACTCGGGGCAGAACTTGCCGGTGTTGGTGGTGCCGCAGCTGCAGGTCCACGTGCCGGCCGCAGGCGCGGCGGCGGGAGCCGGTGCGGGGGCGGGGGCCGGAGCCGGTTGCGGGGCGGCCTGCTGCTGCGCCTGGCCGGCAGCGAACAGCTGGCTGGCGTTCATGCCGCCCATGCCGCCTGCCATGCCCATGCCCATAAAGCCGGCCATCGCGCCGTTGGGGTTGGCTGCTGCCGCACGCATCGCGTCGCTCTGGGCGCTGGCGATATTGGCGGCCGCCATCGTGGGATCGCGCATGACCGCGGCCTTCTGCAGGTCCTTGATCATCTGCTCGTCTTCTTGCGAAGCGGCGATTGAGTTGACGCCAAAGCTCACGATCTCGACGCCGCGCAGGTCACGCCAGTCGGCGGAGAGGACCTCGTTGAGCGCGCGGGCGAGCTCGGTGGTGTGGCCGGGGATGGCGCTGTAGCGGATGCCCATCTCCGAGATCTTGGCAAAGGCGGGCTGCAGGGCGGTGAGCAGCTCGGACTTAAGCTGGCTGTCGATCTTGTCGCGCGTGTAGCTATCGGTCACGTTGCCGCATACATTGGTGTAGAACAGCAGCGGGTTGGTGATGCGGTACGAATACTCGCCGTTGCAGCGCACGGAGATGTCGACGTCCAGGCCAATGTTGTTGTCGACCACGCGGAAGGGCACGGGCGAGGCGGTGCCGTACTTATTGCCGATAATCTCCTTGGTGTTAATGAAGTAGACGCGCTGGTCCTTGCCCGCGTCGCCGCCGAAGGTAAAGCGGCTGCCGATATTGGCGAAGGTCTCCTTGATGGAGTCGCCCAGGTTGCCGCTAAAGACGCTCGGCTCGCTGCCGGTATCGAAGACGAACTCGCCGGGCTCCAGTGCGACTTCGATGATCTTGCCGTTTTGCACCACGAGCATGCCCTGGCCGTCGTTGACGGCGATGACGGAGCCGTTGGAGATGACGTTGTCCTCGCCGTGTGTGTTGGAGCTGCGGCCGCCGGTTCGTTTGACGCCCTTGCAGGCCAAGACGTCAGCGGGCATCGATTCGCAGTAGATAAATTCCTTCCACTGGTCGGCCATGACGCCGCCGGCAGCTCCCAATCCAGCTTTCAAGAGTCCCATGGTGATCTTCCTTTCTCGTCAAAGTCCGGGTGGTATTGGTCGGATTGCTTAGTCGTCCTTGTCGTCCTTCATGACAACGGTGGTCTCGGTGTGGCTGAAGGTGTCGTGCTTCTCGACCAGGTCGAGCTCGCCGCAGTACTCGTCGGCGTGAGTCGCCTCGTTGGCCGTCTTGAGCTGGCCTACCAGCAGCACGTCTCCGATGATCACGATGATCAGCGGCGCGACGATGTTGATGAGGATGCCCTCGATATCAAAGGTGAGGTAATCCGGATCGAAGGCGTATTCGCCCATAAAGAGAATCTGGGAGAGGACAAATCCGATCACAAAGAACAGCAGCGAGGCGATAATGAGCTTGGGCTTGGAGCAGGGGAGCTCGCCGACCATACGGCCGGTTTGGCCGTTCATGGCAAACAGGTAGCTCTTGCCGTTCCACGAGGTCGAGAGCATCCAGACGGGGAACAAGGCGTAGTCGCTGTCTTCCCAGGTGTAGTCGAGCTGCTTGCTCTCGATCGAGGCATCGTCGTACTCATCGATAACGGTCTCGCGCAGGGCCGAGATCGTGCTTTCTTCCATACGGCGCTCGGCACGGGCCTTGCAAGTCTCGCAGTCCTCATCGTAACGGTTGGCGATGTAGCCGGGCATGTAGGCGACCGAGAACGGGCGCAGCGCGTCGTAGTCAAACGGTTCGATGGCGTCCATGTGGCCGTCGGGCATCTTGGACGATCCGTCGACGGGCACGCGCTCAAACGAGATATTGCCCTTACGGTAGGCATCGTAGTGGTCGGTGGTCGTGACGGTGCGGTCGGATTCCTCGGTCACGGTCTCGTTGGTTGCGTCAAAGTGCACTTCGCCGTCCACGCGGGCGCCGTAGAGCCAAAACGGCACGTAGACGCCTTGGACTTCGTCGATGTGGTTGCCAGTGACAAAGCTCTTGGGCAGCAGGATCTTGCCCTTGTAGTGCTCCTTGAGCGCGGCCAAGACATCGTCGCGCCCGAGCTTAAACGGAATCACCAGGTCGGGGGAGAAGTCGCCCGAGAGTTGACCGGGTGCCACGGCGGGGTTGCCGCAGTACGGGCAGGTGGAGACGGCGACGGTGCCGTCCGAGATCAGCTCGGCGCCACACGACGAGCAGATATAGCCGGCGTTTTGGGCCAGTTCCTGCACCGCATCGTCGGATGCGGGCTTGGATGTTGCGGCCGCCGCATCGGCTTTGGCATCTGCCTTGTCCTGGCGCTCGCGATAGAGAGCCTCGACCTCTTCGACTTCAAAGCGCGAGTCGCAGTAGTCACAGACGAGCTTTTGCTCGGCGCTGGCAAAATGCAGCGGGCCGCCACACGCGGGGCACTGATAGTTAACGCTTTCGAAGGCCATGATCGGTCCTTTCCGTGCCGAGGGCTATGCGCCGATGGCGCCGCCGCAGTATTCGCAGCGCCCACTGGCATCGGGAATGGTGGTGGCGCCGCAGAAGGGGCAGGTCACCGCGGTCTTGGGGGCCTTGGCGGCAACGACGCTATCGCGTGTCTCCTGACGCAGCTGCACCAGCGCGTCGCGGACTTCGGTTGCCTGACGCTTGGCCTCGCGGTACTCGATGGATCCGCGCTGCTCGATGGTGGAGTCGTTCACGCGCAGGTCGATCTCGGTAAAGTACGGCGTGTTGACGTGGATGGTCAGATTGAAGTCGTAATCCAGGTCGTAGCGCGGCGGGTCATAACTCTCACGCTCGCCGTCCTCGGTCTCGCGATAGATCTCGGTGCGGTGCTCGTCGATATCCATATCGCAACCGAGCACCTGCGAGAACTCGATGATGTCGGGGTTGGCGTCGCGCCAGCGCGTCTGCGAGGTAATGATCAGCAGGCCCGCGTCCTCGTCGAGCATAATATTGGTGCGCCCGGCCGAGAGCGTGCGCGTGGGGTTGAACGATGCCAGGCGCTCGGCGTTAGCCTCGCGATAGGCGAGCTGCTCGCGAATGTCGTCCGCGGTGCTAGAGCGATAACCGCCAAAGAAGGGAGAGAGCTTGCCGACGCATTCTTTGCACAGGTAGCCTTCGTTGATCTTGGTCTTACCTAGAAGTCCCAGCTCGGTACCGCAAATCGCGCACTCTTTCTTCTCGAACATCTTGTCAAAGAAGCCCATGGTTGCCTCCCATCAACAGGTAGCGTGTGTCACTTTTGATGATGGGGGAGCGCGCGATCTTTCACGATACCCAGACGGCTCAAGAGGTCTCCACAACTGGGACACATGGCCCATTTTTCATCCCCAAATAACTTGCGGTGAAATAGTTCCTAAATGTGGGCCATAGAAGGCCAAACAGGAACTATTCCACCGCAACTTCTGGGTAGTCATCGGGGACGTTCTTAAACGACTAGTCGTTGGGGGCAGTCTTCGGCCACTCATTGGGGACGTACTTAAATGAGTGGCGGTTGGGGACACTCCGTGCCGAATGTGGGTGCCGCCGCTTGCTACGCGACGGTGATGGCGACCTGGGCGTAGCGGGTGCAGGGGCGCTCGGCGCGGGTTTTAACGCTGAGGGTGAGCACGAAGCGGTCACCGGGCTGCGCGTCGGCGGGTACGGTGAACGTGGCGTCCGTCGCGCATTCCTGCCATAGCGACAGATCTTGAGCGCCTGCATAGCGCGACGGTCCCATGGTGACATTCCAATGAGCATCGAAGCCCCTGCCATCGGGGTCGACGATGGTCGCTGCAAGAGCAACGCGCTCGCCGGCCGCGGCGCTCATGTCGCCCGTGACCTCGGCAACATACGCCGGATGCGAGCAGGCCGCGGGCTCATGGGCGCACCACTGCGCGCGAGCGGCGAAGTCTTCCTGGTAGGCGCGCAGATAGGGGTTGGGGTTGCCGTCCACCGGCGTACCTATGGCAGCAAAACCGGCAGGCGCATCTGAGTCGGGATGCCCGTCAAGGAACATGCGGCCGAGCAACGTGTCAAAGTCGCGGTTATCGATGCCGCGCAGGCCAAACGGCAGCAGCGGAATATAGGTCATCGAGTCGCCCTCGGCCATAAAATCGCCGCGCTCAAATTGCATCGCGGGCATGCCTTCTAAGCCCCAATCCAAGCGGGCATGCTTGCCAAACTGGAACCTCTCGGGCTCGTTTTCGTACACCTTGCCATCGCCATAGAGCATATAGCGCGCCATAAGGGGACCGTTGCCCTGCGTGAGATTTTGCTCGGGCCAGGGAGCCTGAAAGAGCGGCAGCGTATCGGGCTGAGCCATCTTGGCATCGACATAGCCGCCATACATATAGGGCACACACCAAAAGATGAGATCGGGGAAGAGCTCATGCCCATGGTCGAGCCAAGAATTGTCCTGCCCCACACCATCGGCAACGCCCATCACGCGTACCTTCTGATAGACACACTGTTGCACAGAAGGCCATTCGGGTGTGGCGCGATAGCGCTCGGCAATGCTCATCAGGGCGCGAACGATCGTATTCATACCGCCCCAACTGAGCAGCCAAAGCGTGCGCGGGTCATCATCCAAAATCGCCTGAGCAATCACGCGCGAACCCTCAGACTCCTCACGCACATCGCCTTCAAAGGCAACATTGCCCACAAACGTACGCTCAATCATCTGAGCAGGCGAGGGAAACGGAGACTCGCCGGCAGCGGCCGCATTAGCCTGCAGCTGAGGCCAGGCCTGGGCATACTCATTGCTCCAGAGGCTCTCGATCCAATGCTCAGGAAACGGTCGATACTCACGAAGCTCCCCAGCAAGCGGATCAGGCTCATGAGGCACAACATCCCACTCATAAGAGCGACGCCCCTTGGTCCGCCAATGCGGATTCACCTCGCCAAGCGTATGGACGCCATCCCCAAGAAAGTGATACTGCGAAGCCGTGTACACCACAGCCTGCATATCGAGCAAGTTAAGATACAGAGCCAAATGAACGAGTGAGTTCATATCATCGACTTCCATATCAGTAGTAACAATCACCCGAGTTAAATCGCGAGTCATAAGAAAGCTCCAACCAAAATCATTTCAGTCAGTCACGCGCAAGGCAAGACGGGACCCCCGCCCTCATCGTCGTCAACCCGGCGGCCCGCCGGAAGCGCTCGCCCAGGGTCAACAGCAACGTCAACGCAGCGGGGCCGAGGGCTTACCTCTGAAAATATTCCGCAGGGGGCATGGGTCGGCGCAGCGCGAAGCGCAAAGCGCCGACCCATGCATGCCCGAGGACGTTTGCAAAACTAAGCCCCGGTCCCCGCGTCGGGAAAGGATTACCTGTCGACCCTGGCCGACCACTCCCAGCAGCCCACCGGCTCGCCGTCGATGAGTACGTTGCCCCCGTCGAAGTCTTGATAACACAGGTCGTTGAATTGGTGGATCCACACGCCATGGTTGAACGTCTTCTTGGGCGAGCCGTCGGCCTCGCGGTAGCGCCCGGTCAGGTCCTCGACATGGCTAAAGTAGGTGAGATGCACGTTGGCGCCGGCAGCGCGCAGGCGAGCCGTGAGCGGCAGCACGGTCTCCTGCGGTATCACGAGCTCATCGCCCTTGGAGTGCGTAAACCACAGCGGTGTCTTGGCAAGGGCAGCAACGTCCTCGTCCGTGGCGTTGTACCACGGCGCGCAGCAGGGAAGGCCCGCGGCGAAGAACTCGGGGTAGTCGGCGCACAGGCGCAGCGTCATAAAGCCGCCGTTGGAAAGGCCAGCGACCACGATGCGGTCGGTGTCGATGCGGTCGGCATGCTCGGCGACAAACTCGTCGATGAGCGCCTTAATGACGGGGGAGTAGATGCTCTGGTTGGAGTGGCCGAGCTGCTCAGTGCCGTTGTCCATCCAAAACGTGGGCGACTGCGGCACGAGAACCCAGGCAAAGCCGCCAAAGTAGCGTTGGATCTGCGCCTGGCTGATGGCCGTCACGCGGTTGCCGATATAAGCGCGCGTGGCGCCCTCGCCTTGCGTAGCGCCCTTGCCCTCGCCAGCGCCGTGCAGGTACACCACGAGCGGGGCCTTCTGGGGCACGACTGTCGTTTCGGGCGCGAAGGGGTTGAAGCAGGCGGAGTCCTCGGCCTTAAAGCTGGGCTCAAAGAAGCCGTACTCGAGCGCGATGCCGTTGACGGCGGTCTTTTGCGTGGCATTGCTCCAGCCCTTGAGCGCGGGACAGATGTCGCCGCGGCAGGTGTCAAAGACCAGGCCGCAGGTTGGATCGTCACCGTCATTGCCGGGAAGGGCCGCGAGCTGCGTGATGCGCAGCTGGTCGTCGAGCAAGCGCGAGCCCATCACGCTGCCCTCGATCTTCTTGGTCAGGCGCTGCTCGGCGATCTCGAGCGCCACATGGGTGCCAAAGGCGAGCTTGCGTCCGCACTCATCGCACGGATAGGCGGCGAGGACGTCGACATAGCCTACGGAAGGTGCGGCGTGGTCGGCGCCGCGCTCTTTGCGCATCAGGATCTCGCCCGTGCGTTCATGGCGCTCTACATATATATGGAAGGTGCGCGCATCGATATCGTTGGCGCGAACGGTGCACGGCAGGTCGAGCACGACTTTGCTGATCCAGGGGCCAAAGTCTCCCAGCGTGGTGACGGTTGCGTAGGTGCACGATTTGAGTTCCATGAGCTGCCTCCTCTGCGCCGCGAGTGGTAAACATCAGCGGCAATACAACTTAAACATGTTTAGTTTAATGCAGAGCTACAGAACAGGCAGATGAACTCGGTAAACGGTCAAAATGAACACTCAACAAATTACTAAACATTCGTTTATCACCATTTAGCAGGGCTTTTGTTGATGGGTCAACAAAGAATAGAGGTGTTTACCAAATTAAAAGACCACGTAAATAGGCATTTAGCAGCAGAGCGCCAAATAGACAATCCCTTACCGTCCAAGTCCGTTTACCCCCGATTTCCTACCGTTCACCGGACTCCAGACGGCAAAATTGCCATAAATTAGGCGCTCCGTGTAAACTAAAGCCCGTAAACGTTCAGTAAACATATTGTTTACGACAGCGTATTCAAGGGTTCGGTAACCGTAAGGGGTTATAGTCGCCGGGCCAAAGGCATGCCTACACAAGTGAGTAGGCATACGAAGATATGGGGAGGGGTCCCATGGCAGTAGATAACAAGCAGATTGCCACCGATGTTCTTGGGCTCGTGGGCGGTGCGGAGAATGTTTCCGTCGCCACCAACTGCATGACGCGTCTGCGTCTGACGCTCAAGGACAACAACAAGGCCGACGTGGAGAAGATCAAGAAGGTCAAGGGTGTTCTGGGTTGCCAGTTCGCCGGCAGCCAGCTCCAGGTCATCATCGGCCAGAACGTGCCCAAGGTGCTCGCCGAGTTCGTCGCCATGTCCGGCGTCAAGCAGGGTGCCGCGGTCGACGAGAACCTCGATGCTCCCAAGGAGAAGTTCGAGCTCAAGAACCTGCCGAACATCATCCTCGACTATCTGTCGGGCTCCATGACCCAGCTGATCCCGCTGCTCATGGCCGGCGGTCTGTTCCGCACCATCGCTGCGGTCCTCGGTCCCACCATGCTCGGCGTTCTCTCTGACACCGATCCGACCTACACGTTCCTCTACACCACCCTGTACGAGGCCACGTTCACCTTTATCCCCATCTACCTGGGCTATGCCGCCGCTAAGAAGCTCGGCGCCTCCCCGGTTCTGGGCATGCTCCTCGGCGGCGCCCTCATGGCCCCGTCCGTCGTGAGTGTCGCGACCCAGGATGGCGGCGGAATCATCTCCGTCTACGGCATTCAGATCGCCGCTGCCAACTATCAGCAGTCCGTCCTGCCGATTATCCTTTCGGTGCCTGTCCTCTACTTCGTCGAGAAGTTCTTTAAGAAGGTCATGCCCGACGTGCTCTCCACGGTCTTCACGCCGTTCTGCACCATGATCGTTACCATCCCCATCGCCTTCATCGTCCTCGCCCCGCTCGGCAACGAGATCGGCAGCCTCATCGCTAACGCCCTCTTCGGTCTCGCTGACATGGGTGGCATCGGTATCCTGCTCGTCATGGCCGTCCTCGGCGCCTTCTGGCAGCTCTTCGTGGTCTGCGGTATGCACATGCCCGTCATCCTGCTCGCTCAGGTTCAGATCATCGCTGCCGGCTACGATCCCTTCGTCTTCGTTTCCACCAACTGCGCTATGGCCGCTGTCTGGGGCTGCGCCTTCGGTGCCTTCCTCAAGATGAAGAACCCCGACGAGAAGGGTCTTGCCCTGGGCTACGTCATCTCCGCCATCGCCGGCGGCGTCACCGAGCCCGCACTCTTCGGTATCCTCATGCGCTTCCGTCGCACCATGTTCGGTATGTTCATCGGCGGTGCCATCGGCGCTGTGTTCTCCGGCCTCATGGGCGTTACCTATTACCTCGCTGGCGGTGCCTCCAACTTCCTGGTCTTCACCAACTACCTGCAGGGTGGCCAGATGAACACCGTCTGGGCTATCGTCGGTATGGCAATCTCCTTTGTCATCGCCGCTGCCGTCGTCTTCGTCGCCGGCTTCTCCAAGGAGGAGCTCGCCGAGATGGAGGCCTAAGGCCAAGCCATTCGGTCGCATACGACCTTACCTACACGACAGGGCCCCGTCAGGCGCAAGCCCGGCGGGGCCCTTCTTGCAAGGTAGACTGGAGTGGGCAAGTGGTGTCCGCCCGCAGGGGTTTGTTAAACGGCGGGGGCTTTCGCATCAGGGGTTACCGCGAAAGCTTCTGCCGGTTCGCAATTCCTTTATCGAGCGAAAGGACATGCAGATGAGTTTGGGAAAACTGACCGTCAACGGTCGTCAGGACGGTTTTTTGTGCGAGGGCAAGCCGTTCTTTTGGTTTGCCGATACGTGCTGGAGTGCGTTTACCAGCATCCCCGAGGCCGACTGGGACTACTATCTGACCCGCCGCGCCGAGCAGGGCATGAACGTGCTGCAGATTAACACGCTGCCGCAGTGGGATCGCTGCTGCCCCGATCTGGGCATTTGGCCCTATGCCAGCGAGGATGGCGTGCGCTTTGATTGGTCTCAACCCAACCAGGCGTATTGGGATCGCGCCGCCGCCATGTGCCGCGCTGCCGTCGAGCACGGCATTCGTCCGGCGCTCGTGCTCATGTGGTGCAACTACGTGCCCGGTACCTGGGGCGCTAAGATCGCCGAGCGTTGCGGTGCCGAGGTTATGCCGCGCGAGGAGGTCCGTGCCCACGTTGCCCGCGTCGTCGAGAACCTGGGCGAGTTCGATCCCGTCTATGTGGTGACGGGCGACACGGACTTTGCCGGTGACGAGGCGATTGCCTATTACGAGGATGCGCTCGACGAGGTTGCGAAGCGCGCGCCCGAGGCCCTGCGTACCATGCACATCAATCGCGGTAACCGCACGATTCCCGCGCAGTATTTGGACCGCCTGGACTTCTATATGTTCCAGCCCGGCCACAACTACGAAGGCCAGCCCGAGGCCTGGCACCTGCCGCAGGACTTTATCGCCAGCTATCCCAAAAAGCCGATGGTCAACTCCGAGCCCTGCTACGAGCAGATGGGTGCGTCGCGCAACGTGTACTGGCGTTTTACCGCGCAGGACTGTCGCGCGAGCGTGTGGTCTTCGATCCTTGCCGGCGCCAGCGCGGGCGTGACCTACGGCGCCCACGGCGTTTGGAACTGGCAGACATCGCGCAGCCAGGGTTCGGTGCTGGGCGAGGGCTTTGACATGCCGTTCCGCTGGCAGGAGTGTCTGCAGTTTGCGGGCGTGTGGGATTTTGCCGCCATCGAGCACGTGCTTGCCGGCCTGGGTGCCACGGCTAGCGACGACGCTCTCGCCGTTATCCCGGCACAGGAGCTGCTCGATGACGCGCGCGAGTCCATCCGTGTGGCGCGTATTGGCGAGCGTGTCGTCACCTATCTGCCGCGCACCACGGCACTTACGTTTAAGCTCGATAGTGCGCGCGGCTGGTCGGCGACGGCCCTCGACATGGAGGCCAAGCGTATCGCCAAGCTGCCCGTTCGCGACAATGGCGACGGCACCGTGCGCGTGGCTCAGCATTCCTTTGAGCACGACGCCCTGGTGATCCTGACGCCCGAGCACTAACGCTCGAGCTTCGATCCCGAGTTGCTCCCTCGGCCCGGGCACCTCCCTCCCTTTTCCGATATCAACAACCCAGTCCCCTTTATATGTTGCGGTGGAATAGTTCCTAAATGACAGCCCGGGCCGGTCAAACAGGAACTATTTCACCGCAACTGCTGTTGGGGCATTTGCGCCGGATGCGTAACAGTTCGGGCATTGCGTGGATACTAAGACCCATTCTCCATTAAAATGGTTTTCCGGACATCTAAGCGGGTGGGGGTTACCATGAGGGACCTGGGAGACACAACCGCATATTTGCGCCGGGGCATACGGGAGATTCTGTGCCTGGCGCTTTTCTTTTTCACGTTTTTGGCCGGCGAGTACCTCCTTGACGTGCGCGTGGCCGAGTTTGTGCCGGCGAACGAGGTCGTTATCTACGAGAGCATCGTCGTCGGCGCGAGCGTGATCGGCTATTTTGTGCGTCCTCTCCTGTACTATCGCCGTCCCCAGACAATCGATGCAACGAGCGATATGACGGGCGTGCTGCTGGTGTCGGCATTGCTGCTGCTGATTATGGCGGCGCAGTTTCAGGTTGTGATTGCGGGCGGTCTGGTGGCGTGCTGCGCCCTGGGCTACTGCGGATCGACCGCTCATGCCAATCTGGCGCGGCGTTTTGCGCAGACGCCTTGTCTGGCACGTGCCGTGGCGGTTTCTTATGCTGCGGGCATTTTGGTACAGGTGCTCAACCATATGGTGATGCCTGCGGGCATTCCTCAACAGTTTGTCCTTATTGCCTGTGCGATTGCGCTGGTTGGGCTGCTTCACGGTGCCCGCCGAGCTAAATTACGCGATGAGTCCGCGCCCGAGTTCGAAGCCGAGATTGCCGAGCTATCGGTCGATGCGTCGGAGCATGGCGCCAAGTGGCGCGATAATCCCGAGGCAAAGGCGGCCTTCCAGGGTGCCGTAGTGCGCTTGACGGTGGCGACCGCCTGCCTCACCGGCGTATTCGCGGCTCTCAATGCCGGTCTTACGACCTCGCATGCCGCCGGCGCTATCGATCTGGGTGACTGGCCGCGCTTGCTGCTGGTTGTGAGTGCGCTTGCTGCCGGCGCCCTGTATGACCTGCGCGGACGCTCGTATATGAATATCATCATGACGTGCGCCGCAATGCTGTCCACGCTCTCGTTCTTTGTGCTTATCACCGATGGCAACGGCGGCAATGCGCTCGCCGCCACGATTATCTTTTACCTGGGCACGGGCTTTTTCGTGGTGTTCTTCACCGCGAAGTTCGCCGCGATTTCGATGTATGCCCGCTGGTCGTATCTGTGGCCGTGCATGGGCCGCGTCATCAACAACATTTGCTCAATGCTTGTGACGGCTCCGGCGGTGGCGATCATCTCGAGCCAAAACGTGCTGATGGCGGTGGGTGTCGTACTCGTGCTGTTTGTCGGCATTGCGATCTCGCTGTTGGGGCAGTTTGGACAAGGCGTTGAGGACGAAGCGGGTCACAGGGGGCTGGCGTTTGCCACCGACGATCTTGGCGTGAGCCGTGCGCCCGATCAGGTCGACACGGTGTCCCTGGAGACACCGGAGCTTTCGTTTGACGATCGACTCGACGGTTTTGTAGCCGCCTTTGGACTTACCAAGCGCGAGCGCGATGTACTGGAGGCGCTGGTCGTATCGGACGACAGCGTGCAGGACGTTGCGGCAGCGCTCTTCCTTTCGCGTTCTACGCTCTACCGCCATATCGCCTCGATCAACAAAAAGACCGGTGCCGCCTCGCGCGTGGCCCTCATCAATTTCTTCTGGTCCTGGACACCCCAAGACTAGCCAAAACCACCACGAAGGGGACAGGCACCTTTGTGGTGGTTTTACCTGCAAAAATATGAATATGAGACATTTGTCACCTGCCGTTTTGGCGCTCAAAGGCATATGAATGTGATGTTGAGCGGAGCAGAACGGAAGGGGTGGGCCTATGGCGTCTCGTGGTTGCTCGTCTAATAAAATTGCGGGCGCGCTTATCGCCGTGGTGGTCCTTGCTGCGGCGGTGACTCTTGTGCGGGCATACGGCTTTGGTGCCCGTGCCGACCAGGGAAAGAACGCCGCGCAAGCGTTGCTGAACGATTGTGCTGCCGATCCGGTGGCAGTCAAGCTTATCGAGGACGGCGAGGCGCGGACGATCTATGAGACCGACGATGCCGAGCTGGTCGCATCGACTTTTGCCGCGCTCGACGATTGCACCGTGGGAGGTGCGGTGGATGAGCGGATGAGCGATGCCGGTCGCACGCTCGTCTTTGTCTATGAAGACGGCTCGGAGCAATCGGTGGAGTTCGAGGGCGGGAATATCGTGCTCGACAAGACGGCATATCGCCTTGAAGGTGCCGATGAACTGTGGCGACAGCTAGCCGCCATCAAGAACAGCCAATGAAATGAGGGGTGTACGGGATGAGTGATTTGAGATTCTGCCCGGCGTGCGGGATGCAGCTGCCGCGGGTCGCCGGCGTGCCGGTGCGATTTTGCCCGGGCTGCGGTGTTCGGCTTGAGAGCGTTGAGGATGACCCGGGTGTCGCGGAACACGCAAATGGGGCGGCTGCCGATGATGGCGCGGGCGAAGGTTGTGAGCCGAGCGCGAACGCGCCGGTCGATGTGCCGATGCAGGATGCCGACGCCGCGTCGCCGGTCCGCGACGTGGCCGCAGCGGATGCTCCCCGCGTCGGCGACCTTGAGCTCCACACCGCATGCGATGCCTCTGGCGGCCAAGCGCTCGCGCAAGTGGCGCTGCCGCGGGGTTGGCGTATCGAAGAGGCGCATCTTGAGCGCAGCAGTAGTTTCGACTGCCCGATTTCAGTTGGCGTGACGGCGGCAGGCCCGGCGGGCGAACGCATCATGTATCGCTCCGAGCTCTGCTACGTGGACGCGGGCGCCGTTGCCAAGCGTATCCCCACGCAAACCGAGCGCAAGGCGTTTGTGCACGTGGAGGCGGCGTGCGACGAGTTAGCTCAAGCCTGCGCGGCGCAATTGGGCGCACGGGCGGAGGTTGTGGCCGAGCAACCCTATCCGTCGAGCGCGGCAGGCGATATTGAACATGAGCGTGCTCGCGTAAAGCGCGAGGCTGCAAACGACTTTGCGATTCAGGGCTTTTCGATGGAACCGAGCGATGTGGTCTATGAGTGCCGCATGCGTCGATATCGGCTCGCGGGCGTCCCGGCGCCTACCGAGCTTGCAGTGGCGGCAAAGGTCGAGGGCTATGTAGTCTCGATCGGTGGAGTCGCGGGTTCTGTGGGTAAAGGCGTTGCCGCCGGGGCCGAGGCGCTGCTGGGCGCGGGCCTTTCGAGCGGACTGATCGGTGGCGTTCTGGGTAAGCGCCTGCGCGAGCGCCAGGCGGCTGCGGCGGCGGGTCAGCGCGCCGCGAAAGATCAGGCTCCGGATCAGGGCGATTGCCCAGACGGGGCGCCGTTCAAGCTGGGCGCGGCAGACCTGTTGCAGTGGCGTATCAGGGACAGCTTCTGCCTGGTTGCGCCGGAAGGCCGTCTGGACGAGTCGGCCTCCACGGCGCTTGCCTCAATGGCGTCGACTCTGCGGCTCAACCCGTCGATTGCGCGCGAAGCGTGCGCTCAAAAGCAGCAGATGCACGCCTCGCAGCAGGCGGCGTTCGACAGCTACCAGCAGGCTTGGTTTGAGCGCAGCGATCGTCAACACGCCGCGAATATGGCCGCCAGCGCGGCCAATTTCTCCAGCGCAGGTGTGGGAACGGGCGCGGCGTCGTATTCCGATGCCATCCGCGGGGTCAACCATTACACCAGGCCCGACGGTACCGATGTCGAGGTTTCGGTGATGGCGGATCAAGCTTGGGTGAACGGCTCGGGCGACGTGATCGGCACGCGCGATGGCTTTGAGCCCGGTTTTGGCTGGACGGAGCTGCCCCGTCAATAGCGTGAGTGGGCTACGGGAGGATCGGTGTCGAGGCGTTGCTCGGCGCTGTGATAAGAAACGGGAAAGGAACAACGATGAGGGAGACGGTTATTTCGCGCACGGCGTTTGTCGCGGCGGCGGGAACGGCGTTGCTGACGCTTGCGGGATGCGGCGGACAGCAGGCGCAGGACACGACGGGTTTTAACGACGATCGCCCGGTAAAGGACAAGATGGATGCGGGCTCGTCATCGGGTGATTCCGGTGATGCGGGCGGCGGTGCGGACACAGACAGCGGCTCGGCGGACGCGTTCGATACGTGGTCGGATGACTGCTGGGATGCGCACCGCAACATCAGCATCGCAGCGTTGCTCGAGCTTAAGGGCTGGCAGTTGCAGGAATTTGCGTCGCAACAGGGCTATACCTGGCAAGATGCGCTCGAGATGTACGAGAACGAGGCAGGCCGCGTGCTCAGCGTCTGCAATATCAGCAAGGACGGCGCAACCGAATGGCTCGGTGAGGACGAAATCGGAAAGCTCGACAAGGGCGGAACCGGGAGCACCGTGATGTTTACGCTGCAACTTGCGGGCTATTCGAGCTGCGAGGATGTTATCGCGGGCTTTTCGGTGCCGGTTGAGGACCGGGCGCAGATCACCTCGGGCTCGTGGATTGCGTGCGTCTACGGTTCCAACATGGCGCGTCACGTTGCCATGGTGAGCCCGATGGAAAACGGTGACTACCGCCTGGACCTCATTACCGAAGAGGCTATCAAGACCGGTACGTTTACCCAGGGCGGCGGTGCCCCTACGATTAACGAGTTTTGGCAGGAGAAGACCGGACGCGCGCTCGGCTAAGTGCGATGCGGCCAATAGCATAGCGAAGGACGAACATGATGAACGAGATGACGATGAGCCGTGCGGTCTTTGTGGCGGGCGCGGGCGCGGCGGCTTGCGCGCTGGCTGGCTGCTCGGGCACAACGGGCGGCGCCAAAGCAGCGAGCACGGCGGACGCCGCCTGCGTGGACGACAATGCTAACGTGACGGTCTATGCCGCGATCAACTTGGCTGGTGCCGATATGGTGCGCCTGCTCAAACATCAAAATTATGAGTGGCAAGGCGAGAACGTGGGCTACGGCGCCGTCGATGACGCGGGATTTTTCGCCTTTACCTTTTCCAAAGTTTCGGACGATGTGGACGAACTTGCGAACAGCGCGACACCGCTTTCGGAGTCCGAGTACGAGGAGCTTGAACCGGGCGGCGGAGACGAAAACGTCGCGATTCTGCTCTCGGTGGGCGGCTATACGAAGGGCGAGCGGGCGCTCATCGGCGCGATTGGCGATGCGGCGATGGTGCAGGAGAAGTGCACGATTGACGATGCCTTGTATTGGCTGGTCAAAGCGCTTGACGGCCACCGTTACGTGATTATGGCCGACGACACCGAAGACGATGGCGACAGCGCTCATGACATCTATATCTACAATGAGGCTTTTATTCGAACCGGTTACTTGAGTGGCGGCGACCAGATCGATATCGATGAACTCTGGAGCCGCCTGGCCAACGCCTCGTAACGCCCCAAAACCACCGCAAAGGGGACAGGCACCTTTGTGGTGGTTCAATAAGTTGCGGTGGAATAGTTCCTGAATAAGACTTGGGGGTCTTAAACAGGAACTATTTCACCGCAACTGCTGAGGGGACGGGTTGTGGAAACGGCTGCCGTGGTGGACTCGGGCTGTCTGTTACAGCAGCTCGCCGTGGCGGGCGATGTAGCGGTGCTTGGCCAGCTGGGTCAGCGCAATATAAGCGGCGACGATGCCGATGAGCAGTGCAAAGAAGCTCGTCGGCAGCGGCATGAGGCCCAGTGCATCGGCGATAGGGCTTGCCGGCAGCCAGGTGACAAGCGCCAGCCCTAGCACGGTGAGCACGCACAGCGCGGGGGCGGCGTGGTCGCGCGGGCTCGGCAGGCGCGGGGAGCGCAGCATGTGGACCACGAGCGTCTGCGACCACATGGACTCGACAAACCAGCCACTCTGGAAAATCGCCGCAAAGGTCGCCATGCCGGCAACATTGCCCGCGGCGGCAAGCTCTGCCCAGCTCGCGCCCACGGCAGCGGGGCACACCGCAAAGAAGAGCGCGGCGAACGTCACGATGTCAAACAGCGAGCTCACGGGGCCCAGTTCGAGCATAAAACCCTTGATGGACGCGGCGTCCCAGGCGCGCGGGCGGGCAGTCCAGGCGTCGTCGACGGTGTCCCACGGCAGCGCGATGCACACGATCTCGTAGACCAGCGACAGCAGCACCAGCTGCAGGGCGCTCATGGGCAAGAATGGCAAGAACAGGCTCGCGACGGTCACGGATAGCACGTTGCCAAAGTTGGAGCTCACCGTGGTCTTGAGGTACTTGAGCAGGTTGCCGTAGGTGCGGCGGCCTTCGATGATGCCGCGCTCGAGCACGCCCAGGTCCTTCTGGAGCAAGATGATGTCGGCGGATTCCTTGGCGATGTCGACGGCCGAATCGACCGAGATGCCGCAGTCGCTCGCACGCATGGCGGCGGCGTCGTTGATGCCGTCGCCCATAAAGCCCACGGTGTGGCCGAGCAGCTCGCGCATGACGCGCACCAGACGCGCCTTCTGCAGCGGCGAGAGCTTGGCGAAGAGGTAGGTGTTCTCGGCGCGCTCGGCAAGCTCGGCGTCGTCGAGCGCATCGATCTCGGAGCCTAGCAAGACGTTGCTCGCGTCGATGCCGATCTGCTCGCAGACGGTGGCGGCGACACGGTCGTTGTCGCCGGTCAGGACTTTCACCGCCACGCCCTTGGCCTCGAGGGTGGCGACGGCGCCCGCGGCGCTCGCTTTGGGCGGATCGAGGAAGGCCAAAAAGCCCATCAGCACCATGTCGCACTCGTCGGCGATGCCAAACTCGCCCACGGTGCGCGGGTTGGTCTTCTGCGCCACGGCGATCACGCGCAGGCCCTCGGCATTGAGGTCTGCTACCTGCTTGCGAATCTGGGCGAGCTTTTCGTCGGTAAGCGGCTGGGCGGTACCGTCGACCTCGATGTAGGAGCAAATCTCGAGCATTTCCTCGGCAGCGCCCTTGGTGACCATCTGAGTCTTGCCTTGGGCATCGGCGACCACCACGCTCAGGCGACGGCGCGAGAAGTCGAAGGGCACCTCGTCGACCTTGGTGTAGCGGTCGCGCAGGCTCTGGCCCAGCATGGAATCGGGCGCGACGGCCGAAGGGGTCATGTCGGCGCGGTCGATCACGGCCAGGTCGATGAGGTTCTTGAGGCCGGTCTGGAAGAAGCTGTTCAAGAACGCATGGCGCAGCACGCGCGTATCCTCGTTGCCGTCGGTGTTGAGGTAGCGCTCGAGCACGATGCGGTCCTCGGTGAGGGTGCCGGTCTTGTCGCAGCACAGCACGTCCATGGCGCCGAGGTTTTGGATCGCAGACAGTTCCTTGACGATGACCTGGCGGCGGGCGAGGTCCTTGGCTCCCTGCGACAGACTCGTGGTCACGATGACGGGAAGCATTTGCGGCGTGATGCCCACGGCCACGCTCGTGGCGAACAGCAGCGCATCGATGACGTTGCCCTTGGTGGCGGCGTTGATGGCAAAGACTGCCGGCGCCATGACGAGCATCAGGCGCACCAGCAGCATCGAGACGCTCGAGACGCCGCGGTCGAACGCGCTCTTCTCGCCGCGCCCGTTGAGCATCTTGGCGATGCCGCCCAGGTAGGTGTCCGAACCGGTGGCCACGACAAGCGCCATGGCGGTGCCGTTTTGCACGGAGGTGCCGGTAAAGACGATGTTCTTGCAGGCGGAGAGCGGCAGCGTGGAGCTGTCGGCGCCTTCGACGACGGTGGCGACGGCGGTCTTCTCGACGGCCTCGCTTTCGCCGGTGAGGGCGGACTCGATCACAAACAGGTCGCGTGCGGTGATGATGCGGGCATCGGCCGGCACCATGTCGCCGGCGGAGAGGCGGATCACGTCGCCGGGGACGAGCTCATCGAAGGGTATCTCGATGCGCTCGCCGTCGCGCAGGGCGGTGCAGGTGTTGGAGACCAGGTCCTTGAGGGCCTCTGCCGCATTGCCGCTGCGTGCTTCCTGGATAAACTTCATGCCGCCCGATACCAGTAGCATGATGCCGATGACGATGACCGTGGAGGGGTCGCGCTGCGGCTCGGGCACGGCGAGCACGTCGATGTAGAGCGAGACCAGCGCGAGCGCGGCGAGGATGCCGGCGAAGGGGTCGATGAACGCGTCGGCGATGCGGCGGGCGAGTGTCTTGGTCGGCGCCTCGATGGTGTTGGGACCGGCGGCGTCCAGGCGCTCGGCGGCCTGCCCGGCGGTGAGGCCGTCAGCCGTGGCGTCGAGCAGCACGAGGGAGTCCTCGGCGCTATGGGTTGCGGCAAAGATGGTGTTCTTGGCAAGGCCGGCGTGAGCGGCAGGGCGCGCCGTGCGGCGGCGCTTGGAGATGACTTCGAGTACCGTGGCGGTTTTGAGCATCAGCATAGGGTCCTCCTTGTTAAAGGGAGTTAGCGTACGTGTCGTATTGAATTGCAAAAAACCTAGATGTCGCTCACGTCATGCTCGCGAATCACCACAAAGGGGACAGGCACCTTTGTGGTGGTTTTGGTGATCGACTGTTGGCGCTTATGCGTGCGCGGAGTCCTCGCGGCGTGCCGAGGGCGACATGCAGGTTTTTCGACTATGACTGCCTTCCATGGCACACCTCCTTAAGGCCGGGCGCAGCGCGCTTTGGGTATCTCGTACCCGTTTCAATCCGCCGGTATTTTTGACGAGGGGGTTTGCCGTGTCAACCCCATTGTTCGGAAAATCATCGCCCCTGACAAAGCCCTTACAGAGCGCCATGGCTTCAAAGCGCGCCCGCATCGACGTCCTGCCTGCGCTAAACTGTGAAACACGTACGCGATTACGAGAGGAGCCCGCATGGAGGCTTACAAGCAAGAGTTCATCAAGTTTATGGTCGAGTCCGACGTTCTTAAGTTCGGCAGCTTTACGCTCAAGAGCGGCCGTCAGTCCCCGTTCTTTATGAACGCCGGCGCTTACGTGACGGGCTATCAGCTCAAGAAGCTGGGCGAGTACTACGCCCAGGCCATCCACGATAACTTTGGCGACGACTTTGACGTGCTGTTCGGGCCTGCCTACAAGGGTATT
This sequence comes from Collinsella sp., assembly GCA_048472015.1. Lineage (GTDB taxonomy): Bacteria > Actinomycetota > Coriobacteriia > Coriobacteriales > Coriobacteriaceae > Collinsella. The sequence goes on along the minus strand of DBGAZC010000094.1, from coordinate 401 downwards.
CCCCTGGCCGTCGTGACCGCGATTGCCTACCACGAGCTGTACGGCAAGGAGGTCAAGTACTGCTGCGACCGCAAGGAGGCCAAGGACCACGGTGCCGACAAGGGCAACCTGCTGGGCTACGAGCCCCAGGACGGCGACCGTGTGGTCATGGTCGAGGACGTCACCACCAGCGGTAAGTCCATCGATGAGACCTATCCCAAGGTCAAGGCTGCTGCCGATGTCGAGATCAAGGGTCTGATCGTGTCCCTCAACCGCATGGAGGTCGGCAAGGGCGGCGTGACCACCGCACAGAAGGAGATCGAGGCCAAGTACGGTTTCCCCGTCGCGAGCATCGTCTCTATGGCCGAGGTCGTCGAGACCCTCTACAACCACGAGATCGACGGCAAGGTCGTCATCGACGA
>DBGAZC010000093.1:0-5817 GCA_048472015.1 Collinsella sp. | reverse complement strand
CATTTGCTACATATGGCCCGTTCGTCTAGCGGTTTAGGACGCCGCCCTCTCAAGGCGGAGATCACCAGTTCGAATCTGGTACGGGCTACCAAAATTGAACGCCCGGGCCTCGTAAGAGACCCGGGTTTTGTGTATTGACCGTATATACGGCGCCTGCCGTGTTTCGCTCAGATCGAGGAGTAGCCATGGATCTGCCCATCAGCTTGCAAGACATCACGTATGCCGAGAACTATCTGGCGCAGGGTGACCTGGCTACGGCGACGCCGCTGCTGGAGCGTCTGGTGGAGCTCGCCGAGGAGTATATCGACGCTGAGTGCAAGACGGAGGAGAAGCGCCAATACTTTAGCTTCGATAGCAAGTTTGAGCGCTTGGCCTATCGCCGCGTGGAGAAGGATCCGCGCGAGCTCGTGCAGGTCGAGGTGCCGTTTGACCGCCTGTACTCTGATATGGCTTTTGCCTACATTCGCCAGCAGGATTATGTGAGCGCTCGTAATGCCCTGATGCAGGCTGTGCGTTGGGACCCCATGAACTGCAACTATCGCTTGGATTTGGCCGAGCTGTTCCGCGCACTCGAGGACAAGCAGGAATGGGCATCGCTCTCGTTCTCGGTGCTGGAGCGTGCAAGCGATGGCAAGTGCGCCGCCCGCGCTTACGCCAATCTAGGCCAGTACTTCTTGGAGCCCGAGACCGAGAACGTTTCGGCTGCCGTGGGCTGCGCGCGTCTGGCGCTGCGCCTGGCGCCCAACGATGCGCATACGACGCGCCTGCTCAACAAGATCCATACCACCTATCCGGATGCCGCTGATGAGAGCGACGACCACGTGATGGGTGAATTGGCCCTGCAAGGCGTGCCGACCTCGCCTTCGGCCGAGATTGCCATCTGCCTGATTATGTGCGCGACCGATGCTGCAAGCGACGGCGACAAGCAGGAGGCGACGCGCCTGACGGTACGTGCTCGCGACTTGGTGGGCGAGGAGGCCTGCGCGGCGATTATCAAACTGGTGCGCGAGAGCGATGCCGAGCTCAATGCCGAGCGCAAGGCAAAGCGCGCGGGTGCCGACAAGGGAACCGATGGAGCCAAGGAGGCCGGCGATGCCCAGTAAGCGCGAGCGCAAACTCATTTCCAAGAATCGCTCGGCACATCACGAGTACTTTATCGATGAGACGTTTGAGTGCGGTATTGAGCTGAGCGGCACCGAGGTCAAGTCGATTCGCGAGCGCGCCTGTCAGATCACTGACACTTTTGCGCTGATTCGTGGCGGCGAGTGCTGGCTCGTCGGACTGCATATCCACCCTTATAGCCATGGTGGCGTGTGGAATCGCGATCCCGACCGTCGGCGTCGTCTGCTGCTGCACCGCAAGGAGATCGACTTTCTTGACGGCAAACTTCGCAACCGTGGTTATGCGCTGGTTCCGTTGGAGCTCTACTTTAATACCGACGGCCGCGTAAAGCTGCTGCTGGGTCTGGGTCGCGGCAAGAAGCTCTACGACAAGCGCGAGGACATGGCCAAGCGTGATGTCCAACGCGAGATCGACCGCGCCCTTAAGGAACGCAACCGCTAGGCACTCTGTATAAGTTGCGGTGGAATACGGACTGTTTTGCCTGTTTGAGGGGCTATTCAGTCCCTATTTCACCGCAACTGCGGGCGTCTCATCTTTCTTACTGTTCTGACACATATGTCTCAAAGGCGGCGTCCGTTATGGGTGCCGCCTTTTTTGTGGGTACATACATTCATGAGGTTCCAACCCGAGTTAGGGGAGTGATCGTTATGGACAAAACTGCGTTCTTTACCATGCCGAGCGGTCTGTACGTGGTGAGCGCTGCGGCAGACGGGTTGCGCGCCGGCTGCGTCATCAACACTGCGGTGCAGGTGACGTCCATGCCGCCGCGTATTTCGGTTGCCGTGAACAAGGACAATGTCACCTCGGGCGTCATCGCATCGGCCAAAGCGTTCGCGCTGACCGTGATCGATCAGACCGCCGACATGCTCTACATCGGTAACTTTGGGTTCCGCACCAGCAGCGATTATGACAAGTTTGCCAAATACGAGACCCGCGAGACGGCTCTGGGCATGCCCTATGTGCCCGAGCACGCGGCGGCCCTGTTTAGCTGCCGTTTGATCGACACTGTGGATGTGGGCACGCATCTGCTGTTTATTGGCGAGGTCGAGGATGCCGAGCGCCTGAGCGACGAGACGCCGCTGACGTACGACTACTATCACAAGGTGCTAAAGGGCAAGACGCCGCCCAAAGCCTCGTCGTATCAAGGCTAGAAATGTTCTAAAAATACTTGCATTATACTATTGAGAATATATACTAATAAGTAAGTACACCAGCAGTCACGTTCGAGAGGAGAACATCATGGCTGAGGAAAAGAAGACGTATAAGTTTGTGTGCACCGTTTGCGGTTACGAGGTTGAGGTCGACACGCCCGAGCTGCCCGAGGATTACGTGTGCCCGGTGTGCGGCGTCGGTCCCGATCAGTTTGAGCTCGTCGAGGAGTAACTCGCAGGCACACGGCGAAAGCCGAACATAGCTCTGTCCAAGGGCCCTGGTCGAATTCTCGGCCGGGACCCTTTTGATTTATCTGACGGTTTAAAACGGTCTCACGTGTTACAGATTAAGACGTTATATCTGGACAGTCACGCCATCTCAATTACATTCCCGTTAGCAGCACGATGTCGAGAATCGTCACGATGACGCCGATCCCTTCGAGCAGCGCGTTGAGCGGGCGCGAGTTGGCGTATTTGCCCATAACGCGGGGCGAACTGGTGAGTCGTATGAGCACAAAGACCGTAATCGGCAACTGAAGCGACAGCAGCGCCTGACTCCAGATGAGACCCTCAAAAGGATTCGGGACGATCAGGCACGCCGCCACTGCGCCGACGAAACAGACCGCCACCCCGATCGAGGAATGTCGGTCGTGGATGTCGTATTCCTCGTCGAACATGCCCGCGGTGATGGTTCCCGCCGCCATGCCCGCTGTCACGCTGCTCGATAGTCCCGCGAACAGCAGCGCTACCGCAAAGATGGTCGAGCTCGCCGGGCCCAAGATGGGGGAGAGCGTGGCCGCTGCGACGGCGAGGTCGTCTACGACAATGCCGTGCGCAAAGAAGGTCGTTGCGGCCAGGATGACCATGGCCGAGTTGATCGCCCAGCCCACGCCCATCGAAAAGAGCGTGTCGAAGAGCTCGTAGCGCAGACGTTCCTCGATAACCTGCTCGCCTTGGCCTTCGAAGTGCATGGATTGGATGACCTCGGAGTGCAGGAAGAGGTTGTGAGGCATAACAACCGCGCCTAGGACACTTACGATAATCGCGGCCGAGCCGGTGGGCATACTGGGTGTGATCCAGCTTGCGGCGGCCTGCGGCCAGTCGACCTTGACCAGCGTAAGCTCAGCCAAAAACGAGAGTCCTACCACGCCTACGAAGGCGATGATCCATCGCTCGGCGCGCTTGTAGGAGCTCGTCATGAGCATCGCCATCGATACTGCCGCCACGATGACGCAGCCCGCGCGCACGGGCAGCCCAAAGAGCATTTGAAGGGCAATCGCGCCACCCAGGACTTCGGCCATGGCGGTGGCGATGGTCGCGAGATAGGCGCTGGCGAGCACCATGTGTCCCACGATGCGGGGGAGGTAGCGTGTCGTGGCCTCGGCAAGACAGGTGCCCGTGGCGATGCCCAGGTGCGCCGCGTTGTGCTGCAGCACAATGAGCATAATTGTGGACAGCGTGACGATCCACAGCAGCGCGTAGCCAAACTGCGAGCCCGCGGCCATATTGGAGGCCCAGTTGCCCGGGTCGATAAAGCCGACGGTCACGAGCAGCCCGGGGCCGATGTGCCGGGCGATATCCAGACCTCCGTGGCCTCCGGTGCGGTGCGAGCCAAAGTGTTGTTTGAGATGGTTGAGCATGGTGAGCTCCTGCGTGCCGTTTGCTTGACGCCGCAAAGGATACCCGTTTTAGGCTAAGAAGTTAACCAAGACTAACAAAATTGTTGTATTTGAATAGGATGGTGGAAGGGGATTGCTGAAATGTCTTGATCTGTAACAACTAGGGATGGAAATTGGGCCTTCCTGTTACAGATTGAGATGTTTGAAGCGGTGAGTTTACAGGTCGAACTTGGGCCCTTGTTGCCGTCCTTGAGGTCGGCGGTGTCCACTCGTAGGGCGTGCGTTACGCGATTGTTTCGAAACGGGCGGGAAACACAACGGGCCGGCGATGCCCCTAGTATGCCTATTCAACTGACTGTCAAAATATCTAGGGGAGGATCGCGATGCAGGCAGATTCCGCTCAGCAGCAGGGCCTTTATCGCCCCGAATTCGACCACGATGCATGTGGCATCGGCGCGCTCGCCGATATCAACGGTGAGCGCCATCACCAGATTCTGGACGACGCGCTGTCCATTCTGGTCAACTTGGAGCACCGCGGCGGCACGGGACTCGAGAAGAACACCGGCGACGGCGCTGGCATCCTGTTCCAGGTTCCGCATCACTTTTTCCGTAAAGAGGCTCAAAAGTGCGGCCAGATTCTGCCGGCAGAGGGCGACTATGGCGTGGCCATGCTGTTCTTCCCGCAGGACGACAAGGGAGTAGAGGACGCCCGTCGCGTGTTTGAGGAGGGCTGCGCCGAGGCCGGCGTGCCGCTGCTCTTTTGGCGCGAGGTGCCGGTCGACCCGCACGACCTGGGCGAGACGGCCCGCGCCTGCATGCCCACCATCCTGCAGGCCTTCCTGGGCCGTCCGGACGACACACCTGCCGGCGATGCCTTTGAGCGCCGCCTGTATGTGTGCCGCCGCACCATCGAAAAGAAGGCCGACGCCGAGTTCGCCCTGCGCGACAAGATCTTCTACGTGTGCTCCATGAGCTCGCGCACCATCGTTTACAAGGGCATGCTTGTGGCCACGCAGATGCGCCGCTTCTTCATCGACCTCAACGACGCCGCCGTCAAGACGGCCGTGGCGCTCGTTCACTCGCGCTACTCCACCAACACCACGCCCAGCTGGGAGCGCGCGCACCCCAACCGCTTTATCATCCACAACGGCGAGATCAACACCCTCAAGGGCAACGTCAACTGGATTCGCGCCCGCGAACCCAACCTGTACAGCCCCGTGCTGCAGCATGATCTTGAGCGTGTGATGCCCATCATCAACCGCGAGGGTTCCGACTCCGCGATTCTGGACAATGTACTTGAGTTCCTGGTCATGAACGGTCGTCCGCTCACGCGCGCCGCATCCATGTTGCTGCCCGAGCCGTGGGACCACAACGACAGCCTGAGTGAGGAGCGCCGCGCCTACGACGCCTCCCAGTCCAGGCTCATGGAGCCGTGGGACGGTCCTGCCGCCATCGCCTTTACCGACGGCCGTACCCTGGGTGCCGCTCTCGACCGTAACGGCCTGCGCCCGGCTCGCTACTACGTGACGCGCGACGGCCGCTTTATGCTGGCGAGCGAGGTGGGCACCATCGAGGTGAGCCCCGAGAACATCCTGACGAGCGGCTGTCTGGGGCCGGGCCAGATGCTCGAGGTCGACTTTGCCCGCGGACGCGTTATCTACAACGAAGAGCTGCGCGCCCGTTACGCCAAGGAAAAGCCCTACCGCGACTGGATTGCCGAGGAGACGCTGACGGTCGAGGCGCTCGATAGGCCCGCCGCGGCAACGCCCGCCGAGGACGCCGAGGTGCCCGCCGCCGTGCGCATGGCTAAGCTCGGGTATCACTGGGATGATGTTGACGAGGTCGTGCGTCCCATGGCCCAGCAGGGCAAGGCGCCGCTCGCCTCGATGGGCATCGATGCGCCGCTGGCCTGCCTGTCCAAGAAG
>DBGAZC010000092.1:0-1556 GCA_048472015.1 Collinsella sp. | reverse complement strand
GCCTCTTCGACCGTCAGGGCAGCTCGAATCATGTGCCACTCCATCTATCTATAGAACAGTAAAAAGGCGCGCCGCAAAAACGACGCGCCTTATATCTTAGCGATAAGTATGTATGCAAACGCTACTTCTTCTTGGAGTCCTTCTGGTCCTCCTCGGCAGCCGCGCGCTCAATAAGAGCGTTGAGCTTGTTCTCGGACATGCCCTCGGCCTGCGCGCGGTACATGTTGCGCAAGGGACGAATACGAGCGAAGTCGTAGATAAAGTCACCTAGGATGATGACATAGGACAAAACGATGCCGACCATCTGGACAGGGCTGGACACCATGCCAGCGGGAGCGAAGTACAGCGAGGCCCAAATTGCCACGACGAGCACCATGCCAATGGCGAGCACAATCCACCAGATGCGACGGCGCTTGGTGTAGTCCTCGTCCTGCTTGAGGAGGATATTCGACACCGTATAGATGCGGTCCTCCTTGGCGCGCTGCTTGGCCTTGCGGGCGCGCTTCTCCTCTTTAGAGAGGCCCTCGAGGTTCTCGCCCTTCTCGAGCTCTTTGCGGCGTGCCTTAGACGAAGCCGGCACGATGCGAACGGAGCTCGCTGCTTGGCGGGCGGGCTTAGCAGATGCGGCAGACTTGCGCGCAACCCCGGTAACTTCGTGGGATTGCGTGCGCTTGTTCGTGGCGCTACGGGTACTCACTTATGCGTTCTCCTTCATGCTTGTGAACTGGGAGCCGGTGATGATCTGGAAGGCCTCGCGATAGCGCTCGGACGTGCCATCGATGACCTCGGCGGGCAGGTGCGGGGTCTCCCCCGTCATATCCCAGTTGGCCTTGAGCCAATTGCGGACGAATTGCTTGTCGTAGCTAGGCTGGATCTTGCCCTCCTCGTAGCTGGCAGCAGGCCAGAAACGGCTGGAGTCGGGCGTGAGGCACTCGTCGATCAGCGTGACCTTGCCATCAATAACACCAAACTCGAACTTGGTGTCGGCAATGATGATGCCACGGGTCGCGGCGTACTCGGCAGCGGCCTTGTAGATCTTGAGGGAAAGGTCACGAATCTGCGTGGCGATGTCCTCGCCCACGATCTCGCAGCAACGCTCGAACGAGATGTTCTCGTCGTGGTCACCGATCTCGGCCTTCGTGGACGGCGTGAACAACGGCTCGGGAAGCTTGGAAGCCTCGGTCAGGCCCTCAGGCAGCTGGATGCCGCAGACGGTGCCGTTCTCGTCGTAGGTCTTCTTGCCCGAACCGGTCAGATAGCCGCGGACGATGCACTCGATAGGAATCGTCTGGGCCTTCTTAACCAGCATGGCGCGGCCAGCGAGGTAGTCACGATACTCAGCAAACTCCTCGGGGAAATCCGCCGGGTCGATGGAAACGAGATGGTTGGGGACGATGTCGGCAAACTTATCGAACCAGAATGCCGAGATGCGATTGAGCACCTCTCCCTTAAACGGAATCTCGTCGGGAAGAATGAAGTCGAACGCAGAAATGCGGTCGGTGGCGACCATCAGCAGGTTTTCACCGGCATCGTAAATATCACGAACCTTGCCACGG
>DBGAZC010000091.1:0-1383 GCA_048472015.1 Collinsella sp. | reverse complement strand
ACGCATCACGAGGCCACGGATCGCGATGGGGTGCAGATCGTGGACCTGGCGAGGTGGTTGTGCGGCGAGGCTTAGCAAAAAATCCTATTCCTCAAAACTGAAAAATTTTCGATTTTGAGGAATAGGATTGGCGGCTGGTTGCTGCGACCTGGCGTTTACTCTATCCCAGCTCTTGCATGCGGCGGTAGATTTCGCAGATGCCCTTGATGGTGAGTTGTCCGTCGACCACGTCGAAGGCATCGGTCGAATCGGCGACGATGCCGGCGAGACCGCCCGTGGCGATAACGGTGGCGTCCTCACGACCCAGCTCGCGCTTCATGCGTGCGACCAGGCCCTCGGCCATGGCGGCAGCGCCCACCACGGCGCCGACCTTAATGCACTCCTCGGTATCGCGGCCGATGGCATGCTCGGGCGCCTCGAGCGGCACGCTGGCGAGCTTGGCGGCACGGGCGGCAAGCGCGTCCATGGAGATGCGGATGCCCGGCGCGATCGCTCCGCCAATGTAATAACCGTCCTCATCGATGACGTCGATATTGGTCGCGGTGCCAAAGTCCACCACGATTGCCGGCGCGCCGTAGAAAGTTTCGGCTGCAACGGCGTTGGCGACGCGATCGGCGCCTACGGCTTGGGGACGCGCCGCGCGCAGCTTGGTCACCGCGGCCGTCTGCGGCCCAATGACGATGGCGTCTGCGGCAATGCGGTCGGCCACGGCGTGCCATTCGCGCGAGAGCTGCGGCACCACGCCCGCAAAGGCGATCGCGTCGACCGCGTCGAGCGAAAGGCCGTACATCTTAAAGAAACCCATCAGGCGCACATGGATCTCGTCGGCGGTATAAGAGCGGTCGGTGGGCATGCGCCACGACTGCACCAGCTCGTCTCCGTCAAACAGGCCCATGGCCGTCTGCGTGTTTCCCATATCGATAGCGAGCAGCATGTCTACTCCCAGTGTTGGCATAAAAGGACGCGCACCATTGTATACGCGCCGTCGACGGCGCTCGGCCGCGATTCGTTTACGGTGATAGGGGCTGAGGGGTTTTAAATATGAAGGAATTATGCTCTACGAGATTTTCCTTGCCGTTTACCGAACTCCCGCGTAATATTCTTTCTTGCGCACATGAGGCGCCCAGACATTGCGGGGTGGAGCAGTCTGGTAGCTCGCCGGGCTCATAACCCGGAGGTCGTAGGTTCAAATCCTGCCCCCGCGACCAAGAACTTGCAGCTCGTCGGCCTAGCCGGCGAGCTTTTTTGTTCAAGACTTTAGTCCGCTGGCCGCGCAGCGGCCAGCTTTAAACCACCCGCTACGCGGGTGGAGACAAACGGCTTTACAAAGCCACCCCTCCGACCGATATTGACGATTGTTCAGGCCGTCAAGAATTCGAGTCG
>DBGAZC010000090.1:0-1513 GCA_048472015.1 Collinsella sp. | reverse complement strand
CCCCGAGCCCTTCCTGCGCACCAACGTCGAGGGCACCTTCCGCCTGCTGGAGGCCGTCCGCAAGCACGGCATCCGCTACCACCACGTCTCCACCGACGAGGTCTACGGCGACCTGGCGCTCGACGACCCGGCGAAGTTCACTGAGGAGACGCCCTATAAGCCGTCCTCTCCGTACAGCTCGACCAAGGCTTCCTCCGACATGCTCGTCCGAGCGTGGACCCGCACCTACGGGCTTCGCACCACGATCTCCAACTGCTCCAACAACTACGGCCCCTACCAGCACGTGGAGAAGTTCATCCCCAGGCAGATCACCAACATCGTCGACGGCGTGCGCCCCAAGCTCTACGGCCGCGGCGAGAACGTCCGCGACTGGATCCACACCGAGGACCACTCCAGCGCCGTCTGGGACATCCTCACGAAGGGGCGCATGGGGGAGACCTACCTCATCGGAGCCGACGGGGAGAGGGACAACATCACCGTGCTGCGCATGATCCTCGAGGCCATGGGAAAGGACCCCGAGGACTTCGACTGGGTCGCCGACCGCCCCGGCCACGACCGCCGCTACGCCATCGACTCCACCAAGCTCCAGCGCGAGCTGGGCTGGAGGCCGGCGCACACCGACTTCGCCGGGGGCCTGAAGCAGACCATCGACTGGTACGTCGCCAACGAGTCCTGGTGGCGCCCCGCCAAGGAGGCCACCGAGGCCCGCTACCGCGCGCAGGGCCAGTAAGACTGCATTCCGGCGAACCGCACCGCGGGGCGCCCGCGCGGGGATGCAGGGCATGGGGGTGATCCTGCGTCCCCGCGCGGGCGCCCCCGGTTATACAACCTCTTCGATAGGAGCTTTTCCCACATGGCAGACATCGCATTCGAGAAGGACCTCTCCGTCGCCGAGACCGGCATCGAGGGCCTCAAGGTCGTCGACCTCGCCGTCCACGGCGACTCGCGCGGCTGGTTCAAGGAGAACTGGCAGCGCGCCAAGATGTGCGCCCTGGGCATCCCCGACCTCAGGGTCGTCCAGAACAACATCTCCTACAACGACAGCCGCGGCGTCACCCGCGGCATCCACGCCGAGCCCTGGGACAAGTTCATCTCCGTGGCCCGCGGCAGCGTCTTCGGCGCCTGGGTGGACCTGCGCGAGGGCAGCGAGACCTTCGGCAAGGTGTTCACCTGCACGCTCGACCCGTCCAGGGCCATCTACGTCCCGCGCGGCGTGGGCAACTCCTTCCAGGCCCTGGAGGACGGCACCGCCTACACCTACCTGGTGGACGCCCACTGGTCGCTCGAGCTCAAGAGGACCTACACCTTCGTGAACCTCGCCGACCCCGAGCTCGCCATCGAGTGGCCGATCCCGCTGGAGGAGGCCACCGTCTCCGAGGCCGACCTCAACCACCCGATGCTCAGGGACGTCGTCCCAATGGCGCCCAAGAGGACGCTCGTCACCGGCTGCAACGGCCAGCTGGGCCATGCCGTGCGCAGGCTGGCGGAGGAGCGCGGCGTCGCCAAGGACTTC
>DBGAZC010000089.1:0-1349 GCA_048472015.1 Collinsella sp. | reverse complement strand
TGGTTAAGGACCGTCTGGAAAACGGCTTGACGGTTCGCGAGGCCATGATCAAGCACAAGATTCCCAGCGAGTCTTCGGTCAAGGCTTGGTGCCGTCAGTACCGCGAGAGCGGTGAGTCCGCACTGGTCGATAAGCCGCGCGGTCGCAAGCCGCGCGTTAAAAAGGCGGAATAGCAAACGGGATGGTGCGCCCACAGGGGCGCATTTTTCTTGCCGCCTCTCTACTCCAATGCGGACGCGCCCTTGCCCCGTACGCCTAAAACTCCCCAGTTGACCGAAAACCCGCCGCCGCTACTCCTCAATTGAGCTATAACGTTAAACAATTGCAGCGTTTTTGCATGGGGGAGTGATGGTATGACGCTACTGTATTTCCTTACCCTGTTTCCGCTGGTACCGGCGCTGTGCATGCTGCTCGCGCGCGGTGACCGCGCCCGCGATGCGGTGGGGCTCATAGGCTCCGGCATCATTATGGCGGTGACAGTTGTAGTCGCCGTCATGTTTTTTGGCACGGGTCCGCAGAGCTTTGAGGTTGCCCCCGGCACCTCGCATGTGTTCTCGATCATCAGCTCCGCTATCGATGTCATCCTGTGCGCCGTCATCCTGTACAACGCGTACAAATATAGGAACGCGCTCACCACGGTGCTCGGCGTGGTGCAGCTGGTGGGTTCGGTTGCCTTTGCGACCATGACGCTGCCCGCGGCCGAAGCCGTCACGGCGACGCCGCTCTACCTGGATTACATGAGCGTGATCATGGTCCTCGCCGTCGGCATTGTCGGCAGCCTTATCTGTATCTACGCCTTGGGCTACATGAAGGACTTCCAAGCGCACGATGAGCACGAGGCCGCGCTGCGCGGGCAGACCGCGCCCGACCGTCGCCCGCAGTTCCTGGCGCTTATGTTCCTGTTCCTCTCGGCCATGTTCGTCATCGTGACGAGCGACAACCTTGAGTGGCTGTTCTGCGGCTGGGAAATCACCACCGTGTGCTCGTTCCTTATGATTGGCTACACGCGCACGCCCGAGGCCATTAAAAACGCCTTCACGCAGATCATCCTCAACATGCTGGGTGGTATCGCGTTTTTGGCGGGCCTTATGTTCCTGCACGTCAACGGCATGCCGCTGACCATCTCGGGCATGATCGATCTTGCCGGCGCTGGCACCACGCAATCCGCGCTGCTGGTGATGCCGGTCGTCCTACTGTCGCTCGCCGCACTCACCAAGGCCGCACAGATGCCGTTCCACACTTGGCTGTTGGGTGCCATGGTTGCCCCCACGCCCACGAGCGCCCTGCTGCACTCGTCAACCATGGTCAAAGCCGGCGTGTTCCTGATGGTCAAGCTGAGCCCGCTCTAT
>DBGAZC010000088.1:0-6168 GCA_048472015.1 Collinsella sp. | reverse complement strand
GTCCTCCATAATTCGAAATATAAAGCGAAAATCCCGTCTGACTTCCTGTTAGAAATCAGACGGGATTTGTCCGTATGCACCCCGGAAACCGTCAGCTAACAGTTGATAAGTAAATTAGTTCCTTATCACTGTTAAGCCAAGCCCTCCTTCGCTTTTGGGCAGCGTTAGCATCATGACAAATGCCGTTTCCATGGGAGACCGGCATCCGTCGCGTACACATTGGATCGCCTTTCGGGCAAGGGCCAAACCGTCGCATCTGGTAATGGAATTAAAGAACTGCTTTAACCTCTCGGTCGAGGTGAGCGCGAAACGCTCGTTATAAGAGGTGGAAGAGCCGGTTCCAAGGGAGTAAGCGCTGCACAATTCAAAGTAGTACTCCACCAGTTCGCGAAAAGGGAGATAGGTGGCGGCTTGAAGTGCGCAAAGCTCAACGCCAACAATGAAGATGCCATCTTCAAGCTCTATAAAGCGTGAGTTCGAGAATCGTTTTGACGAAACGTGGCATTGACAGTTCATTGCATAGCGCGCATTCCTGCGATCAAACACCATCACCTCGAGGGAATCATTTGCGCCGAGGGAAACATCATGTTTGGTGAGCCATTCTGCGGCTGCGTCAAGGAGCGTTCCGGTGGGACATGATCCGTAAATCGCGGCAGGGTTACAGGACTCGATGCCTTTCGCAGACACCGAATGCACGGCCTGGTAGACCGCTTTTGCAGTGGTATGTGACAATACGATACTCATGGTATATATCGTGTCAGCTAATGCCGTGTTGATGGCGCTGAGTGAAAAAGTCGTTTTAGAGGTCTAACCAAATGCTGTCCAAAAGCTTGACGCAATTATGAGTTGGTATGCCCTAAATAAAAGTTTTCGCAGCTTAGCTATAGCATATAACTACTCAATTGCTGCACATTTGATTGTGATGCATCACCATTCGACAACGAATTACGTGTCGGGAATTGGCCAAAATCGTTCAAAATGAGGGTTCAGAATTTGTGATGGCAGATCTATCTGTGGAATGTAGGGCGGCCCCGCTGCGGGGTTTTCCGCTGCGAGGCCGCTCGTGATCTACGCCGGAGTTTGTCGTAGACGTTTCTACTTGGCAAACAGGTTCTTGAGGTTGAACTCGGCTTGGACGGTGCGGAGCATGAGGTCGGTGTCGTCGAGGCCCAGGTGCTGCTCGTTGGCGTCGGCGGCGAGGGTGCCGCGGCGGCGGGCCCAGTTCTCGAGCGCGGCGGGCGCGGATTCGCGGGGGAGCGAGCGGACGTCGGCATCCAAGCTGCGGCAGATCTGGCGCGAGTCGATGACGATGATCTTGCCGGCGCGGCGTGCCTCGGCGTAACCGTCCAGGTGGATCTTGAACCAACTGTCTTCGAACGCGGCGTTATGCGCCATGTACGGGTACTTCTTCATAAGCTTGAGCAGCTGCTTCTGCAGTTCCTTGTTCTCGCGGAACGGCTTTTTGCCGTCGATGTCGTCCCAGGTGATGTGGTGGATATTCGACAACGGCACATCCTCGCCGCGGTAGATGTCGGGCAGGCCGCAGTAGTGTGCCTCGGCGTCGTGCGGGACGGCGTCGCTGGTGAGCTCCATGATCTCCCAGCCTACGTTGATGATGTAGCCGCGCTCGGGTGCACGGCCGGTGGTCTCGATGTCGATACCGAGCACGGTGCCCTGGATGGGCTTGCGGGCGTAGGCCACGCCGAGCGCGTCGCGGTCGCCGCGGATCTCGCGCATGACCGACGCGGCGGTGCGCTTTTGCATCTTACCGATGGCCGCGCAGGTGTCGGCATCGGACAGGCCGCGCGAAAGCGTCGCGGGCGTCACGTTGCGCAGGCGTGCCTCGCCAATCTGGTCGCACAGGTCGCGGTTGCGGTCAGCCAGGTCGCGCACGGTGGCAAAGTCGAAGCTGGGGTCGCCCTCGGCGGTAAAGTACTCGGTCTCGAGCACCTTGAGGGCCTCCTCGCCCTTCTGGCGCTCGGACTCCATGGCGCCGTGGTCGCCGTAGATAAACATGGGGATAAACGGCTGGCGCTCGTATTCGAGTGCTTGCGATACGTTCATATGCTACTCCTTGGACGGGCCGCGTTGTGCGGCTCGAGGTTACTGAGTTATGGCGAGATGATAGTTTACCATGGGCAACTATTGGCATCGCGCCTAGGACAACTACAATACCCTAGTTGACCGCTAGGACTTTTACAATGCTGCCGAAAGACACGAAAGGTTCCATCCGTCATGGATTTGCTGATTGATATTCTGCTTGACGCCGGCAAGGACACGCTCTCGCTGGTGCCATTCTTGTTGGTGACGTATCTGGCCCTCGAGACCTTGGAGCACGTCGCGGGTGACCGCGTTAACGGGGCCATCAAGCGCGCCGGCGCCGCGGGTCCCGTGGTTGGCTCGTTGCTGGGCATGGTGCCGCAGTGCGGCTTTTCGGCAATGGCGGCAACGCTGTACGCCGGTCGTGTCGTGACGCTGGGCACGCTGGTCGCCGTGTTCCTCTCGACCTCCGACGAGATGTTGCCGCTGTTGCTCGCCGAGCAAGTTCCCGTGCAGACCATGGCGATGTTGCTCGCCTCGAAGGCGCTGATCGCGCTGGTCACGGGCTTTATCGTGGACGCCGCCATTCGCGGCCTGCGTCGTAACGCTCGCGCGCATGCGGCGATTCGTCGTACCGTGTTGGGGACCACTGTCAATCCGGCGCACGTTAACTGCGCGCATGACGACCATAGCGGCGGTGACATCATCGACGAGGTGGCCGAGGCGGGCGTGAGCGCCGATCACATCCATGAGCTGTGCGAGCGCGACCATTGCGGTTGCGATGAAGACGAGGACGAGCACGACCACGGACACGGACATGGCCACGATCACGGTCATGAGGGCGATCATGAACACCATCATGACCACGGTCACTCCCACTCCCATGAGGACGCGCCCGTCCTGTCGATCATCCGCAGCGCGATCTCGCACACCGTGCAGGTCTCGGTATTCATTTTTCTGGTGACGCTGATTCTGGTCGCCGTGCTCGAGACCTTCGGCGAGTCCGCGATCGAGCAGTTCCTGCGCGGCAACGAGACGCTTGCGGTCCTGGGCTCGGCGCTTGTCGGCCTGATTCCCAACTGCTCGGCCAGCGTCGTCATCACGCAACTGTACCTGGAAGGCGCGCTGCAGCTGGCCCCGATGCTCGCCGGCACGCTCATCTCTGCCGGTGTGGGCTACCTGGTGCTGTTCCGTACCAACCGCAGCGCCCGCGAAAACGTCCTGTTCCTGATCATGATGTACGTCATCGGTGCCGGCTGGGGCCTCATCCTCTCCGCCGTTGGCCTTTAAGTAGATTATTGGGACATGTCTTACGATCTACCCCTGTGACCAGGGCATTTCCGCTGCCAAAACAAAAAGGTAGATTTTTAGGCATGTCCCAAAAATCTACCTTGGTTAGTGCAGCAGCTCGGTGAGGTTGCGTTTAAAGCGGGCCCGGTCTTCGCTGGTAAATGCCGCCGGTCCGCGAGTGCGTCCCCCGGCGCGGCGTACCTTCTTTTCCTCGTGGCGAATAAACAACTGCATGTCGATGGTCGCTTTGTCGTAGACGCGCCCGCGCACGCCGATGGCGGCGGCATCGCGCCCGAGCACCATGCTCGCCAAGCCAATGTCCTGCGTCACGACTACGTCGCCCGCCTGCAGGCGTTCGACAATGGCAAAGTCGGCGCTGTCGGCGCCCACGCTCACATCGAGCGTCGTGACCCAAAATCCGCGTCGCGCATGCTCGACGTCGCGCGGATCGTCGCGGCGAATGTGGCGTTCCAGGTTCTGTGTGCTGTTGCCGGCGATAACGACGGCGACGCCCGCCCGCCGCGCGCAGTCAATCGACTCGCGCGTGACCGGGCAGGCGTCTGCATCAATAAAGAGCGTTCGCGGCATCTAGTGCACCAGTTTGCCAAATTGAATAGCGCGAACAATCAGCGTTACGCCAAACACCAGCAGTGCGGCGCCGCTAAAGATGACGAGCATCTTGGCCGACCACAGCGGATAGATAAACACGAACATGCCGGCGATGATGGAGAGCGCGCCGCTCAGGATGGCGAGGGCACGGTTGGACGAAAGCTCGGACTCCAGAATGGACATGACACCTTCGACGATCCAGCCAAAGCCGGCCACGATAACCACCATCGTGGTGCGTCGCGGTCGAGAAGGCCTGGTTGCGCAGGATTATGACGCCGCCCAAGATAATGAGTAGGTTGGAGATGATGCTCGTCACGCGCCAGCCGGTGGGCAGCAGTGGCTCGAAAACAGCGGTAAACAGCCTGATCGCGGCCGTGATCACAAAGTAGAAGCCCAAGACGGTCGTTAAGAAGACGAGGGACTTGGCGGGCGCAAACAGCAGTGCGATGCCGGCGACGAGCGCCAAGACGCCCGTGATGGCGTAAATCCAGCGCACGGCCTTGACGGCCTTGCCTGCCATGCTTTTCTCGTCAAATCCAAACTGGCTCGATTTTTGGTCATCATTCTTAAAGATGCCCATAATGTCTCCTTTCCGTGCGGCGTAAGCCTTGATCGTTACGACCAGTATCGCCTAAAGGCGCTGACGTATGGGTCGGGGAGGGTGAAACGTAACCCAAAGGCCCCGAATTGTTTCCGTTGTTCCCCACGTCGCGATTTTCTATACAACAGGTGTAGAACATTGCGGCCCTGTTCGTTATTGCCTACGTTTTAGGTTAGATTTTCCTAAGAACAATTGCCCGAAATTGGGGGTCCCTATGAACGAAACAGTTCCCGCGGCGCCGTCTAGCGCGGAGTCGATGGCAAAGCAAGGTTGCGAAAAGCTCGGCCTAGACACGTTTGACGCGCTGGTCCGCCGCGCCCGTACGTGCCGTCGCTTTGACGAGTCCATGCGCGTGCCGCGCGAGTTTTTGCTCGAGCTGGCGGAACTGGCGCACCTGGCTCCCTGCGGCGCCAATGCTCAGCGTCTGCGTTTTCATGTGGTAAGCGGTTCCGAGGACTGCGCTCGCGTGTTTGACGAGCTTGCATGGGCCGGCGCGCTTAAGGACTGGTCGGGTCCTGCCGAGGGCGAGCGCCCGACCGGCTACATCGCGATTCTTGCCGAGCGCGCCGTTCCGGGCAAGCCCGCCGCTCCTATTACCGAGGTCGACACGGGCATTGCCGCGCAGACGATGATGCTCGCCGCCCGCAGCGCCACGCCCGAGGTGGCTGCCTGCATGTTCAAGGCCTTTACGCCCCACGCGATCGATGCCATGGGGCTCGATAGCGACAAGTATGAGCTCAAGCTGATCATGGCGTTTGGCGTTCCGGCCGAGACACAGGTGATTGATGCGATCGATTCCAACCCCGACGGCTCAATTAATTACTGGCGCGACGAGGCGCAGGTGCACCACGTACCCAAGCGCCCGCTTGCCGACGTACTGGTGTAGCTGAGCGTCACCGCGGTGTGATCCGGCGGTAAACCACCACAAAGGTACCTGTCCCCTTTGCGGTGGTGCGAGGGGAGGACGTGTGGCAGATTTGTATTTGGTGCGGCATGGGCAGACTGAGCTCAATGTGCAGAACATTTTGCAGGGTGGGCACGATTCGCCGCTTACGGCGCGCGGGCGCGAGCAGGCGCTGGCGACGCGCGCGGCGTTTGAGGCGCGTGGCGTGACCTTTGACCGTGTGTATTCCTCGCCGTTGGGCCGGGCGCGGCATACGGCTGAGCTAATTGCTGGTGAGGGCCGCTCGATAGAGCTGGTCGATGACCTGCGCGAGTGGCATTTGGGCTCGCTGGAGGGTACATCAAATCGCGAGATGCCGCCGCAGCCCTGGGGCGATTATCCGGTGGCCTTTGGTGGCGAGTCTGAAGGCGAGCTCCAGTCGCGCATGGTCGCGGCGCTGTCCCACATCATGGCCAGGCCGCAGCACGACTGTGTGCTGGCAGTCTCCCACGGCTCTTCCTGCCAGGAGTTTCTTGAGTATGTGACTGGCGGGGGAGAGCTACCCGACAACGGTGCCGTGCTTCATTTTGGCTATTGCGACGGTGCGTTTTCGCTCCTTGATTGGTAACGAACGAAAGGACCCCTATGAATAAAGACCTGTATCTGGTTCGTCATGGGCAGACAATATTCAACCTTAAGCGCATTATTCAGGGTTGGAGTGACTCGCCGCTCACGCAGCTGGGAT
>DBGAZC010000087.1:0-6680 GCA_048472015.1 Collinsella sp. | reverse complement strand
CATTATTTCTTTGAAATTCTTCAGATCATAATCCGTAGCGTTTTCCAAAGCTTTACAGACAATCAATTCTTCGTGCGTGAATTCTGTAAGTGTTTCTAAATGGTTTGCAAGAATTAGACCATAAATAACGCAAACCTTTGGTATTAAGGGAATTGAGACCGATTACGAGGTGCAGGTCACCGCCGCCGCAAAGAATCTCACGAGACGCAAAAAGTTCTTTATGGATGCGTATCTAAAGAAATCTCGCACAGACATTGAATACAACGGTTTTTATCATGACGCGGAAGAAGACCGCGCCATCGATGAGGAACGCAAGAATGCGCTTGCGTCCATGGGATACGGAATCATCACCGTCAGCCGTTATTCCTTTATGCATGCCAGCTCTTTCGTTAGGGTCATGGAAGCAATCCAGCGGAAAGAGGGCGTACGCCCCTCGCGTCTACCAAAAGACTTTCAAATCATGCAAGAGGACCTGAGACAGTTTGTGCTCAGAAGGTTTATAGAAGAGAAAAGGCGAATTCAGAAGCAGCTTCGCCAGGATTCCGAAGAGCGCCAACGAATCGACCTCGAAAAAGCAACACTCGAAGGCATCACGCTGGATGACCCGACAATTAATGAAGTTACAGCAATCGATGACATGCAGACAGTCGAATCCGACAGCCCATCATTTGCCCAAACAAGCAGCCTCGCGCCCGAGGGCAGGATCTTCGGGGCCGGAAGCTAGACCGGCTAACAAGGTGGGTACCCTAGCGATGTGCAAAATTGCGAGTATTCAGCAGGGTCGGCCCTCCAGCACCCACAAGTTAATCCAAATGAGAAACAAAGACGCTATCGAACGGGAACGTTAGGCAACACTTGAGGAAGATCTTATCTGTTTACCGCCCTTGGATAACTCTTGAGCGGATTTATTTGGCCCGAAATAGATAAACAGACCCCCTATAGTTGCAGAATACTCCAATTTTTGCACGGCGCGGGGGCACCCACCTCGGCATCGACTATCAAAACCGCTCAATCCGGAATCTCGTCCACTATTCCCCATCATTTTGTGCGATGAATTACTTAAACGTTATTGACATATGAACATACGCTCATATAATCGGAAGTAAGTTATTTGAGCGTATGTTCATATGAAAGGATATTGCAATGAGCATCCGCGTTGATGAAACGAAACCCGACACCGAGGCCACCGAGCCAGTGATCCCCACCACCTGCTCGCCCGAGGACCTTCCCGACGAGGAGCTTCTCTACGACCTCGCCGACCTGTTCAAGGTCTTCAGCGACACCACGCGTATCAAGATCCTTTACGCCCTCATGGGCCGCGAGCTCTGCGTGGCAGACATCGCCGAAGCGACCGAAACCTCGCAGTCCGCGGTGTCGCACCAGCTGCGCACACTCAAGCAGTCGCACCTGGTTAAATTCCGGCGCGACGGGCGCAATATCCTCTACTCGCTCGCCGACGACCACGTCTACACCATGCTCAACCAGGGCATGAGCCATATCTGCGAATAGCAACCAACCACGGTACCAGCGCGGCCTGCACCCAAGCCGCAAAAACGGGAAAGGAACCCACCATGAAAAAGCAGTACAAGCTCGATGAGATCGATTGCGCCAACTGTGCGCGCGAGCTTCAGGACGAGTTGGCCAAGCTCGAGGGCGTCAAATCCGTTTCGGTCAACTTTATGACCCAGAAGTTGACGCTCGAGGCCGATGACGCCGAGTTCGACGAGGTGCTCAACCGCGTTGTTGAGTTTACGGCCGACGCCGAGCCGGACTGCGAGATCATTCTCTAGCCCAGGTTTACGCCAACCTGCAAGGCCGCGCTTGCCGCGGCCTTTGCTCGCGAAATTATATGAGCGAGTGTTCATTCATTCAAATGGGAGGATACGAGTCATGGCCACCGCCGACCCCAAAAAGAAAAAGAAGAAGCGCAAGAAAAAAGAATCACTCGAGCATAAGCGCAACCGCATCCTGGTAGCGCTGGGCATTTTTGCCGTGGTGTACGCCCTCGATGAGCTCGGCACCCTCACTGCCGCATTCGGCACCCCGGGCGACATCTACGCCAGCTTTGTGCTGTTCCTCGTGCCGTTTTTGATTGCCGGCTACGACGTACTGCAAAAGGCATTCAATAACATCCGCCGCGGCAAGGCCTTCGACGAGAGCTTCCTCATGGCCGTCGCGACCATCGGCGCGTTTGCCATGGTGCTCTTCCCCGATACCGACCCGCACATGGCCGAAGGCGCCGCCGTCATGCTGTTCTACCAGGTCGGCGAGCTGTTTCAGGCGTACGCCGTGGGCAAGAGCCGCAAGTCGATCAGTGCCATGATGGACATCGCGCCCGACTACGCTAACGTCGAGCAGCCCGACGGCACACTCGAGCAGGTCTTCCCCGATGACATCGCCGTCGGCACCGTGATCGTGGTCAAGCCCGGTGAGCGCGTGCCTATCGACGGCGTCATCGTCGAGGGCGAAACCCAGCTCGACACCGCCGCTCTCACGGGCGAGTCAATCCCCCGCCCCGCCAAGTCCGGCGACGACATCATCAGCGGCTGCATCAACATGACGGGCCTCATCCACGTGCGCACCACCAAGCCCTTTGGCGAGTCCACCGTCGCACGCGTCCTGGAGCTCGTGGAAAATGCCAGCGAAAAGAAGGCGCGCACCGAGAACTTTATCACGCGCTTCGCCCGCGTCTACACGCCCGCCATCACCGGCGCTGCCGCGGTACTCGCGCTCGGCGGCGGCTTGGTCACCGGCGCCTGGTCCGACTGGATCCTGCGCGGCCTGACCTTCCTGGTCGTCAGCTGCCCGTGCGCGCTCGTGATTAGCGTCCCGCTCAGCTTCTTTGGCGGCATTGGCGGCGCATCCAAGCTGGGCGTCCTCATCAAGGGTTCTAACTACCTCGAGACGCTCGCCGATGTGGACACCGTCGTCTTTGACAAGACCGGCACGCTCACCAACGGCACGTTCTCGGTGGTCGCGGTGCACCCCGAGGCTGGCTATACCGAGCAGTCGTTGCTCGAGGTCGCAGCCCTTGCGGAGTCGTTCTCCGATCACCCCATCGCGCAGTCCGTGCGTGTCGCCTACCAGGGCGAGGTCGACCCCAAGCGCGTAAGCGACTCCACCAACGACGCGGGCCATGGCGTGACGGCAACCATCGACGGCAAGCACGTCGTCGTTGGCAACGCAAAGATGCTCGCCGCGGCCGGAGTCGAAGCGCCCGATTGCGAGGTCGTCGGAACAATTCTGCATGTGCTCGTTGACGGCGTGTACGCCGGCCACATCGTGATTGCAGACACCGTCAAGGCCGATGCCGAGCAAACGATTCGCGACCTACACGCCGCCGGCGTCAAGCGCACCGTCATGCTCACGGGCGACCGCGAGGAGGTTGCGGCGTCTGTGACCAAGCAACTCAGTCTCGACGAGTTCCACGCGCAGCTGCTGCCGGGCGATAAGGTCGAGCGTGTTGAGGCGTTGCTCGCGGGCGAAAGCGGCAAGGGCAAGCTCGCTTTTGTCGGCGACGGTATCAACGACGCACCCGTGCTTACCCGCGCAGACGTTGGCATCGCCATGGGCGCTATGGGCTCGGACGCCGCAATTGAGGCGGCGGACGTCGTGCTCATGGATGACAAGCCGTCCAACATCTCCCGCGCGATTCGCGTGGCGCGCAAGACCATGTCGATTGTTTGGCAGAACATCATCTTTGCGCTGGGCATTAAGTTGCTGATTCTGGTGCTCGCGGCGCTCGGCATCGCCAACATGTGGCTCGCCGTCTTTGGCGACGTGGGCGTGGCGATTATCGCCATCCTGAACGCCATGCGCGCGATGGGTGTCAAGAACCTGTAGCGTCCGTAGTCCCTCCGGCCGGGGTCGGGCTTGGTTTTGAAAACGTCCTCGACCAATGAAGTGCCCCCGTTCTGCTCCTACGGAGCTACGAACGGGGGCACTTCTGGTCTGCGGAATGTTTTCAAAACCAAGCCCGACCCCGGCCTGCGGTGACGTTGCTGGCGGTTCTTGGGCATCGCTTGCTGGCGGGGTTCCTTGTCTGAATTGAACTTAGTTGGTGGGGCTACTGGTCCCGGTCGCTGGCTCGCGCTTTGCGCGAACTCCGCGCTACTGGGGATCAATTAGGCTTCCGTTGCTGGGCCCGCCACATCTTCCCGCCCCAGCATCGACCTCAGCTTCTCAAAGCTCTCCTCACTCAAGCAATGCTCCATGTGGCAACCCTCTTGCGAGGCAACATCGGGCGCTACACCTGCATCCTCTAGCAGCCCCACAAAAAAGCAATGGCGCTCCCACATTTGACGGGCAACCTCAAGACCGCGTTCCGTCAGATGCACATCGCGTTTGCCCATCTCCACGTAGCCGGTGCTCTCCAAGGCCGCCATGGCTTTAGAGACGCTTGCTTTGGTTACGCCCAGGTATTCGGCAACGTCAATTGATCGAACGATGCCTTGGCGCTCCGAGAGCACATAAATAGATTCGAGATAGTCTTCTCCAGATTCACGCAGGGCCATGGGCCGCCTTTCGCGATGACTTCTAGTTAGCCTTTGGATACTTTTACTTGATTTACTTTACCGCAAAAGTTGCCCATGTCTTACTACGTTGTTTAAAAAGTTAACCGTGTTTCACAAAATGCGCGGAGCAAGCAGGGCGACACGGCACGCAACGCGCAAGGAGTGTCCCCGGCTGCCGACAGAAAAGGAACGTCCCCAAGTGCCGAGCCGCAGCTATAGCAGTCCAAAGTACTTCGCGGCGTTGTAGATCCCATCGTCGTCCACGGCGGTCGTCACGTAGGTCGCCGCAGCTTTCACCGTGTCCTGCGCGTTGCCCATGGCCACACTTGTGCCCACGGCCGAGAACATCGACAGGTCGTTCTCGCCGTCGCCAAAGGCAATCGCTTCACTCGCGTCGATGCCCAGGCGCTCCAGCGTCGCCGCCACACCCAGGTCCTTGCCGCCGTTGGCCGGAATAATGTCGCAGAACAGGTCGCACCAG
This sequence comes from Collinsella sp., assembly GCA_048472015.1. Classification (GTDB taxonomy): domain Bacteria; phylum Actinomycetota; class Coriobacteriia; order Coriobacteriales; family Coriobacteriaceae; genus Collinsella. Next base: position 1,685 of record DBGAZC010000087.1, on the reverse strand, counting down.
CGCGTGGTGAGCGAATGCGACACGGCATCGGTCACGATATGCTCGTCAACTGGGTCAACAAAGGCACAGAACTGATAGACCGGCGCGTCAAAGGCATGCTCAAACGGCTCCTCGTGGTAGACGATTCCCGCGTTGCTGCCAGCCGTCACCACGCGCTCGGACAGGCGGTTCACAAACGAGTTCTCGCCCTGCATGCACAGTGAGTCGTAGCGCCCCTGCGCCACCTGGTCCACAATCACCGCAACGTCGTCCGGATCGATCGGGCAGCTGCGGTAGACGCCCTTGGCATCAAAACAGTGCTGGCCCGAAAGCGTAATGTACGCATCCCAGCCCAGGTCGAACAGCCAGTCCGGCATCTGGTAGGTCGGACGGCCCGTGGCGATCACGCACGCAATCCCCTGCTCGCGAAAGCTGTCGAGCACCTGCTGCGCCGACGCCGGAATCCGGTGGGTCTTAAAGCTCAGCAGCGTGCCGTCGATATCGAAAAACGCGGCTTTGATCATTCTCGCCTACTCCTCGCCCTCGAGCTTTTCGCTCGCCTCGAGCCACGCCATCTCCAGCTCGTCCATGGCGGCGTGAGCCTCGTCGATCTTTGCCTGCTGCTCGCCGAGCGCCGTGTAGTTGGTGGGATCGACCTGGGCCATGGCGGCCTCGGCCTCCTCCACGCGGGCGCGCTGCGTCTCCATCTTGCGCTCGAGCGAGCTCACCTCGCGGCGGAGCTTCTGACGCTCGGCGTTGGAAAGGCCGTTGGGCTGACCGCTCGACTTGGGCTTGTCGGCAGCAGCCGCCGCACCGGTGTCGAACGTGCCGGTCTTAGCGCTCGGCGCGCCCACGGGCTCGCCCTCGGCGGTAGCGTTGCACAGGCGCAGGTACTGGTCCACGCCGCCGGGCATATGCGTCAGATGGCCATCGAGCAGTGCCCACTGTTGGTCGGTCACGCGCTCCATCAAAAAGCGATCGTGTGTCACCAGGATCAGCGTGCCGGGCCAGCCGTCCAGCAGGTCCTCGACAATCGCGAGCATGTCGGTATCCAGGTCGTTGCCCGGCTCGTCCAGGATGAGCACGTTGGGCTCGTCCAGAATCGTCAGCAACAGCGACAGGCGACGGCGCTGGCCGCCCGAAAGATCGCCGATGCGGCTCCAGAGCTGCTGCGTCGTAAAGCCCAGACGCTCGCAGAGCTTCTCGGGCGAAGTCTCCTTGCCGTCGATGACGTAGTACTTCTTATAGTTGCCGAGCACCTCGCGGATCGTGTCGCCCATGTAGGGTTCGAGCTCCTCGAGCTGCTGCGACAGCACGCCAAAGCGCACTGTCTGGCCAATCTTCACGCGGCCGCGCGTGGGTTCAATCTTGCCCTGGATCACGTCGAGCAGCGTCGACTTGCCGGCACCGTTCTCGCCCAAAAGGCCATAGCGGTCGCCCGCACCAATGAGCCAGGTCACGTCAGAGAGCACCTGCTTGGGCGCGCCATCGGTATCCGCATAGCCGGCGTCCACGTCGACCACATCGATAACCTGCTTGCCCAGGCGGCTCACGGCGAGGCGCTTGAGCTCCAGCTCGTCACGCACGGGCGGCACGTCGGCGATCAGCTCGCGAGCGGCATCAACGCGAAACTTGGGCTTGGTGGAACGCGCCTGGGCGCCGCGGCTCAGCCACGCGAGCTCCTTGCGCGCCATGTTGCGACGGCG
>DBGAZC010000086.1:0-2145 GCA_048472015.1 Collinsella sp. | reverse complement strand
CAGCTCGGGAACATTGGTGTCGCCCGTACGGTCGCCGATGCAGATCTGCCACAGCTCAGTCCAGGTGCCGTCGTCCTCGATCTTCTTAAGGAAGTCGTTGACAAAGGCGACGCCGTCGGAATCGAGCGGCAGACCGATGCCGTAGGGCTCCTTGCTGCCGAAGGGCTTGCCGGCGATCTTGTACTTACCGGGCTCGCGGACCAAGGCGCTCTGCTGCATGTTGTTATCGATGACGTAGGCGTCAACGCGGCCCTGCTGGAGTGCCTGGCGGGCCTCCTCGTCGGTCTTGAACTCCTGCTGGCTGGCCTTGGGAGCGAACTCCTCCAGGATGGCGGGGCCGTTGGAGCCGGACTGGACGGCGACGTTCTTGTCGGCCAGGTCTTCGACGCTCTTGATGTCGTCGTTATCGGCAAGCACCAGGATGGCCTGCTGCGTGTAGTAATAGGGACCGGCAAAGGATACGAGCTTCTTGCGCTCGTCAGTGATGGTGTAGGTGGCAAAGACAGCGTCGACCTGGCCGTTCTGCAGGACGGACTCGCGCGTGTCCGAGGTCACCTGTGTGATCTCGACCTTGTTCTCGCCCAGGATGTAGTTGGACAGGAGCTGTGCGATACCGGCGTCGAAGCCGCGGGTCTTGCCGTCTTTCTCGTTGAGGAGGGAGAAGAGCGTAGAGGTCTGAACGCCACCGATCTTAAAGACGCCGGCGTCCTTGACGGCCGTGGCCCAGGTGCTGGCGGCGATGGCGTCGTCATCGGCCTTGGGGCCGTTGTCGACGAGCTTGTCGAACGCCTTGGCGTCGAGCGTGGTGGAAGCCTCGGTATCTTCGGAGCTCTTGGAGGAGTCGGCGGCGGAACCCTTGTCGGCCTCGGCGCTGGTGTCGGAGCAGCCGGCAAGACCAAGGCCGGCGACGGTTGCGAAGGTGGCGGCAACGAAGCCGCGGCGGTCGAGAACGACCTGCTGGGAGAGGTTCTTGCTCATGGTAGAACACCTTTCTCAATAAAATCCCTAGCGGTTGAATAGAGTTATACCCTATCGCGCTCAAATGGGTCAACACGAAATAACTCAGAAACATACTTACCTTATGGGTAATTCTACCTATCAAAAATGGACAGGTTTATTTTGGCAGGTTTTATCTGGGTAAACGTCGCTTATTGCAGCTGAGATAGCGCTTTGCAGACGGCATGGTCGGTGCGGCGGCATGCCTTGCTGCTTTGTCTCAATCTGTAACAGTTAGACGAGGAAATGGGTTCTACCTGTTACAGATCGAGATTTTCACTTCAGGGGAATTCGAATGTCTCGATCTGTAACATCTGGATGGCTAAAAGGTCTCTATCTGTTACAGATTGAGACAAAGGTCAGGGACTAAGACGTCTTGTCTAGATCTGTAACAGTTAGACGGGAATTCGGGCCTTGGATGTTACAGATTGAGATAATCGCGTCGCGAAAACAAAAACCTCCGCAGGGGTGCTTCCCTTGCGGAGGTTTTCTTACTCGTTGAGTAGTCTCACGGCTTCGGCGGCCATATTCTCGACCGTCATGCCGTTCTGTGCGAGCAGTTCGTTGGGGTCGTAGCGGTCGGGGAAGCCCTTGGCGATGCCGAAGGTGCGCGTGCGCACGGGCGTGCAGGCCAGGTAGCACGCCACGCGCTCGCCCCAGCCGCCGTCCAAGATGCCGTCCTCGAGGGTGACGACAACGCGATGCTCGGCGGCAAGGCTATCGAGGAACTCACGGTCGAGCTCGGTCGCAAAGCGCGGGTTGACGAGCGTGGCCTCGATACCGTACTCGGCAGTCAGACGGTTTGCCACGCGCTCGCCCAGCTCAAAGAAATCGCCAAGCGCGAGCAGGGCAACGTCGCGGCCCTGACGCACCACGTTGTAGCGCGCGACGCCGTAATCGGTGCCCTCGGCGGGCGCCAAATCGGGGCGGCTAACCAGGCCGATGCCCGGTACGCGGATCGCCACGGGATGCTCGCGGTGGTCGAGCGACCAGCTCAGCATGGACAGATATTCCTCCATGCAGGCCGGCGCCAAGTAGCGCATGTTGGGAAGACCGCCCAGCATGGAAATATCAAAGAACGAAAGGTGCGTCTCGGACGTGGTGCCAAAGATTGACGCACCAAACACCAGGATGGTTGCGGGGGCGTCG
>DBGAZC010000085.1:0-12510 GCA_048472015.1 Collinsella sp. | reverse complement strand
GTCCTCACCGACCTTGCGCCACTTGCCGAAAATAAGGGCATAGCCCTCAATTGTGCTGGAGACGCTTTAGTAATCGGGAGCGACACGCTCCTCTATCGGCTGGTGTTTAACCTGGTCGAAAATGCCATCCGTTACAGCCGCACCGGCTCGACTGTCAACGTCTCCATCTGCGACAACGACAGCCATGTGTTCCTGCGAGTCGAGGACCAGGGCCCGGGAATACCCAAGCAGTACCGTGAGAGCATCTTCCAGCCGTTCTTTCGTCTAGACAAATCCCGCAGCAGGGCATACGGCGGTGCAGGACTCGGACTAGCGCTCGTTTGGGAGATTGCAACGCTTCACGGTGGCACGGTAGAGGTCGAAGCAAGTTCTGAGAACGGGACCACCATGCTCGTAAGCCTTCCAAAACGATCCGCAGCGTTAACCGAACAGTAAAACGAAAGGGGTCCCGAGCAACAGGAGTACAATTGCTGCTATTGTTGCCAGCTGTTGGGAGATGGAAGATGGACTGCGATGGCTACCCACGCGTTCCCATGCCGTTGATGTGCACCGCCTTTGTGCCGGGGCAGATTGACGCTGCGGTTGCAGGCATTTCCGACCCCGATTCGCGCGCCATCGCCACGGCAGAAGCGCTGTACTTTCGCGGACAGGCCGCCCTCGCTGCCGAGACAGCACGCCCCTATCTTGACGCCACCGATCCCGCACTGCGCTATTCCGCATGCTTTATCTGCGGATACGCCAGTCTGTCGCTCAACCGTATCGCCGATGCCCGCCGTTGCCTTGCGGGCATCCTCGATACACCGGCCGACGAGGAATCGCCCGCCGTCCACGCCACGCATATCCTGTTCGCCTCCGCCGCGAGCGTCCTGCTGCACTTGCCTTCCCCGTATTCTGCCGAAGAGTTTTATCCACTTGCGGCGCATCTGCCCGAAGGCCTGCGCCTGTTCGCCAGTTACGTGATGGCGCATGCCCTGTACCTGCGCGGCGAATATGGCCGCAGTCTGGGCATGGCGGAAAACGCCCTGATCATGAAACAAGGGAGCTATCCGATCTCGGAACTGTTCCTGCACCTGGCAGCTTCCATGGCATGCATGAGCCTCAAGGACATCGACGCCGCAAAAACGCACTTCGGAGTTGCTTGGAACATTGCGCGTCCCGACGGCCTTATCGAGCTCATTGGCGAGCATCACGGCCTTTTACAGGGGCTTATCGAGGCATGCCTAAAAACGCAATACCCTGACGACTTCGCGCGCATCATCGAGATCACGTACCGCTTCAGCTACGGCTGGCGGCGCATCCACAACCCCGATTCGGGCGAGGACGTTGCCGACGATCTAACGACCACGGAATTCACCATGGCCATGCTCGCCTGTCGTGGGTGGACCAACGCCGAAATCGCACGCCATATGGGAGTATCGCCGGGCACCGTCAAAAACCGCCTATCCGGCGTATACGCAAAGCTTGGCATCGGCACACGCGCCGAGCTGGTCGCGCATATGTTACGTTAGCGACCGGACTACCAAGCGCATCGAACGCGTTCCGGAACCCGGCGCTTCGCTCGATCAATTTGGACATTTTGACCCTTGAACGGCACTACCGCCACGGGGCGCCTTCTCGCAAAATTGGATTATTTCCACCGATACCTGCGGGATGGGAGCCAAAGATGCTTGATCGCCGTTCGTTACTTGTTGCCGGAGCGTCCTCGCTGGCGAGCATTATGTTGCCGCGCGTGCCGGGAAGCGCAAACGCCTTCATATTGCCGTTCGCCCCCGCCGAGGCATACGCCGACGAAGATGATCCCTTCAAGGTCTTGGTGCTCTCGCGCACCATGTTTGGTGTGGTCGTGGTCGACGTCGCCAACAAGAATACGCCCATCACGGGTGCCCAGGTCACGCTCATATCGCGCTATGCCGCAGGCAAGCAGCTCACCGCCACGACCGATGACGAAGGCACGGCCATCTTTGAGGTCGCCCCTCTTTCAGAAGGCTACGTGGACGAGGCAACGCTTCTCGACGCGTACGACTTTAACGGCGGCATCTCCATTAGCATGGCAGGCTACCGCGATGTCGAGATTCCCCTTGCGCGTATCCAGGGCGGCACCGCTATTACCGCACCCACACGTCCGCTCTCCGATGGCGAGCCGTACTTTCGACAGCTCACGTTCGACGAATGGGACATCCAGTACGCCGACGCCACGTTTATGGCAATGCCAGCGGACGAAGCAGCAAACGACCAGCCCGACACGCACGCTTTTACCGTGCAGGCTCATCTGCCGCAGGGCGGGCAGGCAACGTTGCATATCAATAAAGTGATGCCCTCTGCGGGCAGCTCAACCGAAACCGTCACGCAGATCGGCCAGATCAAGGCCAGCGCATCGGGCGCGGATAATCTGGCGACGTTCACGCTCGAAGACACGTTCCTCGATGCAGCTTCGGGCCTTCTGGAGGAAGGGTGCAAGCTGCGCTTTATACTCGACTACCAGGGCAAAACCTACACGCTCTCATCCCCTATGGCCGTTGTCACCGCGCCGGCCGCAAAGGCGGAATCGGGCTCGACCACCATCATTCCCACCACCATGGACCAAGAGATCACTCCGTTTGATTTCCCCGCGGCGTTTCCCGGTATCGGCGGCAATAAGTTCACGTGCTGGATGCCCACATTTCCCATTCTGTTCGATTTCTCGTTTGCTGGATACGTGCTGTTTGGCGGAGGGTACAAACCAGCTAGCTATATGAACGATTCGGGCAACCCTGATCCGGAATACTGGAAGAAATCGCCGCGCGAGTCGGGCGCCAAGCAGGCAAACCGCTACCTCGACGAGATGGAGGGGAAGTGGAATCAGTACAAGAGTATGAGTGCCGGTTCGGGCACCGATCCAAGAAACACCAAGCTCCTTCGTCACCATTGCACGCCGCTGTTCACGATGGATATCGCCACACAGCTGTACGGCTCGCTCGCCTACGATTGGGTGGGCAAAACCTGGGGTAACAACAACGACCCCGCATACGGCAATATTAAGGCCCTCTTCCAGGTAAGAACCGACCTCAATTGGACCGAGCAGTTTACCCTAGGACCGGTGCCATTTTTCCTAAACGTCAACCCCTGGGTGCTGGCAAAACTGGCGCTCGCCGTGGGTGCCCACACGCACGGCAGCGGCGCGGCGTTTTTTAAAAACATTTCGCTCGACTATTCAAACACGTCGGGCTCGTTCACCATCCAGATCGGGCTTGCCGTCACCTTTGGCGCCGGCGTTGCAGGCGTCGCTTCGTCTGCCGTGCGCGGCGCCGCATCCCTCACGCTGTTCATTGGGTACGAGAAGGCAGATGGGCACCAGCTTCCGCGACTGCGCGTAGGTGCAGACGTCGATGTCGATGTGATACTCCAGTTCGTGATGTTCAAGTGGACCACCAAGGCTTGGTCGGGGTCGTGGCCCACACTCCTCGATTCGTGGAATATGTCGGTGAACAACGGCGACCAGTATGTACTCCAGCGCTCTGAGCTCGCATTGGGTGGAGATACGCCCTATACACTAGATGCCTGCTTCGGCTCAGCCGGCAACGCCGAGGCGGGCGGCGTGCCGCAATTTATCGCATCGGCCACCATCGTCACCAACGCCGAGCTGCTCGCACGCGCCGAGGTTAAGGCCACTGCCGTAAACGTCGCTTCTGTCGTACGCGATTGGAATCAAGCGGTCACGCGTATTGAGCTCGAGGCGGATGCAGAGAGCGACGACACGGGACAGGTCGAACATTTCGTCCATGCACTGATGGAAAACGACGAAAACGCCGCGCCGATGTACGAGTACGCCTATATCGGCCAGACGACGAACGCCGTTGCTGACCCGAACGCCAATTCTGCCGGCGTGTCGGAGGACGAGCGTGGCGGCATCAAACCCTCGAGCGACAACGTGCTGTTTGCTGGCGTGCTCAGCGAAGCTCACATGAAGCTGGCAAGGATTGCCGGCGTAGAATGCCTGTTCCGTATCGCCTCGGTGCGCTACGGCGACAATGGTCGCTCGCGCCTGGTGGTGCACACAAAGGCAAACGGCACGTGGTCCGCTCCCACGCCCGTGGACTTTCCCCTTGGGTTTGGCGAGGGCGATGTGGAGCGCAACGGCATATTCGATTACGACTTCGACGTGGTGGAATATACAGACGGAAGAGGAAACCAGGACGCCTACGTGCTGCTGGTCTCGGGCGAGCGCCCCGCCGGCGACAACACCCTTTTCGATACGGCGAGCACATCCGGCATACTGTCCGTTATGCGCCTGCGCATAAGCAACGACGGAGTTCGCGTGATATCGCACACGTCGTGGCGCAGCATCTCGCGCGGCCGCCTTCAGGAGGATGGCTACCATTGCCTGCAGTGCCCGCGTATCACGGTGGGCAAGACGCTGGTCGACGGGCGCCTGTCGGGCGCTTACCTCCACCGCCGCGGAACCACCGCAGAGAAGGCGCTCGGCAGCGAGGCCGAGGTTGCGCTGGAATGCTTTACCCTGTGGTCGGATAATTTGGGCGACAGTCTCACGTTCCGTCAGGTCCTCCACTTTCCGCAGGCACCATCGAGCATCGAGCTGGGCGCGCCCGAGAATATCAACGGCAAAATGGTGGTGCCCGTTGCATACGAGACTGCAGGCGGTTGTGGCTGCGCGTCGTACGCCGTGATCGGCCAGTCCATCGCGGGTTGGGGCGTTATGTCGCCAGATGCCACAGTACCCCACGCGGTGCCGTGGCCACAACATTCGGGCTTTTTGGCAACCGTCAACGAGCAACTGCAGCATATTGCTTGGACGCGAGGCGCATCGGCTTTTGCAACGCAGCCCGTGGGTGCCGCAGGCTGTGGCCCAGCATCGTTTAGCGTAAGCAACAACGGCAGGTGCGTACTCTATGTAGAGAACACCGATGGCAAGGTGGGACAAACCTACGACGAAGAAGGCAACCCGGTAGCAGTGATGGGCAAGCACTTCCGCATCTTCGCCAGCACCTTGGCAGGCGATCTGTTTACGGAGCCGTTCGTGATGTGCGAGCTAGACCATCCCGTCGATCAGATAACGACATTTTTAACGTCGGGAGGCATGCTCTCCGCGCTCGCCACGCACATTGTGAGTGCCGAGCAGAGCAAGGCGGAGCTGCACGGCATCGAAGTGCCCTTGGTGGCGTGTGCCACTCCGACAGGAGCAGTCGCTACCTCGGGCGCGGTGGTGCCCGGAGCAGCAGGCGAATCCTTCATGGTCACGGTGCGAAACGACGGCAACACCTTGCTGACCGCCGGCACGATCGATCTGTACCGAGAGGGCTCCAGCCAGCCGTTCTCCAGCGCATCCATCGGGTTCGGAGCGAACACACGCATGGCATCGATCTACGATCCAGAGCTTGCCGAGGACGCTTCGGCCAACGACATGGCGCATGTGAAGTACGCGCTCGAGACGCTGGGCACACGTTTTGCAACGCACCCACTGGTAGCCGACAACGGCAACGCCGTGCTGGCACCGGGTTGCACGGCGCAGTTCCGCATGAGCTTCGCTATCCCCGAGAGTTGGAGCGACGAAGTGGGCAAACGCGTAACGCTATATGCGAAGGCGCGTAATCTGGTGGCGCTCGATCCCGTAACGCTCGAGGAAATTCGACCGGGCGCAAACTCGGCGCTGGGTGCCGTGCTGCACGAGCTTCATGTGCCCGACGCGGCATGCGAACGCTCAGAAGTTCAGGTCGGCGTATGCGACAACGCGGATACGACGGAACTTCACGACGCCCCGATGACGGTCGACGGCGATGGCGGCACGAGTGGCGGCGGTACTGACAAGGGCGGCGGCTCCGGCGGAAGCAGCTCCAGCAGTGGCAAGGACCACGGCACTAACAAGCGCTCCGGAAAAGCGGGCGCGCTTGCGGGCACGGGCGATGTCAACGCTCCCCTTACGGCAGCCGCAGCAGCACTCGCCGCAGCTGGTGCCGGCCTTGTCGCCTACAGCGCCCGCCGCACGGCGCTCGAAAACGACACCGCCGATGAGGTCAATTCGGATACGCCTCGCTAGCTCTCAGTTACCTTTGCGAGAGACGCCGACTCGGCTCATCGACCATCAAAATGGGCTGGTTCTGGATACCCAGAGCCAGCCCATTACGCATTAGATGTCGTCAGAGGAGTTGAGTTCTGCCTCGAGCTTGGCACGCCGTCTTTTCGCCAACAATCCGCACGACACGTCTTCGACAGCGTATCCAACCGCAAACGCAGCAAGACACATTCGGCCGTCTTCAAACTTACTCGGACAGAGCCGACTCGGTTTTGTCCGAGTAAACGAATCTCCATCGAACTCCGAACGATTGTTCGATGGATTTCGTGTTGGTGGAATCGCCTATGGGCTGGGCTATGCTACCTTGACTATCTATATGACTTAAACGCAGCAAAGGAGCACCGAGAGAGCGAGTATGGCAAAAAACACCGCAAATTATGGTAACGACAGTATCCGCCAGCTCAAGGACGAGGAACGCGTACGCCTGCGCCCTGCCGTCATCTTTGGCTCGGACGGGCTCGACGGCTGCGCGCATGCCGCCTTCGAGATCCTGTCCAACGCCGTTGACGAGGCGCGCCAGGGCTACGGCAAGCTCATCACCCTTACCGCCTTTCGCGATGGCTCCATTCAGGTAGAGGACAATGGCCGCGGCTGCCCGCTCGACTGGAACCCTTCCGAGAAGCGCTTTAACTGGGAGCTCGTCTTTTGCGAACTCTACGCCGGCGGCAAGTATAACAACAACCAGGGCGGCGACTACGACTTCTCGCTCGGCACCAACGGCCTGGGCTCCTGCGCGACTCAGTACGCTTCCGAGTACATGGACGTCACCGTCTGGCGTGACGGCAACAAGTACTCCCTTCACTTTAAGAAGGGCAAGGTCGTCGGCGCCAAGAAGAAGGCACTCGAGATTGAGCCCAGCGACGAGGACCGCACCGGCACCACTATCAAGTGGCGCCCCGATCTTGAGGTCTTTACCTCCATCAGCATCCCCCACGATTGGTATCGCGAGACCATGCGCCGTCAGGCCGTGGTCAACGCCAACGTGACCTTCCGCCTGCGCATTGAGGGCGACGATGGCGAGTTTTCCGAAGAGGACTTTTGCTATCCCAAGGGCATCGAGGACTACGTGCTCGAGAAGGTCGGTACCGACTACCTTACCGAGCCCTTCTTTATCGAGGCCGACCGTCGCGGTCGCGATCGCGAGGACCTGCCCGATTACAACGTAAAAATCACCGCATGCATGTGCTTCTCGCGCACCTTCATGATGCAGGAGTACTACCACAACTCATCGTGGCTCGAGAACGGCGGTTCGCCCGAAAAGGCCGCCCGCAGCGCCCTGACCAGCGCCATCGATGCCTACATTAAGCAACAGGGCAAATACAACAAAAACGAGAGCGGCATTAAGTGGCAGGACGTCCAGGACTGCCTGGTGCTGGTGACCAACTGCTTCTCCACCCAGACGTCCTACGAGAACCAGACCAAAAAGGCCATCAATAACCGCTTTATCCAGCAAGCTATGACGGCCTTCTTTAAGGAGCGCCTCTCGACTTACCTGATCGAGAACAAAGACGCCGCCAACAAGATCATGGAGCAGGTGCTCATCAACAAGCGCTCGCGCGAGAACGCCGAGAAGACGCGTCAGAGCATCAAGACCAACCTGCAGCAGAAGACCGACATGGCCAACCGCGTGCAGAAGTTCATCGACTGCCGCTCCAAGGACAAGAGCCGCCGCGAGATCTACATCGTAGAGGGCGACTCGGCAGCAGGCGCCATTCGTACCTCGCGCGATGCCGAGTTCCAGGGCGTTATGCCCGTCCGTGGCAAAATCCTCAACTGCCTAAAGGAGGACTATCCACGCATCTTTAAGTCCGACATCATCATGGACCTCATGCGCGTGCTGGGCTGCGGCATGGAGATCAAGGACAAGCGCATCAAAAACCTTGGTGCCTTTGACCTGGACAACCTCAACTGGAACAAGGTCATCATCTGTACGGACGCCGACGTCGACGGTTACCACATCCGCACGCTCGTGCTCACCATGCTTTACCGCCTGGTGCCCACACTTATCGACGAGGGTTACGTGTATATCGCCGAGTCGCCGCTCTACGAGATCAACTGCAAAGAAAAGACCTACTTTGCCTACACCGAGCTCGAAAAGAACGGCATCCTTAAGGAGATTGGCGACCAAAAGTGCTCCATCAACCGCTCCAAGGGTCTTGGTGAGAACGATCCGGACATGATGTGGCTCACCACCATGAACCCCGAGACGCGTCGCCTGATCAAGGTGGAGCCCGAGGACGTCACCAAGATGGAGACCATGTTTAACCTGTTGCTGGGCAACGACGAAGCGGGCCGCAAGCGCCATATCTCCGAGCACGGCAAGGAATATCTGGACCAGCTGGACCTGCAATAGCAGCAAATCGATAACGACGGCCCATAAGAAGTTCAAGAGGAAATCGTGGCAAAGAAGAAGACGAAGAATCAGCCAAAGAAAAAGCAGGTCAACGCCGAGAACGTCATCGGCCTGCACTCCGAGGTCACCGACCAGCCGATCACGCAGACGCTCGAGGTCAACTACATGCCCTACGCCATGAGCGTCAACGTCTCGCGTGCATTCCCCGAGATCGACGGCTTTAAGCCCTCGCACCGCAAGCTGCTCTACACCATGTACAAGATGGGTCTGCTCAAGGGCGAGCGCCAGAAGAGCGCCAACATCGTGGGCCAGACCATGAAGCTCAATCCGCACGGCGACGCCGCGATCTACGAGACGATGGTGCGCCTGGCGACGGGCAACGAAGCGCTGCTTGCCCCCTTCGTGGAGTCGAAGGGCAACTTTGGCAAGTACTATTCGGGCGACCTGAGCTACGCCGCCTCGCGTTATACCGAGGCCAAGCTCTCCCCCATCAGCGCCGAGATCTTCAAGGACATCGACAAGGACCCGGTCGACTTCGTCGATAGCTACGACGGCGCCATGAAGGAGCCGCGCCTGCTGCCCACCACGTTCCCCAACATCCTTGTCTCGGCCAACAAGGGCATCGGCGTCGCCATGGCGTCCGACATCTGCGGTTTCAACCTCAACGAGGTCTGCACCGCCACGATGCACTACCTGCAGGATCCTGACTGCGATCTGCTTGAGTATATGCCCATGCCCGACTTCTCGACCGGCGGCGAGATCATCTACCGCCGCGAGGAGATGGAAAAGATTGTCGAGACCGGACTGGGTAGCTTCCAGATTCGCTCCCGCTGGCGTTGGATTCCCGAAGAGCGCATCATCGAGGTCTACGAGATTCCCTACACCACCAAGACCGATGTCATCATCGAGCGCATCGTCAAGCTCTCCAAGGAGGGCAAGGTCAAGGAGATTGCCGACATCCGCGACGAGACCGACCTTTCGGGCCTGCGCATCGCCATCGACCTTAAGCGCGGTGTCGACCCCGACAAGCTCATGGCCAAGCTCTATCGCTCGACCACGCTACAGGATTCGTTCTCGTGCAACTTCAACGTGCTCGTCGACGGTTATCCCCGTGTTATGGGCGTGCGCCAGATTCTGCACGAGTGGGTCAAGTGGCGTATTGAGTCCACGCGTCGCCGTATCAACTTTGACCTGGGCAAAAAGTCCGAGCGCCTGCACCTGCTGCACGGCCTCGAGGCGATCTTACTCGATATCGACAAGGCTATCGCCATCATCCGCGGCACCAAGCTCGAAGCCGAGGTCGTGCCCAACCTTATGAAGGGTTTCGACATCGACGAGACCCAGGCCGAGTTTGTTGCCGAGCTTAAGCTCCGCAACATCAACGAGGAGTACATCCTCAACCGCACCAAGGACATTGCCAAGCTTGAGGGCGAGATTGCCGAGCTTGAGGAGATCCTTTCGAGCGAAGACAACATCAAGAAGGTCATCAGCGACGAGCTGGCCGCGGTCAACAAGAAGTACGTGATGCCGCGCCGCACGGGCAGGATCGAGCCCCATGAGGTTATCGAGGTAAGCTTGGAGCCCGAGGTCGAGGAGTACCCGGTCACCATCATGCTCTCGCGCGATGGCTACCTCAAAAAGATGACCGACCGAGTGCTCAAGAAGGCCACCACGCTCAAGTACAAGGACGGCGACAAGCCCTTTATCGAGTTCCCGTCCTCCAACACCCACGAGCTACTGGTCTTTACCAACAAGAGCCAGGTGTACAAGTGCAAGGTTGCGGCGTTTGAGGACACCAAGTCGGCCCAGCTGGGCTCGTACCTACCGACCGATCTTGAGATGGAACCCGACGAGAGTGTCATCTGGGTCATCGACCCCGAGGACTACAAGGCCGACGTGCTGTTTGTCTTTGAGAACGGCCGCGTGGTGCGCGTCGCGCTTGCCGGATACGTCACCAAGACCAACCGCAAGCGCCTTAAGAACGCCATCTACAGCGGCAGCAAGCTGCTATATGCCCAGGTGCTCAAGGAGGACCGCGACATCGCGCTGGTCTCGAGCGACTATCGTTTGATGAACTTCAACACGTCGCTGCTCAAAACCAAGACGACCACCAACACGCAGGGCGTACAGGCCTTTACGGCCAAGAAGGGCCGCTCGGTCACCACCGTCGGCACGACCGAGGAAATTCTTGGCGCCGGCGTCTCGGCCGAGAAGTTCACCGCACAGAGCCTCCCCTCTGCCGGTGCCCTCATGAAAGAAAACGACATGCCGAGTCTGTTTGACTAGGACGACGGCAGCCAAACCGTCATGGTTTTACAAAGCAGCGGGGCCCGGAGCGCAGTAACATCGCGCCCCGGGCCCCGCTCGTTGCAACGTAGTCGGAATAATAGGAATCCCCGTTTTTACTCCTGCAATCCCACGACTCAAGACGTGTTAAGCCGTTAGCAAAACTTGCAAAAATTAGCAAAAGTTGCAAAAACTAGCAAAACCTGCAAAGGGGCCACCATGGATCGCAGCAAATGTCTCCGCCATGCCAGGCATGCTCGAAGATATTATCGAGCGAACCGAAGAGGCGGCAGATAACTACCTCTCACAGCCTCGCGCGTGCATAAGCGGCGTTCAGATTGGGCCAGTCGGCATCGATTGGACATATGCTCAGGAGACTCAGAGCGACTGGCGCACGTACATGAATGGCATCTTCAGGCAGCTCGAGAAGCATGGCATCGGGCTTCTCTCGAAACGACCTATCGGGAGCTTTCCGATAAAGACATTGAGTTTTTGCTCGCGATGCTGCCCGACTCTGGCCCCAGCAGGGTCTCGGAGATAGCCAAACGCTTGGGCGTTGCCGGCAACTATGCAAGCCAATATAAACGCCGTCTCCTCGAGGACGGCGTCATCGGAGAGCGCGGGCGTGGTCTCGTTGGCTTTGACATCCCCGCATTCAGGGAATTCTTGAACGAGAAGGCGTTTTAGCACGCCGGAATTGTCCGCGGAAGCATCAACGCATGGCAATCAGCATTCCTCTTGGTAAGGATAGCAAGCATTTTCCACCAACACCGATTGCCATGCGTTCTTCTTGTCCTTAGGCGAGCTTGCGAGCGAGCTCTCGCACCTCTTCCAACTTGGGCGAGGAGGCCATGCTGTCGCGCTCGGTCATGCCGCTAATGGTGACAATGCCCTGGTCCTCCCACTTGCAGTACGCGCATGTGGCCCTGTACATAGCAATCGCCGCATCATAGACGCCCTCGCTGT
This sequence comes from Collinsella sp., assembly GCA_048472015.1. Lineage (GTDB taxonomy): Bacteria > Actinomycetota > Coriobacteriia > Coriobacteriales > Coriobacteriaceae > Collinsella. The sequence continues at coordinate 838 of DBGAZC010000085.1, read as the reverse complement.
GGCTATCGAGCAAAAGGGCCGTCTTGGTGAACGGGAAGCCCGTAGCACCGAAGGCGTACAGGCGGTCGATGGCGGCTTTCTCCTGCGCAGTGATATCAAACCAGTAGATAGGCGAAGCGAAGACAACCATGTCGGCGTCTTTCAGCGACTCGATCACCTTGGCCATGTCATCCTTCTGCACGCAAGTGCCCTCGTGGGCGAAGCAATACTGACACCCCAGGCAACCAGCGATTTTCTTACTGGCAACGCGGATGACCTCGACCGTATTGCCGCCCTCACGCGCGGTCTCGGCAAAGGCCTCGACCATGGTGTCGGTATTGGCGCCCTTGCGCGGGCTACCACTCAATACAACGATATTCATAGAAATCTCCCTCCTTCATGCCACAGGCGCGCGGCATATTTTTTGTTTTAACCTAAACGGATGGAGTTATTCAATCGCCTCGTTTCCGCTATTCCCACTCGACAATAGGAGCCACTGGCCAAAAGCCTGTCAACATCAAAACAAGTTTTCAATCTATCGATTCTACGTGAGGCAATGGTCCTCATTTGATACCCGCGCTGTTTGCGCACTAGGGAGCAAAGGAATCTGGCCGCCGCTCAAATAAGATCACCGCCATCTTGCATAAACGACGCCATGTTAAGGTGCCTGATGCCATCCCTCTCCTGCAATAGAGGATCAAGCGTGAACAAGTAGCGCGGACAACCATCCCTGATGTGGCCGAACGGCCTGTACTCGCGCTCCTCGACGCCTCTGTCGGCAATCGACATAGAGACCTGGATGTAGGCGTAAGCATTGCGCCTACGAGCGATGAAGTCACACTCGAGCTTCCCAATACGG
>DBGAZC010000084.1:0-5711 GCA_048472015.1 Collinsella sp. | reverse complement strand
GCAGGCGCGCTACCAAACTGCGCCACGTCCCGAAGGTGTTGAGCAGCTAAGGTCTAAACCTTGCGTGTCCCAAAGCGAAGGAAATTATAGGGGAGACTCCCCGCCTGTGCAAGCGCAGAAACCCTAGCTCCTCGAATGTGCAACAAAACGACTATGGAGCAGGCCAATCACAAACGCCACCACAGCGACTGGCGCCCACGCGGCACCGATATCCGCCAGGGGCAATGCATCGAACGGCAGCCACGCGCCCGCAAAGAACGCATCGCGGACCGAGGTGATCACACTCTGCACGGCAACCACGCCGCCGACCCAGACCCACACCTGTGGGTGCGCGTCGCAAAAGCCGTGCACCAGGCCCATAAGTACCAGCACGATGGCAACGGGATACAAGGCGTTGAGCATGGGCACCGAGAACATGAGGATCATGTCGAGGCCCACGTTGGAGAGCACGCACGAAAACGCCGCGAACACAAAGGCGAGGATCGCAAAGGGACGGCGCATAGCCTCCTCGGAAGCCTCCACTCCCCCTTTAACCACATACGTCTCGCAGAAGTAACGCGAGCAGCAGCTGATGAGGCCGATGCACACGTTCATGCAGGCGAGGAAGAAAATCGCAAAGACGACAACCGTGCCAGCAAGACCAAAGTGCATAGAGGCCGAACGCGCAAGGATCGCGGCGCCATTGGTGGCATCGGGCATAACCGTGCCGAGCTGCATGCCGGCAAGCGCCAGGCCGCAGTAGATGATGGCCATGAGCACACCGGCGATCACACCGGAACGCGAGATCTCAAAAGCCACGCGCTTGTCATCGGTAACGCCCAACTCATGGATGGTCTCGGCGATGATGATGCCAAAGGCGAGCGACGCAAGCAGGTCCATGGTCTGGTAGCCCGTCAAAAAGCCCTGCACGGCAGCGCCTGCATCGTAGGGAGCCTGAGGCGCGGCAGCCGGTCCCAGCGGCGAGATCACGGCAGCACCCACAACCAGCACGATGAGCGCGATAAGCGCGGGGCCCGTTATGCGACCGAGTACGCGCGTGATGACGCCCGGACGCAGCGTGAGCGCAAACGCGACGACAAAGAAGCCAACGGCAAACACCAGGCGAGCCGTGCCGAGCGAGACGCCCTCGGGCAGCAGCGGCACCAGCATCTCGAAGGCCGTGGAGCTCGTGCGCGGAATAGCCAGGCACGGGCCGATGGCCAGATACACTGCCGCGACAAAGAACTCACCAAACTTGGGGTGCACGCGGCCGGCAAGCTCGCGCGCCGTTCCGGCAAGCGCCACGGCGATAAAACCCATGACGGGCAGGCCGATGGCGGCGATGAGAAAGCCAAGCATAGCGACCGGCGTGGCAGAACCTGCCTGCAGCGCCAGCAGTGGCGGAATAATGAGGTTGCCGGCGCCAAAGAGCATCGAGAACAGGGCGATGCCGACGGTAACGACATGGTCGGAGCGTAGACCACGCGAGGCGGATGAGGCCATAAGAGCACCTTTCGAATCGAAACAAAAACGGGACGGGCATAAGACCCGTCCCGCAAGTATATACGCTCTAGCAGGCTAAATCGCGCAAAGCGTCAATCGCGGTGTCGACTTCCTCGTCCGTGTTGAAATACCCAAACGAGAAGCGGACGACGCCCTGGCGCTCGGTACCCAGTGCACGGTGCATGAGCGGGGCGCAATGGGCGCCGGGGCGCGTCGCAATCCCCCACCCTTGCATGAGCGCATCCGAGATCTCGGCCGAATCGATATCGCCCACGTTGAGCGACACAATCGCAGAGCGCGTCGGCTGGTCAAAGGCACCGTAGAGCTTAATCCCCGGAATCTCGCGCACACCGGCAAGGAAGCGATCAGCGAGCGCACGCTCGTGGGCAGCAATCGCCTCGACCCCACCCTGGGCCTTGATAAAGTCGAGACCAGCGGAAAGGCCCGCGATGCCATGGCCGTTGAGCGTACCGGCCTCCAGGCGCGTGGGCCACTCCAGTGGCTGCAGCTCATCGAAGCTGTGTACACCGGTGCCGCCCATGGCCCAGGGCGCCACGTCGACGCCCTCCGCCACGGCCAGACCGCCGGTGCCCTGCGGGCCCATCAGTCCCTTGTGGCCGGTAAAGCACACCACGTCGAGCCCCATGGCCTGCATATCGATATGCGCCGTGCCGGCAGACTGAGAGGCGTCGACGATAACCAGCGCGCCGGCCGCATGAGCCACAGCCGCCACACGTGCAACATCAACGGAGTTGCCGGTCACGTTGGAGGCATGCGTTACCACCACGACACGCGTGCCCGGCGTGACCAGCTGCTCGAGCTCGTCGTAGTCGAGCACGCCGTTCGCGTCGCAGCCCGCACGCTCAACGGTCACGCCCCGCTCTGCCGTCAGGCGGTTGAGCGGGCGCAGCACGGAGTTGTGCTCAAGCACCGTTGTGACCACGCGGTCGCCGGGACGCACCACGCCGTTAATCGCCGTGTTGAGCGCCGCCGTAGAGTTGGGCGTAAAACAAACATGGTCCGCCCTCGGGCAGCCCAGCAAGCGCGCAAGCTTGGCACGGCAAGCATGAATCGTACGAGCGGCATCGAGGGCACCCGACGTGGCCCCGCGCCCGGCATTGCCGAGCGAGCACATCGCCTGCGTCACGGCATCGATGACCGTCTGCGGCTTATGCATGGTCGTCGCCGCGTTATCCAGGTAGATCATCGCACGACCTCCCACATGTCGATTACCGTAAAGCCCTCGGTGGGGACGCCCGCCGCGGCAAGCTCGCCGCGCAGCAGGTCCTCATCCGAAGGCAGTGCCTTCCACGCCAAGCCGCAGCCGGCAGCGACCTCCCCGGGCACGGGAATCGTGCGCCCGGGAAGGCCGCGCTCGACGCATAGGGTCTCGCACCCCATGGCGGCCGCCGTGGTGGGAAACGTGATGACAAGCGCCGGGCGCTTTTCTCTCATGGCAATCCCGCCCAAACGCTACGGGCGCACGACGCGCACGGCCTGCTCCATCTTCTCCACGATCACGTACATGTTGGTGACCTCGCCCACCGCAAGCTGGTCTTTAATGCCATAGTGATCGAGGCAGGTACCGCAGGTGAGAATCTCGACGCCCTGCTCGGCCAGTCCCTTCAGGTCGTCGAGCACCGGCGAGCCCTCGACGGTGAGCTTGGCGCCGCCGTTGTAAAACAACATGGTCGCGGGCAGCTCCTCCTGTTGCGTCACGGCAAAGATAAACGCCTTCATGAGCTTGTGGCCCAGCTCGTCGTCGCCACGGCCCATGCAATCGGTGTAGACGGAAATGACAAGTTTGCCCTTGCCGGCGCTGGCATCACAGAAGGCAGCGCCATCCTGCTCGGGATCAGCCACGGCAACGGCGCCAGAGGTCGCCACGGTCACGTGCCACTCGGCGTCAGAAACCTTCTCGACCGAGGCCGTGCAGCCCTTCTCCTGCGCCATCTTGGAGATGTTCTTGACGGCGGTCTCGTTATCGACCGAGGTCACGACGGCGCCCTCGCCATCGAGCTGCTTCAGGGCTTTGAGCGTCTTAACGACGGGCAGCGGGCAGGCATCGCCCATGGCATTGACTTCAATCTTGGTAGACATAGCTTTTCCTTTCGAATAAATCGTTTTAGAACGGTGCATAGTTCAATAAACGTGTCGTTAACGGACAACGTGGACGGCAGGACCGCCTGGCACCGGCTCGCACACGCGACCGACGACGGCGGCGATACGCCCTTCGGCATGCAGACGGCGCGCAAGCTCATCCACATCGGCAGCAGGCGCCGCGATGAGCAAGCCGCCCGAGGTCTGCGGATCGTACAGCGCATCCAACATGCCCGGCTCCAGGTCCTCGCCGGCAGCCACACGCGGGCCAAAGAAGTCCTGGTTGCGGTAGGAGCCCGCGGGGATAATGCCCAGGCGCGCCATGTCGAGCACCTGATCAAAGAGCGGTACCGCTCCCGACGCAAGCTCAACCTGCACGCCCGAGCCCTCGGCCATCTCGCACGCGTGCCCGATCAGGCCAAAGCCCGTGACATCGGTGCAGCCGTGAAGCTCAAGTCCCTCGGCCAGACGAATCGGCGCCTCGTTGAGGGTGCGCATCGAGTCGAACATCGGACTGGCGTCATCCTGTTCGACGAGCTCGCCCTTAATGGCCGTAGTGATGATGCCCGAGCCGATTGCCTTGGTCAGCAGCAGAACATCGCCCGCGCGTGCGCCGCTGTTGGCGAGTATGCGGTCGAGCGCGACAAAGCCGCTCACGGACAGGCCGTACTTGGGCTCGTCGTCGTTGATGGTATGGCCGCCCGCGATGGAGCAGCCCGCCTCGACGCACTTGTTGGCGCCGCCCGCCAGAATCTGACCGGCAACCTCGACGCCCAGGCAACTGGGTATGCAGAGCAGGTTCATTGCATGGCTCGGTCGTCCACCCATGGCGTAGATGTCCGACAGCGAGTTGGCCGCGGCAATCTGGCCAAACAGGAACGGGTCGTCGACCATCGGTGGGAAGAAGTCGATTGACTGCACGAGGCCTAAGTTATCACCAACGCGAAAGACGCTCGCATCGTCGGAGGTATCGAATCCCACGAGCAAGTTGTCGTTATGCACATTGGGTAAATCGCCCAGGACCTGGGCGAGGGCTCCGGGAGCCAACTTAGCGGCTCAACCGCTCGCGGCCGTCATAGACGTGAGCTTAATCTGATCGTCAGCCATCGATTCCTCCTCTCATAGGTCAATCAGTTCCTCCCAGTATACGCATGGCGGCGCCGAGAGCGGACGGCGAATGACACCGCCCCTTACATGAGCGCCTGGGCTCGAATGGCCGCGCCGATCGCTCCGGCAAAGCGAGCCTGGGGCGAGGTGGTCACCGGCGACCCCAGTAGCTCGCCCAACCGCTCCACCACGAAGGCGTTCTCGCACAGGCCGCCGGTCAGGTAGTACGGGGCGCCCGCGGCCTGCCCGGCCATGGTCGCCACGCGCGAAACCACGCTGTCGATCACGCCACGCGCAATGTTCTCGCGCGGCTCACCGCGACCGATCAGGCTGATGACCTCACTTTCGGCAAAGACCGTGCACATGCTGGATATCTTGGTGGGCTCGCCGGAACGCGCAAGGTCGGCCATCTGCTGCTGGGTAATGCCCAGGCGGTCGGCCATGATCTCCAGAAAGCGCCCCGTGCCGGCAGCGCACTTGTCGTTCATGGCGAACTTTGCCACGCGGCCGCCTTTAAGCTGGATGACCTTGGTGTCCTGACCACCCACATCGATCACGGTGCCGTGGTCACCAAACAGGCGCACGGCACCGGTACCGTGGCAGGTAATCTCGGTCACGACCTTATGCGCATAGGGCACGGCAACACGACCATATCCGGTCGCGATCACGCGCACGTCGTCGGCAGCCACGTCATAGCCAGCCGCGGCAAGCTCGCCGCGCAGACGCTCGGCCGCATCGACCGAGGAAAACCCGGTTGGCTGCACGCACGTCCACGCCACCGAACCCTCCCCATTGACCACAGCAGCCTTAGCCGCCGTAGACCCGATATCGATCCCGATCCCTATCATGGCTCTCTCCCAATCTAAACATCAAAGGCAGCGGCGCGTTCAGGCGCCTTAGCTCTAGGTTTCTCAGGTGCCGGAGATTGCCCCGAAAGAGGAGCGCAGCGTACTTTGGGTACGCAAGCGACGGTTTGAGGAGCAAGATCCGGTGCCTGAGGAAGCTAGAGGGTTTCGATGAAG
>DBGAZC010000083.1:0-3239 GCA_048472015.1 Collinsella sp. | reverse complement strand
GTTTAACCCCTGTCGTGCGTGCGGCAGGAGTCAGATTCACGACGTTGTTTATATTAACTCACATCAAACGGTTTTTCATTGTGTTTCAGACGAATTATTGGACAGATGTGTTTGTCGTCCGCTTGCTCACCCACAGGGGGCGAGCAAGCTGCGGAAACTCGGTCGGTCCAGAGCAATATCGTGCAAACGGAATTCTGGCTGATGACCTGTTCGCGACAAAGACTCGATAGGCAGCCCTCTCTATGCCCTTTTATAAGTTGCGGTGAAATAGGGGCTGAATTTGGGGTTGAATCGTTTAAACAGTCCCTATTTCACCGCAACTTATTTGGGGATGAAAAAGGCGGAGGCCCTGGAGAGGGACTCCGCCTTATATACAGGGGGCGATGTTATTCGCTAACTGCTGGATTAGACCAGGCGGGCGTTGATCGTCTTGGCGATCTCGGCCGCGTCGGTGGAACCCTTGACGGTGGCACGGAAGTCCTCGTCCATGAGCGCCTCGGCGACCTTGGACAGGATCTTGAGGTGCGTGGTTCCAGCCTGAGCGCCCGGGATGAGCAGGGCGATGGCAACGTTGACGGGAGCGCCGTCCATGGTGTCCCAACCGGTCACGCCAGAGTCGTCCTTGACGACGATGACAGCGGCCTCGGTGATGGCGTCGGACTTGGCATGCGGAATGGCGAAGCCCTCCATCATGCCCGTGGTGCCCTCGGCCTCGCGGGCCAGGAAGGCGTTCATCACGGCGTCGGCATCGCCGGCGATACCGGCCTTAACGGCCTGGTTGGAGACAAAGCTCAGAGCCTCGTCACGAGAAGCGAAGACCTCGGCGACAAAGACGTTCTCGACCTTCACGAAGTCGGCAGCCTCGGCCTTGGGGGCCTCGACGGCAGCGGCCTTGGGGGCCTCAACCGGCTTGGTTGCAGGAGCGGCCTTCTGGTTCTTCTCAAAGTCGTACTTCTTAAAGGCCACGAACAGGATGCCACCGACCACAGCGCCGATGAGGATCGCGAGGACCCACTGCGGGCCGTTCTCGACAACGGGCAGGACCAGGAAGCCGCCGTGAGGCGCCGGATCGTGAACGTTGAAGAAGATGGTCAAGATGGAAGCGATGGAAGAACCGAGCATCATGATGGGCATGACGGGCCAGATGTTCTTGGTCATGAACGGAATGGCGCCCTCGGTGATGTGGGTGCAACCAAGGATGAGGTTGACGATACCGGCGTCATGATCCTCCTGGCTGAAGTACTTCTTACCGACAACGACGGCGAAGGTGGTGATCAGCGGCGGAACGATGCAAGCGGCGGAGACGGCAGCCATGAAGTTGGTGCCGAAGTTGTAGGTCTCGGTGCCGACGCCAGCTTCGAGAGCGGTACCGAGCAGGAAGGTGCCAGTAGCGTAAGCAGCCTTGTTGACCGGGCCGCCCATATCAAAGGCGCACATGCAGCCGATGGCCAGGCCAAGGATCACCGGACCGGAGTTACCGAGGCTCTGCAGGAAATCCATCATGCCCTGGTTAATGGCAGCCATGGGGCCGGAAATACCGAGCATGACCAGACCGACGATGGCGGTAGAGCACAGCGGATACAGGAAGATTGCCTTCAGGCCATTAAGGCTCGCAGGAATTTTAGAGAAAACCTTCTCGAGCAGCAGGATGACATAGCCAGCGAGGAAGCCGCCGACGATGCCGCCTAGGAAGCCAAAGCCCACACCTGCGCCACCGGCGTCGATCATGCCAGTATCGGCGTTAACAGGCAAGCCCTGGATGGCAATCATACCGGCGACGAAACCGGGGACGAGCGCCGGGCGCTTGCCGATGGACTCGGCGATGTAAGCGGAGAGCACCGGAACCATGAGGTTCATGGCGATACCGCCGATAATCTTGAGCATCGCGGCAAAGCTGTTGTAGTCGGCAGCCGTCGAATCAAAGGACGTGATGCCCCACAGGAACGAAATGGCGGTCAGAACACCACCGGCAACGACGAAGACCAGCATGTGGCTGACGCCGTTCATGAGGTGCTTGTAGATGATGTGGCCGATGGACTCCTTCTCCTCGACCTCGTCCTCGACATCGGCGGCAGCGGCAACCGTGTCGTCGCCCTTGGCGGCGAGCGCGCGGTCGATCAGCTTACCAGCAGCCTCGACAGACAGGGCCTTGGAAACACCAACGGAAACCATGGGCTTACCGGCGAAACGCTCAGCCTGGACATCCTTATCGGCTGCGACGACGACGGCCTTGGCACCGGCGATCTCGCTCTTGGTGAGCTCGTTCTCGACGCCGACCTGGCCATGAGTCTCGACCTTAATGGTCAGACCTCGCTCGGCAGCAGCCTTCTCCAGCGCCTCCTTCGCCATGAAGGTGTGCGCAATGCCGGTCGGGCAACCGGTCGCGGCGATGATGTCAAACTTAGCCATGTGTCCCTCCTTCTTGAGTACAGCGCCCGCGGGCGCTCCCCTACACGCGCTTCGATGCGCGTTTTTCCACACTTGAAAGATACCAACCTACCGTCCGCGTGAGAAGAGACAAGGCGCAATTCTCCGGTGAAAGGTTCTTTCATAACCGTAAACGGCAAGTGAAAGTTTACCATCAACACTTGAAACGGCAAGGTGTATCTTGTAATTGAAAATGCCCGTATACTATGGCATTGCAAATCAAGCTAGATTTTCATGCCAACCAGGAGCCATCCATGACCGATAGTAGCAAGAGCGCACTTTCCCTCATTAGTACCCATCAGGGTTACAGCGAGTCCGAGCAGCGCATTGTCGACTATATATTGGAGCACCAGTCCGAAGCGCCACGCCTCACGGCCGCTCAGCTCTCGCGCGCTGCCGCCACGTCCGAGGCGACCGTTTCGCGCTTCTGCCGCAAGCTGGGCTTTGGCAGCTTCCGCAGCTTTCAGTTTTCGTTGGCGAGGGATTTGGAAAGCCAGCGCAACGAGGGCCTGACCGACGAGGTCTCGCTCGATAATATGGAGCAGAGCCTAAAAAATATCCTCGCCGCCAAGGTGAGTGAGCTTAATGCGACCATCGACGGCATAGATCACGACACGTTGGCCGCAGTTGTACACGCGCTTAAGAATGCCGGCGTTATTGAGTTCGCCGCCGTGGGCAATACGAACGCGGTCGCGCTCGATGCGACGTTTAAGTTTTCGCAGCTGGGCCTGCGCTGCATGGCGAGCACCATTAGCGAGACATCAATCGGCTTTGCGCTCACGTTACGCCCGGGTGACGTCATCGTGCTAATC
>DBGAZC010000082.1:0-1309 GCA_048472015.1 Collinsella sp. | reverse complement strand
ACGCTTCCCGTCCGGCACAAATCCTGGTCGCGCACTTTCAGCATATCGAGCCGGGTATAGCGCCTGTCCGCTTCCTCGATGCGGCTTATGGAAAAGATGAAATCGGCAAGGTTCGCCCAGTTGGCGCTGCCCGAAATGGTGTACATATCTATCTCCTCCAGCTCGTTCTTCCCGTTCAGCTTTTTCAGGCTGCGAGGATGCGCCACGATAATCACCCAGACACCGTTGTTACGCCCCCACGCCTGCATCTGCGTGAGCATGCCCTTAATGGCCTGCGTCTCCGTGTTGTAGCGTCCGGTTTCCATTTCCATGAAGAGGTACGGGTCGATGATGAGATACTTCAGCGGCATGGCGCGTTTCACCCGCTCCGCGCGCTCTATGATATTGGCGGGCGTGGGCGAAACCTCGTGCAGGTCCAGATGCACCATGTGCCCGTCCAGGAAAGAGACGATGGGCTGCAACTGTTCGCGGGTGTATGCCGCCGTGTTCACCTTGCCCAGCATCAGGCGGATAAGATTTGCCATGTGTTTGTTCTTGTCGGGAACCTCAAAGGAAAGGTAGCACACGTTACGTCCCGTCTTGGCCATGAGGCGGCAGGTCAGGTCGTTCAGAAAATCCGTCTTGCCGCTGTTGGGCTTTCCGGTGGCAATTATCAGTCCGCCCTGGTCGGTTGGATGAAACACCCGGTCGGTAAGCGGGCCGTAACCCACATCGTAGCCGTGGTCGTAATTGCCGTTCAGCACGTTCATAATCTCATCCGCACGTTCGCTCACGGTGATGATGTCCGACGTACGGTGCGGGCATGCCGAGCCGATAATCTCGCGCACCACATCGGCGCCGTACGCCACAAGCACGTCGGATATGTCCTTGCAGCCGCCGGGCAGGACGGTGAACAGGCACCGCGTACCGAAATAGTCGGCAAGATGCTTCACAAGCGTCCTTCCGGGCAGGTCGCTGTCGCCGCAAATCACCAGCTCCTGCACCCGGTCCAGCCAGGGGCGGAAAGCCTCGAAACCTTTGGAAAGGTCGCTTGCCGCGCCGTTGGGCACGCTGATGACATACGGATAGCCCGCCTCGCGCAACGTCAGCACATCCCTTTCCCCTTCGGTGACAATCAGACGCGGAATATTCTCTTCGGCAATCAGCAGCGGGTTAATGCAGTCGATGTTGTAAGGCGGGCAAGGCGTAGTGGGCGAATCCTGGCTCCAACATTTGGTATAGCCGGAAGCGGTGGCGTCGCACGAGCGGTACTTCACGTTGACGGGCTGCCCGTTGATATAGTTCACATAGGCGATGCACTGGTACATCA
>DBGAZC010000081.1:0-5912 GCA_048472015.1 Collinsella sp. | reverse complement strand
CACCGCCGTTATCACCCACTACGGCTATGCCCGCCAGGACCGCAAGGCCGGCCCGCGCGAGCCCATCACCGCCCGCCTCGTCGCCAACCTGCTCGAGCGCGCCGGCGTCGACCGCATCATCACCCTCGACCTGCACCAGGGCCAGATCCAGGGCTTCTTCGACATCCCGGTTAACCACCTGTCCGCACTGCCGCTGTTCGGCCAGTACTACAACGCCATGAACTTCGACACCGACAACCTGGTTGTCGTCTCCCCCGACGTGGGTCGCGCCAAGGCCGCCAAGAAGCTGTCCGACATGCTCGGCTGCGACCTGGCCATCGCCCACAAGGGCCGTCCGCGCCACAACGCCGCCGAGGTCATGGGCATCATCGGTGACATCAAGGGCAAGACCTGCATCATCAACGACGACATGATCGACACCGCAGGCACCCTGTGCGCCAACGTCAAGGAGCTCAAGGCTATGGGCGCCGGCGACATCTACGTATGCGCCACCCACGGCATCTTCTCCGGTCCGGCCATCGAGCGTCTGAACGACGCCCCGATCGTCGAGTGCCTCGTCACCGACGCCATTCCCGTCGAGGTTGGCGGCAAGATCAAGACCATCTCGGTCGCCGAGGAGTTCGCTCAGGCCATCTCCGCCGTTTACCACGAGGAGCCCGTCTCCACGCTCGTCGGCGGCGACTTCGCGCTGTAATCCAGCGTGCATCTCATCATCTTTGGTGTTTTTAAAGGGTCGGAAGCTCGCTTCCGACCCTTTTTCTACCCCTCGACAACCTTCCCTGGACAATTAGTTCAGATACGTATTTTTTTAAAGCTCCAAAGGCCGTTCTGAGCCTTCTGAGCTCCCCGGCGAACGCCATACTGCCCAAAGCTCATCGCTTTCGAGTACGACCGCCGCATATTTACCCTCAAATCGCCCTCGAAAGCCCTTAGAAACGCCTCGAACGCCCGCCGTCTTATACGTATCTGAACTAACTGTCCAGTAGCTATCGTCAACCTTCGCGGCAGAGCTCAATTTCCTGCAATCCCCTCAACCGATTCCACCGATTTCATAACACCCAGCCGTTCATGGCGCGCAGCGCCCCGCTGAGCGAAAAGAACGGTATGGCGGTCGCATTCTGCCGCCAACTTAGTACGTTATAGCTATGACGACCGTGATTTCACATTTCTCCGCCCTCCGCGCAATTCGTCGCGCACGACGGGCGTACTCTGCCCTACCCTGGGACTCCGTTGATAGCGAACAGCAAGCACAGGCCTTGGCTGGCTGCATTCCCAACAATGACGCGATAGACTTTGGCGCACTTTCGATACTCGACGCCTGGAATGAAGATGATTCCGAACTACTCGATCTTCTCGTTTCAAACGAAGACAACAGGCGCCCCGACAAGCGACTTCTTCAGCATATTCTCTCCGCTCCGCTTCCTGAAGGTGCAATTATGCACGTCGAGGCCGACATCTACGCTACGTCTCCTGCCATGACAGCCATGCTTTGTTCCAAGAATGAATCAGTCGCCAAAACCTTGATGCTACTCATGGAACTGCTCGGAACCTACTCCCTTCCCCCCCGGGGCAACATACCCCATTGCCTATGACGCCATCTGGCCCAAGGGCGATGACTGCGCAGCGACGAGCGATCTTGATTGCCTGGGCGACCAGTCGGCGACCGAACAACAGAACGAGACCCGCTACGAACAGGCACACTACAAATGCGAGCCCGCCACAACTATCGAAGAGCTCGAGGCGGTCGCACGCTTCGCCAAAAGTAGCTCATACACCTCGTTTCGCACGGCAGTCAATCTCGCCCGACCCGGATCTGCATCCCCAGCCGAATCCCTAATGTTTGCCGTTCTCGGAGCGCCCATGCGCTTTGGCGGATTCGGATGTTGCAGCCTGCCCATGGGAGGCCTGCTACTCAACTATCGAATCGACTTCGACACTCTTGCGGTCAACATGTCCTCCGGCATCCCTTACGCCATCTGCGACCTATATTGCCCGGCCGCCGGAGTCGACAACGAATACAACGGAATCGGGCATGAGCTTCAAAACGCTCGCATCCACGATGGCAATCGAAATAATGGCCTCAAGGCAATGGGCATCCACGTCCTGGTTATCAATCGCGACCAAATGAAAGACCTTGTTGCACTCGAAGCCTTCGCCCAAACGATGCATCGACTCGCGGGAGTCCGATTCCGATACCGTATCAAGGGCTATCGCAAGCGTCAGGCCGCTTGGCTCAACGCCCTGCGGGCCGGAATCGGCCTTGCGCCGGTCTAAACGGCGAATCACCCGTGCACCGTCGAGCAGGGCTGGACAGTTAGTTCAAATACGTATAAATGGACACATTGAATTAGGCTGTTTTGCAGTTATCTCTATACCATTCGCCCGATTTGAAGGCAGGGTAGACTTCAAAACAGCGTCATATGGACTAACTAAAGCTCCAAAACAACGTATCGGCATTGAATCGAGCAATTCGAGTTCTCAGAACTTATACGTATCCGAACTAACTGTCCACCTCGATTTCGACGGCCGTCCAAACGCCCTCAAATAACCTCAATTGCCCTCCATTTGACAGCGGCAACAGGGTCGCTCACCATAGCAGGCGACAAATCAACGAAAGGATGAACATGGCAGCTGCACAGCCGCTTAAGATTCGCATGGTTGCCGGACTTGGCAACCCTGGCGAGGAATATGCCGAGACCCGTCACAACGCTGGTTTCAAAGCAATCGACGAGCTGGCCCGTCAGGCCGGCGTCACGTACTGGAAAAACCAAGCAGGCGCCGAGGTCGCGCTCATCAACATCAACGATCCCGAGGAAGAGGGCGGCAAGCGCCAGATTGTACTGGTCAAGCCGCAGTCGTACATGAACACCTCGGGCGGGCCCATCTCCAAACTCTGCCGCGAGTACAAGATCAAGGCCGAGGAGCTGCTCGTGATTCACGACGAGCTCGACATTCCCGCCGGCGACGTACGTGTTAAGGTGGGCGGTGGCCACGCCGGCCACAACGGCCTGCGCTCCATCATCGACAAGATGGGCAGCCGCGACTTTAGTCGCATCCGCACCGGCATCGGCAACCCTCCCGGCAAGATGGCCGTCGCCGACTACGTGCTTAAGCAGCTGCGCGCCCGCGCGGCCGAGGATTTCCAGGACACCTGCGCCCGCGCGGCCGACGCCGCCGGCCTGGCGATTGTGCACGGCGTAGTCTATGCTCGCGACCATGTCAACGGCGCCGCCTCCGCCAACGGCAAGCACTAAAACCTATCATTTAGGGATAGGTTTATTTTGGCAGGTTTTACCTGCGGAAACGCCGCGGCGGCCGCATCGCAATAAACCGCGCACCGCCATACACACATAGCACCCCAAAGGGGGCCGACCTCATTGCAACCCGAGGCTGGCCCCTTTGCCGTTTTACCCGATAAAGCTGACCAAAATAAACCTCTCCCCCTTTGGTGGGCCGAAGTGGATAAACCCCGCTCCCAACCGCCGAAGACACACGTAAGCGACATTGCCATGAGGGTATAATTTGCACCGTATGTCTGCACAACGCCTGTGCGCGTACGGTTCTATTCGGGCTACCGTCCATTTCCGTGGAGGCACGGTTCGGCAGCCCTAACAAGAGAGGGGTTCTATGTATAAGATCCTGGAGAAGACGCAGTTCTCGGAGAAGGTGTTCAAGTTCCGCATCGAGGCGCCTGCAATCGCCAAGCATGCTCACGCTGGACAGTTCCTCATGGTTCGCGCCAACGAGACGGGCGAGCGTGTCCCGTTTACCCTGGCCGGCTGGAACGGTGACGAGGGCTGGGTCGAGTTCATCTTCATGGTGATCGGCAAGACCACCGAGATGCTTTCCACCTACGAGGCCGGCGAGTCGCTGCGCGACGTCGTGGGCCCGCTGGGCGTTCCCACCGAGATGGCCGAGGGCCCCTGCGCCGTCATTGGCGGCGGCGTCGGCCTGGCAATTGCCTTCCCGGTCGCCAAGCACCTGGTCGAGACCGGCCACGAGGTGCACGCCATCATGGGCGCCCGCACCAAGGACCTCCTGCTCATGGAGGACCAGTTCCGCGAGCTCCTCGACGAGGACCACATCCACATCACCACTGACGACGGCTCCTACGGCGAGCAGGGCGTTGTCACCGCTCCGCTGGAGCGTCTGCTGCAGGACAAGGCCGTGAGCCAGGTCTTCTGCGTCGGCCCCGTTCCGATGATGAAGTTCTCGACCCTCACCGCCCAGAAGTACGACACCCCCATCACCGCGTCTCTCAACCCCATCATGGTTGACGGCACCGGCATGTGCGGCTGCTGCCGCGTCGAGGTGGGCGGCGTGACCAAGTTCGCTTGCGTCGACGGCCCCGACTTCGATGCCACCCTGGTCGACTGGGATGACCTTCGTGCCCGCCAGGCCGCTTACCGTTCCGAAGAGGGCGAGTCCCTCAAGGCCTATGAGGAAAAGAGCTGCGCATGCCACTAGTTAACGGTCGTTTCGTTGCCGATATGAAGTCGCCCCGCACCCCCGATAACGAGGAGCCGGCTGCCGAGCGCGCCTGCGACTTCCGCCCCGTCGACAAGGGCTTCACCGAGGAGATGGCGCTGGCCGAGGCCGAGCGCTGCCTCAACTGCAAGAAGCCGTTCTGTGTTGAGGGCTGCCCCGTCAACATCAACATCCCCCGCTTTATCGAGCAGATCCGCGAGAAGGACTTCGGCGGCGCCCTCGATACCATCCGCGAGGACTCCATGCTTCCCGCTATCTGCGGCCGCGTCTGCCCGCAGGAGAACCAGTGCGAGGGCAAGTGCATCCGTGGTAAGAAGTCCGAGCCCGTGGCCATCGGCCAGCTCGAGCGCTTCCTGGGTGACCGCCCCGAGCTCGCCTCCACGCCCAAGATGGCTCCCAAGAACGGCAAGAAGGTCGCCGTCGTGGGCTCTGGCCCGTCCGGCATCACCTGCGCCGGCGAGCTCGCCCGCAACGGCTTTGACGTTACCGTCTTTGAGGCTTTCTTCACCGGCGGCGGCGTGCTGGTCTACGGCATCCCCGAGTTCCGTCTGCCCAAGGCGGTCGTCAAGCGCGAGATTGACGGCCTGGAGGACATGGGCGTCAAGTTTGAGTACAACTCCGTCGTGGGCAACATGGCCACGGCCGAGGAGCTGTTCGAGCAGGGCTTCGACGCCATCTACGTGGCGACCGGCGCTGGCCTGCCCAAGTTCCTCAACGTCCCCGGCGAGAACCTGCCCAACGTCTTCTTCGCGAACGAGTACCTCACCCGCGTGAACCTGATGAAGGCCAACAAGTTCCCCGAGTACGACACCCCCACCAAGCACGGCAAGAACGTCGTCGTCTTTGGCGGCGGCAACGTGGCTATGGACGCCGTCCGTACTGCCAAGCGCCTGGGCGCCGAGCATGCCATCATCGCCTACCGTCGTACCGAGGACGAGATGCCCTGCCGTCGCGCCGAGCTGCACCATGCTAAGGCCGAAGGCGTCGAGGTTCTGCCGCTCGTCTCCCCGCTCGAGTTTGTCGCTGGCGAGGACGGCTCCGTGTGCGCCGTCAAGGTCCAGAAGATGGAACTCGGCGAGCCCGACGAGTCCGGCCGTCGTCGCCCGGTGCCCATCGAGGGCGCCATCGAGGAGATCCCCTGCGACGTCGCTATTTCGGCTATCGGCACCAACGCCAACCCCTTCGCAAAGAAGATCGGCGGCAAGATGGAGCTCAACAAGTGGGGCTACATCGTCGCCGACGAGGAGACCGGCCAGACCACCGATCCCCGCATCTGGGCCGGCGGCGACATCGTCACCGGTGCCGCTACGGTCATTCTGGCGATGGGCGCCGGCAAGAAGGCCGCCGCTTCCATCACCAAGAGCCTGCTGGGCGAGTAATCACCTACAGCACTAGCCACCAAACGGCAAAGTCCCCGTCGAGCA
>DBGAZC010000080.1:0-6634 GCA_048472015.1 Collinsella sp. | reverse complement strand
TGCTGCCGGTTTGACCGGCACGCCACGGGTCAAGATGCACTAGGCCTGGACGAAGTCCGGGCCCGCGCCTTTAGACGCGAGCCCGGGGCCCGTGGGTTATACCCTAAGAGCAAACCACCCTTTTTAAGGGTGGTTCTGATTTAGCCAGGCTGTTATGGATGGGTGTGACGACTACTCGTCGTGCTTCTCCTCGCGGCGTGCAGCAGCGCGTGCGTCGTGGATGCCCTTGATCGCGGCATGGCGAGCCGTTCGGGCATCATGGATGGCGTCGCGAGCCTCGGCGGTCGTCGCCTTGGCAGAGCGCAACTTGGCGGCCAGATCGGGGTTGGTTTCGGCGACCGCGGTAATCGCGGGGCCGTCGAGCTCCTCTTGCGTGGGCTCGGCCAAAAAGTCGATAGCATACTGGGCGGCCACCATGGAGCCCTTTGCCAGCACGGTCTCGTCGATCTTGTAGAAGCAGGAATGTTGGGCGTACGTGGCGCCAATCTTGGGGTTGCGCGTACCTACAAAGGCGAGCACGCCCGGTACGCGACGCAGGTACTCCGAAAAATCCTCGCCCGAAAGCGTGCCGCGATAATGGCCTTGGCCGGTGGGGCCCAGGCACTTGATTACAGCCTGACGGCAGCGCTCGCTCGAGGCGGCGTCGTTTTCGACCTTGTAGTTGGCGATGGTGTAGTCGGTGAGCTCTGCCTCGGCGCCCAGAGCTGCCGCGGTATGCTCCACGATGCGGCGCATGAGCTCCGGCATTTCCTCGTGGGTCGAATCGCCGTAGGTGCGCACTGTGCCGGCGAGGTAGGCCGTGCCGGCGATAACGTTGCGCGCGGTGCCGCCGTGCAGCTCGCCGACGGTGATGACGGCCGGCTCGTAGGGGCTGATTTCGCGCGAGACGATGGTCTGCAGGGCGTTGACGATCTCGGCGGCAACCATGACGGCGTCGTGGCCGCGCTGGGGCATGGCGCCATGGCACGAGGTGCCGCGTACGTCGATACGGAACCAGTCGGTATTGGCCATGCGCGGACCGGGCTCGCAGCTCACGGTGCCGGCGTCGACCTCGCTCCAGATGTGCGCGGCGTAGGCGCCATCGACGCCGTCGAGCACACCCGTGCCGATCATGAGCTTGGCGCCCTGGCCGTTTTCCTCGCTGGGCTGGAATACGATGCGGACCTCGCCGTGGATGTCGTCGGTCATATGGCGCAGGATCTGCAGCGTTCCGAGCATCATGGCGATATGGCAGTCGTGGCCGCAGGCGTGCATGCAGCCCTCGTTGACGCTGGCGAACTCCTCGCCGGTCTGCTCGGTGACGGGCAGGGCATCGATGTCGGCGCGCAGCAGGATGCGGCGGCGTGGCGTGCCGTCCTCGCGGTAGGCATCCGGCGCGGTGCCGCGAAGGGTCGCCACAAGGCCCGTCTTAAGGGGACGCTCGTAGGGGATATTCATGGCGTCGAGCTGGTTGGCGATGTCGGAGGTCGTGCGCTCCTCGGCGAGGCTCAGCTCCGGGTGCTTATGGAAGTGCCGGCGCTGCTTGATGATATATGGTTCAAATTCGGTAGCGATATCTTTGATGGCTGCGGTGACGTCGTCAGCCGCGCGAGCCTCGGTCGCTGCCATAATCTGCTGTGCCTTGGTCTTCGTCATGGTCGATTTGCTCCTTGCTGGGTTGATCGCAAAATCGTACAGGCTCTCTCCAGTATGCCACCTGCCGCTAGGGCTGGTAAAGTTGCCGTTTGCCGCTTGGGGTTTTGTTACAAGGGCGGGGGAGTACACTCGGGGGTGTTGAATTTCCTGCCAGAGATGGGGATGCCCATGCAACATATCGATCGGATTATCCGCTCCAAGAACGTCTTTACCGCGCAAGACGGCATCGATACCGCCCGCGAGCTGGCGATTGCCATCGCAGGCGACCGTATCGTCGCAGTCGGCGCGCCCGATGACGTGATCGCCGCCGCTCCTGCCGCTACGTCGGTTATCGACTACGGCGAGCAGTTTGTCTGCCCCGGTTTCCATGACGCTCATCTGCACTTCTTCCATACCTCGGTCGGTTCCTCGCCGTACATGCTCATGGATATGGGCACGTCCGAGGCGGCGCTGGTGCAACATGCGCTCGAGTTTTCCCAGGATCTGCCTAGTGACGCTTGGGTTGTGACGCAGGGCTGGCGCGACTACCGTTGGGACCCGCCCGAGCATCCTACCAAGGCGTCGCTCGATGCGGCATTCCCCGATCGTCCCTGCGTTATGTATTCGGGCGACGGGCACACGCTTTGGCTCAACAGCCGTGCACTCGAGGCGCTCGGCGTCACGCGCGACAGCGAGCCGCCGGCGGGCGGCAGCTACGACAAGGACGCAAACGGCGAGCTCACGGGCATTGCTCACGAGGCGGCTGCCATGCAGCTGCTGCCGCGCTGCCTTGAGTGGCTGGGGGAGGATCGCATTGCAAGCGCTTACGCCGATCAAATGAGGCGTATGGCCGAGCAGGGCATCACCTCGATATGCGATATGTCGCTCATGCCCATGCCGGGCTGCGATTTTATCCGCGACGACGTCTACGACAAACTGCAGGCAGCCGGCAAGCTGGGCATCCGAGCCCATCTGTTCCCCACGCTGCTGGATGACCAGTCGCGCTTGGAAGAACTCCAGACCCGTTACGCAAACAACGCGCTGCTCTCGGCGCCAGGCTTTAAACAGTTTTTCGACGGTGTGTCGAGCGAACACACGGCATATCTCACCGAGCCCTATACCAACCCGCGCTTCCCGGGCGATCAAGGTCGCCTGACGGTTCCTACCGAGCGTATGCGCAAGCTGGTCCTCGCTGCCGCGGAGCGCGGCCACACTGTGCGCATCCACGTCATCGGCGACGGTGCCATCCATGCCGCGCTCGATATCTTTGAGGAGGCCGCCGAACTGTACGGCCTGCCCCAGCACAGTCATAACACGCTCGAGCATCTGGAGAACCTCTTGCCCGAGGACATCGATCGTCTACGCAAGCTTAACGTCGTTGCCTCGAGCCAGCCCTGTCACATTACACTCGACCCGGGCGGCCCCGAGCGCGATCTGGGCCTGGAGCGCAGCCGCATCATGTGGCCGTTTGCGACCTATAAGCAGCGCGGCATTCGCCAAGCCTTCGGTACCGACAGCCCTATCACAGCTGTTACCAGCATGAACGTGCTCTACACGGCTATCACGCGCCAGGACCCCAAAAGCCACTGGCCCGAGGGCGGCTGGTTGCCGAGCGAGCGCATCGATGCAGCAACAGCCCTGCGCAACTACACCCTGGGCAGCGCCTATGCAGCGGGCGACGAGCAAAACCTCGGCAGCTTGGAGCCCGGCAAGTATGCCGACCTGGTAGTCCTGGACCAAAACCCGCTCACCATCGACCCCCAAGAACTGCAAGCCACCAAGGTTCAGGCCACCTACCTGGCAGGCAACTTGATCTACGAGCGTTAACTCCACATCCCACCCCTCAGTTGCGGTGAAATAGTCCCTAAAATCGGCCTTCAAGCCCAAATACAGGAACTATTCCACCGCAACTTAAAAGAGCGCGTCCCAACAACGTGCCCCTATCTTGTGCATTCCATCCGCATCGCCATTTTGCTGCACTGACTTTTCTGAATGCCGGGCTCGAATTAGTTAACCTGCCTCCCGTGTGGCTCCGGAGGGGCGGGGCATAAGGTTTATCGCGAGTTCCGCACGAGCCGAAAGCCGCTTAATGTGGCCTTCGTGCGAGCAGGACTGCCCGAGCAGGAAACCTTATGCCCCGCCCCTCCGGAGCCACACGGGAGCCACCGCTAGGTTATCCCCCGGCATTCAGAAAATCTAAGTGCCAAAAAATAAGATTTTTTGACTCCGTGTTGTATAACCCGCCATTCGTGGGTACCATTCAACGCGTACGCAAACAAAAAGGGTTAATTCGCGTGGTATAACCGCGCGGCCCAAAAAGGAGGAGACAAGCATGTCGTCTTTGAAGCCGCTTGCAGATCGTGTTCTGGTCAAGCCCGACGAGGCCGAGCAGAAGACCGCTTCTGGTCTGTATATTGCCAGCAACGCTCAGGAGAAGCCGCAGCGTGGCACCATCGTTGCCGTGGGCGCCGGCAAGGTCAACGACAAGGGTGAGCGCATCCCCATGGACGTCAAGGTTGGCGACGTTGTCATCTACGGTAAGTTCGGTGGCAACGAGGTCAAGGTCGACGGCGAGAAGTATCTGCTGATGCGCGCCGACGACATCTACGCCGTCGTCGAGGCCTAGTCTCGTCAGAATCTCTGATTCGTCTTTGAACGCGCCCGCCGCACAGGACTCGGAAGCGGCGACGCGAGTCACATTTCTTTTGGAGGATTACCTACCATGGCAAAGAACATTACGTTCAACACCGATGCCCGCGCTAAGCTTGCCAAGGGCGTCAACACTTTGGCTGACGCCGTTACCGTCACCATGGGCCCCAAGGGTCGCTACGTTGCGCTGCAGCGCACGTTCGGTGCCCCGACCATCACCAACGACGGCGTTTCCGTCGCCAAGGAGATCGAGCTCGAGGACAACATCGAGAACATGGGCGCCCAGCTGGTGAAGGAGGTTGCCACCAAGACCAACGACACCGTGGGTGACGGCACCACCACCGCAACTCTGCTCGCCCAGGCCATCGTCAACGACGGTCTGCGCAACGTCGCCGCTGGCGCCAACCCGCTGGCCATCCGTCGCGGCATCGACAAGGCCGTTAACGCCGCCGTCGCCGAGATGAAGAAGCAGGCCAAGCCGGTTGAGACCAAGGAGCAGATCGCTTCCGTCGGTACCATCTCCGCCGGTGACCCCGAGGTCGGCGAGAAGATCGCTGAGGCCATGGAGGTCGTGGGCAAGGACGGCGTCATCACCGTCGAGGATTCCCAGACGTTCGACATCACCATCGACACCGTCGAGGGCATGCAGTTTGATAAGGGCTATGTCTCCGCTTACTTCGTCACGGACAACGACCGCATGGAGGCCGTGATGAAGGATCCGTACATCCTCATCACCGACCAGAAGATCTCCAGCGTTCAGGACATCATGCCCGTTCTCGAGGCTGTCCAGCGCGCTGGCCGTGGCCTGCTCATCATCGCTGAGGACATCGACGGCGAGGCTCTGCCGACCCTGGTCCTCAACAAGATCCGTGGCGCCCTCAACGTCTGTGCCGTCAAGGCCCCGGGCTACGGCGATCGCCGCAAGCGCATCCTCGAGGACATCGCCGTCCTCACCGGTGGCCAGGCTGCCCTGGACGAGCTGGGCGTGAAGGTCGCTGACATCACCGCCGATATGCTCGGTACCGCTAAGTCCGTCACCATCTCCAAGGACAACACCGTCGTCGTCGGCGGCGCTGGCTCCAAGGAGGCCATCGATGCTCGTATCGCTCAGATCAAGGGTGAGATGGAGAACACCACCTCTGACTTCGACCGTGAGAAGCTCCAGGAGCGCCTGGCCAAGCTCTCCGGTGGCGTTGCCGTCATCAAGGTCGGCGCTGCTACCGAGTCTGAGCTCAAGGAGATCAAGCACCGCGTCGAGGACGCCCTGCAGGCAACCCGCGCTGCTGTTGAGGAGGGCATTGTCGCCGGTGGCGGCGTCGCCTTCATGGACGCTGCTCCTGCGCTCGACGCCGTTGAACTCGACGACCCCGAGGAGAAGATCGGTGTCGACATCGTCAAGAAGGCTCTGACTGCTCCGGTTGCTACCATCGCCAAGAACGCTGGCTTTGAGGGCGCTGTCGTGGTCGACAAGGTTGCCGAGCTGCCCGCCGGCCAGGGTCTCAACTCTGCCAACGGCGAGTGGGGCGACATGATCGAGATGGGCGTCCTCGACCCCGTCAAGGTCAGCCGCGTCACCCTGCAGAACGCTGCTTCTGTCGCCAGCCTGATCCTCATCACCGAGGCCACCGTCTCCGATGTGCCCAAGAACACTCAGCTTGAGGACGCTATCGCTGCTGCTACCGCTGGTCAGCAGGGCGGCGGTATGTACTAAGGCCGACAAGGTCTAGAACTCCCACCGGGAATCCGGGGGCGTGACGGGGCTTCTCTCCGGAACGTCCTCGGACATGCAAAGAGGCTCCGCATCGCGCTTCGCGCTGCGGAGCCTCTTTGCGTCCTGCGGAATATTCCGGAGAGAAGTCCCCGTCCCGCCCCCGGATTCCCTGCGTTTACGGCCTTGAGGTCGGCGTGGGCGGAGATCGTGGCTGATGGGGATACGTGTCCCGGTCGCTGTTTCGCGGCTTTGCCGCGAAAGGCGCGTTACTTTGGGACGGGTGGGGAACGTGGTTGTTGCGGTAACTGGTCCCCGCCATAAATTACCCATGGCATACTTGCGCGAAAGCCTACTGGTGCTACACTTGCAATTGCTGTTTCAGGGCGGGGTGAAATTCCCCACTGGCGGTAAATCGGGCGGTGCCAAAGGGGTGCCGTGGTGCAGGCGAGGCGTCTGCGGCCGAGCCGATGAGTCCGCGACCCGTGTGTGCGTTGGTTCGCATGCCGGCTGAACTGGTGAGATCCCAGTACCAACGGTTAGAGTCCGGATGAAAGAGGCAGGTGATCTTATGTCTGAACAGTCGCAGCATATCCATTTTGAGAACACGAATAGGTGGAGCACCAAACAGCTCGTTACCATGGCGTTGATGTGCGCCTTGGG
>DBGAZC010000079.1:0-1115 GCA_048472015.1 Collinsella sp. | reverse complement strand
CTGGACGAGCTCATCCAAGAGCTTCTCCGAAAACAGGTTGCCGCGACCCAGCTGCCCGTCGGGATCGAGCTGGAGCTTGAGCCGCGCCGACTCGACCATGGCCTCGTGACCGTACATCGTCTCTAAGAAGCCCGCCTTGATTTTGCCGACGCCGTGCTCGGCAGAAACGGCACCGCCCATAGCCGTTACCTCCGCAGCCCACTGGGCAAACAGCTCGCCACCGCGACGGTAGTCCTGCGCATCGCGCGGCAGGATGTTCACATGCAGATGGTTGTTACCGATGTGCCCCCAGGCAGCAGATTCAAGCCCGCTTTCGGCCAGTGTGCGGCGATAGAGGGCCACGACATCGGCAAGGCGTGCATTGGGCACCGACATGTCCGAACCCAGTTTGGTGATGGTGGGATCCGTGCGGCGACGCTCGTCGATAAGCATGTTGACGCTCTCGGGGACCGCATGGCGGAAGAACCGCTGGCACTCGCGATCAACCTCGGTGCGCGCGACCCATGTCGCATCGTCGCGGCCACCCGCAAACTCGAGCACCCATCCCAGGTGGTACAGTTCCTCGGTCGCCTGGGCCTCGTCATCGCAGTCGAGCTCCACGTAGACACAGACCTTGGCCTCTTTGTCGAGCGCCGGCAGCGAGGCAAACGCCGTCGACTGCTCGCGCTGGCGACGTAGAATATCCAGGGCGCCAGCGTCGAAGTACTCGATGGCAGCCGCATGGGACAGGACGGGACGCATGGAATCGGTAAAGGACACGGCCTTGTCTTCGCTATTGAAAAAGCAGCTCACACCCCAAACGACCGCAGGCGCCGCCTGCAGGGCAATCTCGAGCTCGGTGATAACGCCGAGCGTGCCGCAAGCACCGATAAAGAGGTCGATGGCGTCCATTTCGTCCGCAACGAAATAGCCTGAGGCATTTTTTGCCTTGGGCATGGTATAGCCGGGAAGATCGAGCTCGAGCGTACGGCCCACTGCCGTCACGAGCGACAGGTGGCGGCCCTGGGCAAAAGCCTCGCCGCGCTGAAGCTCAAGCAAATCGCCATCAGCCAGCGCGACGTGGAGTCCCGTGATATGTGGGCGCATGGGACCGTAGGCGTAGCTGCGGGCACCAG
>DBGAZC010000078.1:0-9896 GCA_048472015.1 Collinsella sp. | reverse complement strand
CGAGGGCGAAAACGACATCAACCACAATGGCACCGGCGACAAGGGCTCCTCGCGCTGGTTCCTCAAGGGCGTGGGCGAGTCATGCGTGCGCGAAGGCGTACCCACCACCGATTGGGACTGGATCATCTATCCCGAGGGCCTGTACGACCTGCTGCTGCGCATTAAGAACGATTACCCCAACTACAAGAAGATCTACATCACCGAGAACGGCATGGGCTATAAGGACGACTTCGAGGACGGCTTTATCGACGACGCCCCTCGCATCGACTACATGCGTCAGCATCTCGCGTGGATCCTCAGGGCAATCGACGGCGGCGTAAACGTCGACGGCTACTTTGTGTGGTCGCTGCAGGACCAGTTCTCCTGGACCAACGGCTACAACAAGCGCTACGGCCTGTTCTACATCGACTTTGAGACCCAGAAGCGCTATCCCAAGGCGAGCGCGTACTGGTACAAGAACGTCGCGGAGACCGGCCTGCTCATGGCCTAACTTTTGCCGCATACCCCCTGTCGGTCGCATACGAATCCCTCCACGGGTTCGTATGCGGCCTTTTTTGTTTTTGGTGAGCCCGTGCGGGCCGTTTATCTCGATCTGTAACATCTAGCAGGGATTTTCAATCCTAACTGTTATAGATTTAGACGAACGGGCGACCAGGGCTGAAAGATCTCAATCTGTAACACGTAGCCCACTTTTAACCGTCTAACTGTTACAGATCAAGACAATAAGATAGTCAAATCCGAACTTTCCAAGCAGTTATGAACCATGGTTTCCAGTTTTCGGTATCACGAACATACTTTCGGTATCATTTAATGGTATTATGATATCGAAAGTATGTTCGTGATACCGAAAGGAGCCGCATGCGCCAGTTCGATTACACCACAGTCCCAGCGGAACTCGAAGCAACTCCAATCACCAACCTCCTCCTCTCGATACGCGAGCATAAAGGCCGTCAGCTTGCTCTGAGTCAAGTCAAACCCGAGCTTCTATCGTCCCTAATGGAGGAGGCTAAGATCCAAAGCACCCGGTCCTCCAACGGACTTGAAGGAATTGTTACCACCCAAAAAAGACTCAAAGCGATCATGGCGTATTCCGCCAAGCCAAGCTCCCGCGCAGAGGAAGAAATTGCTGGATACCGAGATGTGCTGTCGCTTATTCACGAGCAACACGATTCCATTCCCGTAACGCCATCGGTCATTCTGCAGTTGCATCGTGACCTCATGGCGCACACGGCAATCTCGTATGGAGGCCATTGGAAAGATAGCGATAACGAAATCGTCTCCATTGACGATCAAGGAAATCGATTTGTGCGCTTTAGGCCCCCTTCGGCCCTAGCAACCCCGGGACTTATTAAAGAAGCCTGCCAGTCCCTCAACGATGCTTTATCTCGCCAAGTTTGCGATCCCCTCCTTATATCGCTCCGCTTTATCTTCGATTTTGTTAGCATTCATCCCTTCAACGATGGCAATGGCAGGATGAGCCGGCTCCTTACAACGCTGCTGCTCGAAAAGACTGGATACGACGTTGCGCGTTACATCAGCATCGAACGACTTATTGAAGACAACAAAGCGCTTTACTACAACGCTCTCGCTGCAAGCTCCACTGGATGGAATGAAAATCAAAACACCGAAGTACCCTTTATCCGTTTCATGCTCGGAACAACCCTGGCCGCCTACCGACAGCTCGAGCAGCGTACCTTAATTGAATCAAGCACTCGTCCCATGTCGAAGCAAGCGCGCATCGCCGTTCTATTTCAACAGAGACCCGGCGTCATTAAGAAATCCGACATCCGATCCAACTGCCCCGATATCAGCGAGGTCACCGTTAAGCGAACCCTCGGTCAGCTTGTTAGTTGCAGCGCAATCGAAAAAACAGGAGCGGGTCGTTCGACAGGCTACATACTCAAAGACGTCCATGCTCTAGAACTATTCTTGCAATCCACAATACCCGATAGCGAGGCCGCAATAACAAAAGAGGCTCCAAAGGATAAGCTCCTTGAACGTATAAACCACGCCGAGGATGAAAGCAAAGAGGGGCTCTATGAAGACTATGATTCATTCTCAAGGGACATAAAGACGAAATACGGAGTCTAGTCATATCTCAGAATAGCCTCATCCTTGTTGCTCAAAGTTATTTGCGCGTCATTGTAAAGCGGTACCCCCGCGCCGGCAGGGGGGCAAATGTATCGCCTGCCGATCCTGCTGGAGTCGGCAATCAGATAGCGCGTATCGACCTTGCTAAAGGCGAGCTGCTGGATGCGGCCCTCGTCCATGTTGGACGTGGACACGTCGCCGTCCAGAATACCGTTGGCGCCGATAAACGCCGCATCGATGCCCAGCGCGCGCAGGGTATCCTCGGCCGTGGGCCCCACAAAGGCGGCGGTGCGGCGGCGGTACATGCCGCCCACCAGGCACAGCTCGCAATCCTCGCGCGCCTCGAGCAGGCTAAAGGCCGAAAGCGAATTGGTCACATAGATGAAAGTCAGCTTGTCGGTGACTCGGAGAGCGCCAATGCGATCTCACGACGGTTGCGCTCATTGTCTCAATTAGATACTCAACGAAATACGGCCCCGCAGCTCAATAAGCTGCAGGGCCGTACTATACACCGACGAATCAACGACGGAGTGCATCCACTATTTGGCCAGCTCCTGAACGATCCAGTCAATTGCACCTTCGGGATCGTTGGTAAGGTCGATATACTCCTTGCCCCTTGTGGTGAGCAGTTTAATTCCAAGGCGATCGGTATCGGCCTTCATAGCGTCATAGTACATGCGTGCCTGGGGTGCCAGAACAATCACGTTGTACTGATCCATCGTCTCATAGTGGCTTCCGTACGCACCGGACTGAGAAACCAGATCGATACCCTTAGCAGCGGCACCTTCGCGAAGAGCATTTGCCAAGAGAGTCGAAGTGCCGGCACCCTGGCAAAGCACAAGCACGCGGATCTGCTCCGCCTTGTCCTTTACCGCCTCGAGAGCTTTTGCGACATTTTCCTGTGCGGCAATAGCATCTGCATCCGAGGTTCCTGCAGTCTCCTTTGCAGACTCTTCCAAACAAAGCTGATGGTCATACGCCTTGCAGAACGGATAGTAAATCACAAAGTCAACGACCAACAGCACTGCCATCAATACGAGAGAACGCAGATCGAGACCCGTGGTGAGGAATGCACCGATTGGGCCGGGAAGCGCCCACGGCATGGTATACATGGGGGCGTTCATTCCAATGACGTCAATGAAAAATTTACCGATAATGGCGTTGACCATAGGAGCCACTAGGAAGGGCACGAACATATAGGGATTGAGAACAATCGGCATACCGAAGATAACGGGCTCGTTAACTCCAAAAATCACCGGGATAATCGATGCCTTGCCCATGGCTTTAAGCTGCTTGGAGCGCATAAACATGATCAGGATAATAGGAACGATGAACGTGCAGCCAGAACCGCCCAGACCGCCGATGAAGCTTGTAAAGTCCTGCGTGAGAGCAATTGACGGGTGTCCACCTGCTTGGAAAACCTCAAGATTGGTAACGGTATTGCCGTAGAGCGCAGCATTGATCGGACTCATGACAACCGAAGCACCGTGGATACCCATAAATTGGAAAAGTGCGACCGCGCCTTCGATAAGCGCCATGCCAGGATAGGTGTCAACCGCGGAGAACAGCGGCGAGATGAGAGCGGATACCAAATTGGCGAACGGCACAGCAAGCAGCTTGCGGCTCGCAAGATCGATAAAAGCGCACGCAAGGATCGAAAACCCAAATGCAAAGATATCGCGAAAACTCTGCGCAATAGAGCCAGGGACCTCTTTGGGGAGCTTGATCGTCACATTATGGCTAATGCACACCTTATAGATATTAACGGTCAAGAATGCGGCTACGAACGCAGCGAGAAAACCCTTGGTTCCCATATAGCCGGTTTCAAAAACAGATGTATCTGCTCCGCCAATCGAGACAACATCGTTCGTCACCGATAGCAAGAGCATGCCGCACATGGCACAAACCATGCACGAGGTGGGGTTGAGAGATTTACCCGAAGGCATGCGACGGTTCATCGACATGGCAAGTGAGCTCGCCGTGGTGCCGGCCACCATAATGCCAAGAAGTCCCATGGTATATGCATAGATTTTATTGAAGAAATCCAGCACCTCAGACGGAAGCGTGATGCCTACATAGGCAGGGAGCGTCGAAAGAAGAAGGAACAGGCTCGAGAACAGCACAATTGGCATATTCGAGAGAAAGCCATCCTTAATCGCCACCAGATAAATGTTCCTCGAGATTTTGTCGAAGAGGGGCTGGTGTTTTTCAAGGAATTTGACGATAGCGTCCATAACACATCCTTTCATGATTCCCGGGCACACAACGATTTATCCGGACTCAACCGTCGTCGTCCCCGTTTGTATCCACTTATGTAAGTGAATACGTTCTTGTGCGAAATGTAATATCATTTGCGCGATTTGTCATAACCAATTCTTTTTCCGCTTTGTCGATATGTCAAGAATTCAAATACTTATTCGGTGAACGGTAGTTGATTAATATAATGTTTTCCCAGCTAAAGGCTATTTTTTCCGAGCAGTACAATAAGTTTGCAACCGTTCACCGATTGGATATAACATATTGAATATATTGTTGTAACAATATTAGAGACAATGTCACAAGCCTGTCGTTCTAGTCAAAGGAAGTAACAATGCCCAAACGATTACTGAACATGTCCGCATCCGATTTTGCCGCCACGTCACCCATGGATCTAAAACAGGCAATTCTGGCTTCCGAGGGACGTACCATCATGGCGGAAAACGTACCCTCTTCCCAATTTCTCGGCGGCGTTACTAATGCAGAAATCGAACGTGCCGCAGGTGCCGACCTGCTTCTGTTTAACGCGCTCGATGTGTTCGATCCAGTTATTGCCGGTATTCCAGATGATCTCAATGAAAACCCGGTCACTTGGGTGAAGCGAGCATGCGGAAGGCCCATTGGCGTCAATCTGGAGCCAGTTGATAACGAGGCAGAGATGTCTGAATCCCGAACGGAAATCCCCATGGGTCGTCGCGTCTCTCCCAAGACCTTAGAAAAGGCTAACGAACTCGGATTTGATTTTATCTGCCTGACGGGCAACCCTGGAACCGGCGTCTCCAACGATGCAATCGCCCATTCGATTAAACTCTCCAAAGAGCATTTCAATGGCCTGGTCATAGCCGGAAAAATGCATGGAGCGGGCGTTGCGGAACCTGTCATGACGCTCGAAATTGCGCGCAAGTTTGTTGACCTCGGCGTCGATATCCTTCTCGTGCCAGCCCCCTACACCGTCCCTTGCTTCCAAGAAGCAGACCTGCGCGCCATCGTAGACTTTGTACGATCCCACAACGTAGGCAAGTCAATTGAAGAGAAGGTTCTCGTCATGGCGGCGAACGGGACGAGTCAAGACTCCTGCGACAGCGAGACCATTAAGAAAATAGGCCTTGCAGCAAAAGCAGCCGGTGCTGACCTCCAACATATCGGGGACTCCATGAACGGTATTTGCCTGCCCCAGAATATCTTCACGCTCGGACAAGCCCTTCGTGGATACAGGCATCAGATCGTCATGCTGAGCCGCTCTGTGATACGTTAAGGTTACCTTGCCCACGTTACATCCCGACTGAGGCAACCATCAGGTATAACCAACATGCAAACTGAGGCTCTAATGCTCGATACACACGAAAAACGGCCACTCTATTTACAGCTCACCGACGCGCTGCTCAAGCAGATCGTCGAAGAATATCAAGCAGACGATAAACTTCCAACAGAAATGGAACTCTGCGACGAATACGCCGTAAGCAGAACAACCGTCCGACTTGCCATGAGTGAGCTGGAGCGTCGTGGAAGTATCTATCGAATCCAAGGTAAGGGGTCGTTTGTTGCACCGAAACGCGTTAGCGAGCTCAATTCACTTTTAGACTTTGACTTTGCAAGCCATTGCGATGGCGTTGATCCGGATGCCATCACCAAACATTTCGGCGGCCTCACATCAGGTCGTCCAATTTCCGTAATGATGCTCCAACAATTTGGATGTCAAAGTCGCGATGAAATTCAGCGTCTTGAATTGACCTACGAACTTGAAGGCAGCTTCATAGGCGCTGATACGTTCTTCATTTCAAAGTCGCGCGTTCCGAATAACCAGTTAGATTTTCAGGCATTTAGCAGAATCATGGACGACTTGTCCAAGTCTATCCAATCTGTTAGGGAAAGCTATAGAGCACGTCAGCTTAGCGATTCCGAAGCCAGTAATTATGGTGTTGCAAAACTTCCGGTCATCGAACTGACTCATTATGCTTACGACTCCGGAGGCAAACTAATCTCAATTGTCTGCCGCACCGTCTTAACTGGGCGAATCCCTTATCAAAACTTTATTTTCAAGTCCTAATGTTCTTTTTCTTTTGTCTCGATCTGTAACACGTAGCCGAGTTTTTAAGTCCTAACCGTTACAGATCGAGACAAACAAGGTAGACCCCGCCGAATTGTCTCAATCTGTAACACTAAGACCGGTTTTGGACGTCTAGATGTTACAGATTGAGATGAATGCACAGGCCAATATCCCCAATCTAAATCTGTAACAACTAGCTGAATTATTCGGTCCTAGCTGTTACAGATCGAGACAAACGGAATAGGCCGGGTCAAAAATCTCAATCTGCAACATCTGGTTGGTGGTTTCACCCCTACCTGTTACAGGCTGAGACGATTTGATAGTGGAATCCTCATTTGCGCGTCATATTGCGTAGCGCTGACGCGCTGGTTTCCACAATGACAGGAGGTAAAAGTCCTCCCGCATCGCCTGTTGGCAATCCCGTAGCGTTAGTTAGCAGATGACCTGCGTGTGTTCCTCGATGGCGACACGATTCTCGGCGGCGATACCCGGTTCGCATACCACGGCGTCCAAGCTGTCCAGGCGGCAGAAGGTGTAGAAGTCGCGCTTGCCAATCTTGCTTGAATCGGCGATCAAGTAGCGCGAGTCTGCCTTGCTAAAGGCGAGCTGCTGGATGCGGCCCTCTTCCATGTTAGACGTAGACACGTCGCCGTCCAGAATGCCGTTGGCGCCGATAAACGCCGCATCGATGCCCAGCGCACGCAGGGTATCCTCGGCCGTTGGTCCCACAAAAGCTGCGGTGCGGCGACGGTACATACCGCCCACGAGGCACAGGTCGCAGTCTTCGCGCGCCTCGAGCAGGTTAAACACCGAAAGCGAATTAGTCACGATGCGCAGGCGGCACGCCGGCAGCATCGAGGCCATCTGCTCAACCGTAGTGCCCGTACCCAAAAAGATGGTCGAGCCCTCCTCGATGAGCTCAACGGCGCGGCGCGCGATCTGCAGCTTTTCCTCGGCATGCTTCGTGCGCTTTTCGCTGTGCGAATACTCATGGCGCAACATAGCGTGGGGACGTCCCTGTGCACTACGGGCGCCGCCGTGCACGCGCTCGATCTCGCCCAGGCTCGCAAGTTCCTCAAGGTCGCGGCGAATCGTCATATCCGAGACACCCAGCGCATCCGAAATCTCCTTGACCGAGACCGTGCCCTGCTCTTCGAGCAGCTGACGAACCTTATCCTGTCGCTCTGCCTTAATCACGATGAATCCTCGCCGTTCTTTGCGCGCATATCATTCAAACAGTAACGAACAAATTGTATCAGACTCGTGCGCGTCAAAAATGAACGCCCGCACAGCTCCAATCATCACTTTTTTGAGAAAAATACCCCCTGCTTTAGTGGGGTGTAGTGATAATCTCGCCTGTTCGCGCTACAGTTTGTCAGAAATACCTCGATGTTAGGAACCAAATGATCACTTCCGAGCTTTACGGCACCGCGCCGTGCGGTACCCCCGTTCATCGCTACACCCTCAACGGGCCCGAGATCTGCGTTCGCATTATGGACTATGGCGCCACCGTGCTTGGCATCGATGTGCCCGATATTCCCGGCAACGTGCGCGATGTGGTGCTGGGCTTCGATAAGCTCGAGGATTACTTTGACAACCCTGCCTGCTTTGGCGCGACCATCGGCCCCGTGGCAAACCGCACCGCGGGTGCCACGATCACCATCGACGGCACGGACTGGCATATGCCCGCCAACGAGGGCGCCAACAACCTGCACAGCGATCTTGAGCACGGTCTGCATAAACGCGTGTGGGACGTTGAGCTCGACGAGGTCCATAACGCCGTGCGCATGACCACCTCGCTTGAGGATGGTGAGCTGGGCCTGCCCGGCAACCGCACCTTTACGGCCGTGTTTACTGTTACACGCACCGGTGTCTTCCGCATCGAGTATGGTTGCGAGAGCGACCGTGCCACCTACGTGTCCATGACCAACCACACGTACTTTAATCTTGCCGGCCATAACGCCGGCATGGACTGCGAACATTTCTTTGTCGCCAACGCCGCCCACTACCTGCCCATTGATGACCAGAACATTCCCACCGGCGAAATTGCTCCGGTCGAAGGCACGCCATTCGACTTCCGCGAGCTGCGTCCTGTCGCGCCCGGCATGGAGGCCGACGACCCGCAGATCGAGCAGGCACGCGGCTACGATCACTGCCTGTGCATCGATGGCTATCAGTACGGCCGCAATCTGCGCCGCGCCCTGCATGTCGAGGAGATGTGGACCGGCCGCGAGCTGGACTACTACACCACCGCCCCGGGCGTGCAGCTCTACACCGGCAATTGGCTGGGCGATGAACACGCCAAGGACGACGCCAACTATGGTTGGGGCGCCGGCTTTGCCCTCGAGGCCGAGATGTACCCCGACACGCCGCACCAGCCGCTGTTCCCGCAGGGCATTGTGGGCCCGGGTCACCCCTACAGCAATGTGATCGAATACCACTTTATGAGGCACTAAGCCCACAACGCAACATATCGCACAGCAGCGCCCGCCGGCACACCGCCGACGGGCGCTGTTTCATGCCTAAATCCTTCTTTTCGATGCCACCGAATTGGTGACATAACAAAACTATGCCGAATTACTACGATGAACCCACTATGTCCGACCACGCGCTGGTTTATAAAAAATTAGCAACTCGTCTACCTGCGGTTTTATTCTCTGCAAATTTGGCATGCTCGGCGATAAGCAATTCATCGTAGTAAACCGGCATAGTTTGGCAGACAGCGCCACACAGATCCCCTACGAAGGCAAAATGATCCGTTTTCCTCCGTCCCCAAGGGATCAGTTGAACAGATTGCCGATGGGGTCGGGATTGGAGCTGGGGAGATGGCGGATTTCTAGCTCTATACCGAGCTTTTGCAACTCTTTGAAGGCGGCGATGTCTGTATCGCCTACGGCAACGGCAGGCGTTGCAGAGCGCTTGCCCTCCCCCGCCCGCATATGGCCGATACTAATCTTGGTTATTGGCACACCGCCCTTAACCAGCGCGAGCGCATCGGAGGGTGAGGCCACCATGATCAGAATCAATTGGCGAGGCGTTGCGGTATGAATGACGTCGATGGTCCTTTGCACCGAGAAAAACCGCGTCCAAACGCCTTCTGGCGCCGCCACCCTCATGGGTGCCCATTGGCGCGAATCTGCCGCGATCTCATCGTTGACGATTAAAACAAGGTTGGAACCCACGGCTTCGTTCCACAGCTCAACGTCTTGCCCGTAAATAAACCGGTCATCGATGCGTGTGAGAAGAATCTTGGGTTGAGCCATCGCTGCCCCATTCTCTTTGAGACCCGTAAGAGCAAGACATCGCGTCTCCAATATTAGTGCATTTAAAGTGAGAAAAGCCATCAGAACCCTTGCGCGGATGTGCGATGTCCCGTATCATAGACAGCCGTTGACGCCTCAGTTGCGTCACCACATGGCCGCCAGCGTAGCTCAGTTGGTAGAGCACCGCTCTCGTAAAGCGGGGGTCACCGGTTCGAGCCCGGTCGCTGGCTCCATTGCAC
>DBGAZC010000077.1:0-7157 GCA_048472015.1 Collinsella sp. | reverse complement strand
GAGGGGGCGACTTTTTGTTCCGCGGTTTTACCAAACCGCGGAACCGGTCGACGCTACGCGCCGTCCAGAACGACAATTTGTCATTCAAAAGGCAAGGCATGACCAAAAGGTCTATGCCTCGCCTTTTTCATGCCAACTTGTACGTTCTGGACGGCGCTCGCTGTCCGTCCTCTGCCTGCGGCGCTTTCCATTGTTGGTGCAGAGGGCGCTTTGCCTACTCTGGCGGGCTTTCGCTGGCTTATGCTCAACCTGTGACGTTTCCATTATTGATACAAAGGCCAGGTATGTTTGAACCAAAAAGGGGAAGTTGCGGTGGAATAGTTCCTGTTTGGCCGTCTTGAGGGGTTAAACGGGAACTATTTCACCGCAACTTATTGATGGCGTGTTTGGTTGGTGCCTGTTGATGGTTTGGATATCGGGGAGGGCGGGCTCCGTTATAATCGCCTAGAACATTAATTGGAAACGGGACGGGAGCCATACATGCGCCAGGGTTTCGACAACGCGAAATATATCGAGCTGCAGGCCGCTCATATTAAGGAGCGCATCTCGCAGTTTGGCGGCAAGCTCTATTTGGAGTTTGGCGGTAAGCTGTTCGATGACTATCATGCGAGCCGCGTGCTGCCGGGTTTTGAGCCGGACAGCAAGTTCCGCATGCTCAAGAGCATTGCCGACGATGTCGAGGTTATCATCGCGATCAACGCGAACCACATCGAGAAAAACAAGGCTCGTGGTGACCTTGGCATTACCTATGACGAGGATGTGCTGCGCCTGGTTGACCTGTTCCGCGGCAATGGGTTTGCCGTCGCGGCTGTGGTCATCACCCAGTATGCCGGCCAGCCTGCTGCCGATGTGTTCCGCAACCGCCTGAACGCGCTCGGTATTCCCGCCAAGCTGCACTATCCCATCGAGGGGTATCCGCACGATGTCGATCTGATCGTGTCCGACGATGGCTACGGCAAGAACGAGTTTGTCGAGACCACGCGTCCGCTCGTTGTCGTGACGGCACCCGGCCCCGGCTCGGGCAAGCTCGCTACTTGCCTCTCGCAGCTGTATCACGAGCATAAGCACGGTACCGCCGCCGGCTATGCCAAGTTCGAGACCTTCCCGGTCTGGAATCTTCCTCTGACGCATCCGGTCAATATTGCCTACGAGGCCGCCACGGCTGACCTCGACGACGCCAATATCATCGATTCGTTCCACCTTGAGGCCTACAACAAGACCACGGTCAACTACAACCGCGACGTCGAGGCCTTCCCGGTAGTCCGTGCCCTGATGGAAAAGATCCTGGGCAAGAGCCCCTACCAGAGCCCTACGGACATGGGCGTCAATATGGTCGGCTTTGCCATCACCGATGACGATGCCTGCCGCGACGCTTCCAAGATGGAGATCGTCCGCCGCTACTTTACCGCGGTCGAAAATGTGCGCCGTACCGGCGTGGGCGATGAGCAAGTCGATCGTCTCAAGATTATTATGAAGAAAGCCGGCATCGATAAGAACTACTCACCGGCGCGCTCGGCGGCCCTCACCAGGGAGCAGCTGACGGGTGGTCCCGTGGGTGCCATGGTCATGCCCGATGGCTCCGTGGTGACCGGTAAGACCTCCACGCGCCTGGGCGCCGCAAGTTCGCTCATTATGAACGCCCTCAAGCATGTCTCGGGCGTCGACCTTGAGCTCGAGGTCATTAGCGATGAGGCGATCGAGCCCATCAGCAAGCTCAAGACGCATTTTCTCGGCAGCAAAAACCCGCGCCTTCACACCGACGAGACGCTTATGGCGCTGTCGATCACCTCGGCCACGAGTGAGACGGCCGCTCGCGTCCTTTCGGGTCTGGAGCAGTTGCGCGGTTGCGATGCCTTCTTTAGCGTGATCATCTCGCCGACGGACGAGACGGTACTGCGCAAACTGGGTATCAACGTGTGCTGCGAGCCCAAGTTTGAGCGCCGCGGTTTCTTCCATCGCTAAGTTTGAAGCACCGCGGTAATTGCATTGCATTTTGGCCGTATCGGGTTAGCGCCCGGTACGGCTTTTTAATCAACAAAGCGCCTATTTCGGCGAAAAATAGCTGTTTACCTGCCTGGAAACAATTTGAGCGGTATACAATAACCGTAACTGTTTCATCCTTAGCGGGATGCCGCATGATGGATATTACCTGCCATCGTGAGGTGTGTCGGTCGCGCACGGCGCGTTAGATGCTCGTGCTCGGTTTGAGGAGGCTGCTATGGCGGGCAAGGGTCGTGCGAGTGTCAACGATATGAAGCGTGTCGAGGTGCTGGTGTTGATGGAGATCGACCAGCAAACTGAAGACAATGGCGGGCCGTATGGTTTCTCGCGCAAAACGCTTGCCGAGCGCGTGGGGGTTTCGCCGTATCGTGCCCGCGCCGCAATCGATCGCTTGGATTCCGAAGGCATGATCGATGTCGTCTCGCGTTATAGCGACGACGGCGGTCAGCTTGCAAATGGCATTTGCCTCACCGAACGTGGCGAATGGTATCTTGAGGGCGTCCGTACCGGCATGCTCGTTCAAGAAATGCTTGAGGACGCGGTTGCTGATCGATAGCAGCATGTAACCCTTGCCATAGCGACGCCGCCTGGGAAACCGGGCGGCGTTTTGTTTCAAGATTGAGAAATGCAATCGCACGCGAGAAAAATTGCGAACGGTCCGCGGCGCGAGTATTACAATGAAGACCCGTAAGATGTGGATAAACAACTTCTACGGGAAGCGCAGGTAACTCAATATGACCAAGCATGTGTTCGTAACCGGTGGCGTGGTTTCGTCCCTGGGCAAGGGTATCACCGCGGCCTCGCTGGGCCGTCTGCTCAAGTCGCGTGGCTACAAAGTAACGATGCAGAAAGCCGACCCGTATCTGAACGTCGACCCCGGTACCATGAGCCCCTTCCAGCATGGTGAGGTCTTCGTTACCGAGGACGGTTACGAGTCCGACCTGGACCTGGGTCATTACGAGCGCTTTATTGATGAGAACCTGACCCGCGATTCCAACTTTACGACCGGTGCCATCTACAAAAGCCTAATCGCCCGTGAGCGTCGCGGCGACTTTTTGGGCGGTACCGTGCAGGTGATTCCCCACGTCACCAATGCCATTAAGGACAAGTTCCGCCGCATCGAGGAGCAGACCGGCTCCGATGTAGTCATCACCGAGCTGGGCGGCACGATCGGCGACATCGAGTCCCAACCGTTTGTCGAGGCCATCCGTCAGTACCGCAAGGAGGCCGGCCCCGAGAACGTCTGCTACATCCACGTGTCGCTCGTTCCCTATATCGCCGCCGCCCACGAGGTCAAGACCAAGCCCACGCAGCATTCCGTCAAGGAGCTCCGCAGCTTTGGCATCCAGCCCGATATCATCGTGCTGCGCTCCGACCACCATATCGATGACGCTATCCGCGGAAAGATCGCAAGCTTCTGCGACGTCGACACCGATTGTGTCTTTACCAACGAGGACTGCGCGAGCATTTACGATGTTCCGCAGCTGCTTGCCGAGCAGGACTTTGACCTGCGCATTTGCGAGCGCCTGGGTCTGGACCCGCGTGAGCGCGACATGAGCGAGTGGAACGAGTTCCTGCGCAAACAGAATCACGCCAACCATCACGCCGACAAGGTGAAGATCGCCGTCGTGGGTAAGTACACGCAGCTGCCCGATGCGTACCTGTCGGTTATCGAGGCCCTGCACCATGCGGGCGTCTTCTACGATCGCCATGTGGACGTTCAGCTAGTCGACGGCGAGAGCCTCGACGAGCAGAATGTCTCCGAGGTTCTGGGCGACGCCTCGGGCATCCTGGTCCCCGGCGGCTTTGGCAAGCGCGCCCTGGAGGGCAAGATCCTCGCGGCCGAGTTTGCCCGTGAGCACAAGATTCCGTATCTGGGCATTTGCCTGGGTATGCAGGTGGCCGTGTGCGAGTTCGCCCGCAACGTCGTCGGCCTTGCCGGCGCCAGCTCCTCCGAGTTCGATCCGGACGGCCCGTTTAGCGTCATCGATCTGATGAGCTCGCAGGAGGACGTGACCGAGAAGGGCGGCACCATGCGCCTGGGCGCCTATCCGTGCAAGCTCGCCGCCGATACCCTTGCTCGCGAGGCATATGGCGAGGAGCTCGTCTACGAGCGTCACCGTCATCGCTTTGAGTTCAACAACGCCTTCCGTGACCAGCTCGAGGACGCCGGCTTGGTTATCTCGGGTCTGTCGCCCGACGAGCGCCTGGTCGAGATGGTCGAGCTGCCGCGCGACGTGCATCCGTGGTATGTGGCAACCCAGGCTCATCCCGAGTTCAAGAGCCGCCCGACCAACCCGCAGCCGCTGTTCCGCGAGTTCGTGCGCGCTTCGATCGGCCAGCACGAGGGTGTCGACCGTCTGCAGGTGACGCCCATGAACCTCGCTACGGACTAAGGGTGCCGGCGAATAAGGAACATACCGAAGCTACTCCCTCGTCGCTCGCCGTGGCGGCGGGGGAGTATCTCGATTACCTCGCGGTCGAGCGGGGTTTGGCGCGCAACACGATTGCGGCCTATCGTCGTGACCTGACGACGTACTGCGCCTATCTGGAGCGGGCGGGTATTGTGTCTTTTGAAGAGGTGACCCGTCAGGTCGTGGAGGGCTTTGTCGCCGACCGTCGCGATGGGGGCTATTCCGATGCCTCGGTGGAGCGTGCGCTTGCGGCCGTGAAGGGCCTGCATGCCTTTTTGGTGCGCGATGGGGCTGTGGCCCAAAATCCAACGGCGGCGTTGCGCCTGCCTAAAAAGGCTGAGCGTTTGCCGGAGTATCTATCGGTGGAGGATGTCTCGGCGCTGCTCGATCAAGACTTCCCCGAGGGCGAGATGGGCTTGCGCGACCATGCCATCTTGGAAGTGCTCTACGGATGCGGTTTACGTGTGAGCGAGTTGGTGGGGCTCGATGTGGGCGATATCCATATCGACGATGGCTTTGTGCTCGTTCGCGGTAAGGGCTCAAAGGAACGCCTGTCACCGCTGGTGGGAAGCGCGGCGCGAGCTCTGACGCTCTATGTAACTGAGGGGCGTTCTCGCTTGGCGGCCCATGCCCGCGGAACCGAGACCTCGGCGGTCTTTTTAAATAAAAACGGCCGCCGTCTGTCGCGCCAGGGCATTCATGCCATCTGTGAGCGCTACGGGCGCCAGGTGGGGCTGGTGGGACTCCATCCCCACACGCTGCGTCACTCCTTTGCCACCCATATGCTTGCGGGCGGCGCAGACCTCCGTGTGCTACAGGAGATCTTGGGACATGCCGATATATCGACCACGCAGGTCTACACGCATGTCGACCGAACGCAACTGACCGAGGTCTATCTGGCGGCGCATCCGCTAGCACATCGCTAGCACCTCGCTGACCTGCATATTTATAAATATTAAATGGGACGGGCCCCAGATTGCCGAGACGCACTTTTGCGCGCATGGGCAATCTGGGGCCCGTCCCATTTTTCGCCAGACACCGACGCGGTGGTGGGCCGTGTGTACCGTGGGCGGGGGAGTTTGGGGGCGATGTGAACGGCGTGTAAAGGGACGTAAAAATCGCCTCAAGGTCAACTTGAAGGTTGAGGTTCGCGGGCGTGGTTCTACAGGTGGCATCCCGCTGTTGCTGTAAACACAACATATTGTGTTTTCGAACATATGCTTGGGGGTGTTTTGCAATATATGGTGGGTGGAGTAGTGGGGCGGGGTGGGGGAAGGGGTGGGGAAAGGTGTTGAAAAATGGGGCGGTTCCCCATATTATTAATGACGTCGACAGGCGGGGTGGTTCCCCGCGTACGTGCCATCTGAGTAACCGAGGGGAGGGCGCACATGGGAATGACTGGTGCATACGAGCGCAATCTCGATGCAAAAGGTCGTCTGTCCCTGCCTGCACCTCTTCGCGAGGAGCTTGGAGAGCACGTTCGCGTGTTCAAAGCCCTGGATGTCGATGCTCTGTACGTGTTCTCTGCCGAGGCCTTCGATAAGTGGGTCGAAGGACTCTTCGCGGGTCGTGAGGGCCACGAGGGTTTTAACCCGCGTGACATTAATGACCAGAAGCTCATGAGGGCGATCAACAAGCGCACCACGTCGATGGATGTGGACAGTGCCGGTCGTATCGGTCTTTCCGAGTCTCTCCGCAAGCAGGCGAACCTCGACCGCGAGGTCACGGTTGTGGGCAACTACGACCACCTTGAGGTTTGGGATCGCGCCGCGGCCGATGAGGACGATGACGATGAGGCCCTGCTGGACCTCTTCTTCTCGTAAGGGCAAGGCGCGGGTAACGGATGGAGCGTGGGATCTTGACACAAGAATATCGGCATGAACCTGTCATGCTCGGCGAAGTGCTTGAGTCGCTGCGGCTAAAGAGCGGCTCCGTTGTCTGCGATTGCACCCTTGGCGGTGCCGGCCATTCGGTAAAGATGGCCGCGCAGGTGGGGGAGACGGGCCTTTTGCTCGGCGTCGATCAGGACGACATGGCCCTCGAGGCCGCTGGCGCCCGTCTGGACCGCGAGGTTCCCGGCGTTCCGCACCAGCTGCTGAAGGGCAACTTCGGCGACTTGGACGAGCTGCTTTGCTCGGCCGAGGTGCCCGGGGTCGATGGCTTCCTGTTCGATTTGGGCGTTTCGTCGCCGCAACTCGATATCCCTGGCAGGGGCTTTTCGTATAACGAGGACGCCCCATTGGACATGCGGATGGATCCGGGTAATAACACCTTAAACGCAGCTGAGGTCATCAACACCTATAACGAACACGACCTCGCCCGGATTCTACGCGTCTACGGCGAAGAGAAGTTCGCCTCGCAGATCGCGCGCGAGATCGTGCGCCGCCGCGAGCAAGAACCGATCGAAACCACCGGCCAATTTGTCGAGATCATCAAGGCGGGTATCCCGGCTGCCGCTCGTCGGCATGGTGGACACCCGGCCAAGAAAAGTTTCCAGGCCATTCGCATCGAGGTCAATCACGAGCTCGATGTGCTCGAACGAGGGCTTGATGCCGCCACCAGGTGGCTCAACCCGGGCGGACGTATCTGCGTCATCTCGTATCACTCGCTCGAGGACCGTATCGTAAAGAACCACTTTAAGGAGATGAGCCAGGGGTGCACGTGTCCGCCGGAGATTCCGGTGTGCGTGTGCGGCAACGTGCCGATACTCAAGGTCATCACCCGCAAACCCTTGGTTGCCCA
>DBGAZC010000076.1:0-3442 GCA_048472015.1 Collinsella sp. | reverse complement strand
GGACAACCATCCCTGATGTGGCCGAACGGCCTGTACTCGCGCTCCTCGACGCCTCTGTCGGCAATCGACATAGAGACCTGGATGTAGGCGTAAGCATTGCGCCTACGAGCGATGAAGTCACACTCGAGCTTCCCAATACGGGCCACAGAAAGCTCATACCCGCGCGATGCAAGATAGAGGTAGATCTTCACGTCGGTATATACGCAAGATGCACCCCTTTTTCTCAGCGTCCATTTCATCAGTTATGGGGGTGCTTTTTTACATTTTATAAAAAAGCGTACCGATAGCTTATTCCCACTCAGTTTCGAAAATCGAATGGTTTTGAAGTTTCGAAAGCGGCAGGGCACCATGCATAAGGGCATGTTGGGATCCGCACCAGTAAAACAGGAATTGACTCACGCGAGGAGGCGCCGCCCCGTCGCCTCGATGCGTGCGACAGGCAGATTAGGTTTGGGGAGTAGAACGGCCCTTGCGCGAGGCGTGAATTGTAATCGATAAAGCCGAGCTTTGAGAACATGCGGTTTATCTCGTCGAACGTTGAGTCAACAGAGGCTTGCGCCCCGTCGGCCGACTTGGCGACGCCCATGCCCATGATGCCGGGCACAAGTGTGAATGCGCCACGTGGAGGCGAAGGGGTCACCCGAAAGGTTGATGGTAAGCGAGCACCAGAGGTCAAGGTGGTCCTCGCCTTCCGGGTTTGTGAGGTCGAGGGCGAGTGCCCCTCCCTCGGTCGCGTACAGCGGCGGCAGGCACTCGGCCAGCTCCTCAGTCATAAGCGCTTGCATGTCCGTCTCCCCTCCAGGCCACGTCGGACCCCTAGAATCTTCGCCCCGCGGGCAAAGCCTCGGCGCGCCCCATGACATCTCGGCTTTGCCCCCTGCAATGTCGCGCAGCGGAGACACCACCTGAGACGGATGTCGATGCATCGAACCCGAGACCGGGCGCGGCGGCGGGGAGCCTCTCGTGCGAACAATCTGCTCGATCCTGCCGCACCCATCTTAAAAAAGTTCGAAAACCGTTCAATCGTACGACATCCGTCGAACAGTCGGGGGTACACACCACTACAGAAGGCCCACGGAACGGGGGGCGAGATGGTCGGCGACGGGTTCAAGGCACTCTCCGGCCCCACGCTCCGCTAGGGAGGGCGTCGGGAGGGAGGCCGTAATGGGTGAGAAGGGCGAGCGGCCGGAGCGGGTGTTCCCCGGCAGGACAGACCCGTGGTTCATAGCGGCCATGGTGATTGTGGCGGGCGGTTTATCCGCGGCGTGTATCGCGTGTTTCCTGAGCTCGAGTCCCGCGCTCCTATGGGGCTGGCTCGCGCTGCTACCCGTCCCGGCCCTCGTGGCCCTGGCCGCCCTTCCCGTCCGCAGCAACCGCCTCGAGCTCTACGGCGACCGCCTCGTCGTCGTGTACGCTGGGATGCGTTCGGTGATACCCTACGCCCACGTGCGGGGCGTCCGGCGCACCAGGACGCTCTGGGCGGGGACGGCCAACTCGCTCGACCGCGTCTATATCGAGGCGCCCTACGACGGCGACGCCATCGTCTCGGTGACCGACAACGATGCCCTCGTGGCAGAGCTCGAGCGTAGGTGCGGCCTGCGGCCCGGCTGCGAACAAGGCAACTAGCTTCGCAGGGCGGCTATCAGCGACTTGCTGCTCATCGTCATATCACGACGGTCAATTCTGGGTCGGGCTGGCGGAGCACGTCGAGGGCGGCAGATACGGCGTCGCCCGCATCGTCTTCGGCGCGGAGCCGTCCGATGAGGAGATCCTGCGATTCGTTGTCAGCAAATGGGCGAAGCTCTCGTTCTTCGGTCACGATTCGACCGAGGCGAGCAAGCCCGCGAAGAACCCCAAGCGGCGCGCTCGCGAGGCGGCGAAAGCACTTAAGCGGCCCGCGGTGAGCACCAAGGCGCAGCAGGCGCTCTCGAATCAGCGGGAGACGATGAAGCGGGAGTCGGCTCATGCAAGAAGCCAGCGTCGCGCGGATGAGACTGATGCGCGCTTCGAGCAGAGAAAACTGAAGCGC
Organism: Collinsella sp.; assembly: GCA_048472015.1. Taxonomy (GTDB): domain Bacteria; phylum Actinomycetota; class Coriobacteriia; order Coriobacteriales; family Coriobacteriaceae; genus Collinsella. The sequence continues at coordinate 1,413 of DBGAZC010000076.1, read as the reverse complement.
AAGCAGAAGCATCGCGGGCATTGATCGCCATTCGCAGCAAGGCAAACCATATACAGCAGCGGCGTCAGTTCCACTTGAAGCCGACGCCGCGTAGACGCTGATGGTGACGGCTATGCACGGGCACGGGCGCGCCACCGCACTTCACAGCTTGTTTCTCAAGTATTTGAGACGCACACGCGGCGTTCAAAAATGCGGAGCGACTCCGCATGGCTCGAGACTGAGCCGAGGTGCCCTACTTCTCGCCCTCCAGCAGCCCCACGATGCGGTCGATGTCGACGGCAAAGCGAGGCCTTCCCTCGCGCTCGTAGCGGTCGAGGTATGCCTGGCACTCGGAGACAATGCGCTTGGTGTTGCCATCGATGATGCGCTGGAGCGTCTCGTAGTAGGCCGAGCCCTCGGTCCTGAAGCGGCGCTGGTAGGCCTTGGTTATGGGGAACATCTTGATGTAGTGGATGCCGTGGCGGCAGCCGGGGCGCGTCGTGGGGCGGGGTGGCAGTGCAAAGTACTGGTCTTTGGGCACGTTAGGGGCGATGTTGGAACGCAGCGGCACGGCGAAGTCCCTGCGCTTCCCGCGGAAACGCAGCCTCACCACCACGATGCAGGGGCGATTGTGCTTAAGCATGAGCTCGCGGTCGCCCTCGACGAGGTCGAAGAAATCCTGGGAGATGGATACGATCTTCATCGGTTACGCCCCCTTCATACGAAGCGGGGCCCGCATCGCTGCAGGCCCCTACAGGTGGGCGATATTCTACGCCTTGCGGCACCCCGTCGCCCACGGAGGTTAAACGTACACGTAAGCCGTACTCTGAAAGCCGCGGCTTCCGGCAAGTAGTTTATACCACGAAAGGTCGCTTTCGATGCGCCTAGCCCGCAAAATAACACTCGATGGGCCGTCACCCCTGATCTTCTCGACCGTCTCCTCCGGGTACTTATTGCGTGCCACGGGCACCTCCGTCCTTATTATCGCGATAAACATACCATGAGTGGCGTACGGGTCGAGAAGGGCTGGCGCCAAAAGAGCCCAACGGCCGTTACAGCTTCGTTAGAAACGCGCCCCACCATGGATGGTGAACCCGAAAGGTAAGGCGCGCGGGCACGGTGGCTCGGCCCGCGCGCCCGGAAGAGAAAGGACGAACCCATGGGTTACATGCTCGAGACGCGCGGGCTCACCAAGCGCTTCGGACGCGGCGACCAGGCGCAGGATGCCGTGGCCGACGTGAGCCTTCATATCCGCGAGGGCGAGGTGTACGGGCTGCTCGGCCCCAACGGCGCCGGCAAGTCGACAACGCTCAAGATGATCTGCGGGATGCTGCGGCCGACGGCCGGGGAGATCCTCTTTGCCGGGCACGCCTGGCGCCGCGAGGACCTCTACGCAATCGGCAGCCTCATCGAGGAGGCGCCGCTCTACCCCAA